>CAYFXA010000013.1:0-6644 GCA_964347135.1 uncultured Gammaproteobacteria bacterium | reverse complement strand
AGTGAAATTTGAAGGTGACATTCAAATGCCTCTGGTTGTATCAGAAGAGGATATATTTGTGGGCAACAGTTTTGAGGCGGGTCATCATGGAGATGTTGGAAGAAATCCGGTAATGGAGGTTGAAATAACAAGAATTAATAGAAGATGGAGAATATGTGGTCCAATAAAAAGCGTTAGGGTTGAAAAAGTGAAAAGAGGTTAGAGCCAGGTTAGCTTCAAAAAAATATTGTATAATATTCCCATATGAACAAGATTATTGAGTGTGTTCCTAATTTTTCTGAGGGAAGAAGGAAAGACATTATTAATAGTATTGCTGATGTTGCTCGGGGTAGGAAAGCGGTTAAAGTTTTGGATGTGGAATGGGATAAAGACCACAATCGCTCTTTAGTTACTTTAGTTGGTGAGCCAGAAGCGGTTTTTGAGGCTGTTTGGGCAATGATTTTAAAAGCAACTAAATTGATTGACATGGAAAAGCATCAGGGTGAGCATCCTCGGGTTGGAGCCACTGATGTTGTTCCTTTTATTCCTGTTGCCAATGTGACCATGGATGAATGCGTGGGATTGGCCAAGAGATTAGGGAAAAAAGTTGGTGACGAATTGAAAATTCCTGTTTATTTATATGAAGCAGCGGCAACAAAACCAGATAGGGTTAATTTGGCTAATGTGAGAAAAGGTGATTACGAAGGTTTGAAAAAAGAAATTAATAATCCTGATAGAAAGCCTGATTTTGGACCAGCGAAAATGCATTCCACTGCTGGGGCAATGGTGATTGGGGCAAGAAAATTTTTGATTGCTTATAATGTTAATTTAGATACAAAGGATGTTCAGATTGCCAGAGAGATTGCTAAGTTAATTCGAGAAAAAGACGGTGGTTTTCCAGCGGTTAAGGCTTTGGGTTTTGAAATAAAAGATAAGGGTTTTGTTCAGGTTTCAATTAACCTTTGTGATTTTGAAAAAACTAACATGGATATTGTTTTTCGGAAAGCTAAAACAGAAGCGGAGAAACGAGGGATTAAGGTTTTGGGTTCGGAAATTTATGGTATGGTTCCCAGAGCGGCATTAAAAGGGATAGATTTGGCAGAGTTAGAGCTCATTGGTTTTAAAAATAATCAGATTTTAGAAGAAAGATTAAAAAAATGAAGAAATTTCTCAACGATTTGTCCTCAAAAAAACCTGCTCCTGGAGGGGGGAGTGCCTCGGCATTGGCTGGGGCAATGGCAGCTTCTTTGGCATCTAAGGTATGTATTTTTACTCTTGGGAAGGATAAATACAAAGACGTGGAAAAGCAGTTTAAGGAATTAAACAAGCAGGCAACTAAGCTTCAAATGGAACTCTTTAAATTAGCTGATGAGGATAAAAAGGCTTATCTGAAGGTGGTTAAAACAAAGGGGAGTCAAGAAGCCGTTCAAAAAGCAGCTGAAGTGCCTTTAGAAACAGCCCAAAAATCGCTTGAAGTGCTTAAAATGGCTTGTTTTGTTTCTGAACATGGCAATCAAAATCTTCGTTCTGATGCTTTTTGTGCCATCGAGCTGGCAACAGCCGCTGTTTATGGTGCTTTAGAAAATGTTCGGGCAAACATACCCCACATCGAAAACGAAAAATATCTTGGGGAGTTAAAAGACAAGGTAGAAAAAGTTCTCAATGGAACTAACAACCTTGTGAAACCCTAGTCTTTGTGGTAAAATTAAGCCATTACACATATCCGGAACGAAGTTTCCTGACTGCTCCTTCCGGATAGAGGTTTAAGGAAACTATCAATCATGGCAACAAAAGTTTCGCTTAAGGATTTGCTGGAAGCCGGAGCTCATTTCGGTCATCAGGCACGTCGCTGGAATCCCAAGATGAAGGATTATTTATTTGGCGTTCGCGATGGGGTTCATATTTTTGATTTGGCTAAAACAAAAGAAGGTTTGGAAAAGGCAGCCGATTTTATTAAAGAAACTGCTGCTAGTGGAGGTCAAATAATTTTTGTGGGTACCAAACGCCAAGCCCAAGCGATTATTAGGGAAGAAGCGAAAAAAGCAGGGATGCTTTTTGTTGATCAAAGATGGCTGGGAGGGACGATTACTAATTGGGAAGAAATAAAAAAGAGAATTGAACGACTTTTGGAAATGAAAGAGAAAAAAGAAAAAGGGGAGTACAAAAAATATACTAAAAGGGAACAATTATTACTTGATCGAGAGATTAATAGTTTAGAAAAGAAACTTGGTGGATTAGTTGGATTAAAAGATTTGCCCGCTGTTATTTTTGTGGTGGATACTAAAACAGAGGAGATAGCCGTTAAGGAATCTAATCGGAAAGGGGTTAAGGTTGTGGCGGTTGTTGATTCTAATTCTGACCCTGATTTGGTAGACTATGTAATACCAGCTAATGATGACGCGGTGGGGACGATTAAATTGATTGTTTCTGTTATTGGGGAGGCGGCTGCTAAAGGTAAGGGAACTTGGGAGAAAAAAGCAAAAAAAGAGAAAAAATGAAGCCTCCCCCGGTGTGGAGGCTGAGATGGGGTCGGCTTCTTTTTCTGCCTGCTCCATCATATAAGGAAGCTGGACATATTCGCAGATGAGAAAAATGAAAAAGATAACCACAGAGCAAATTAAAAAACTTCGGGCAAAAACAAAAGCCGGAGTAATGGCTTGTCGTCAGGCTCTTGAGGAGTCAGGTGGTGATATGAAAAAGGCTGAAGCATGGCTTAGGAAAAAAGGGATTGAAGCCGCAAGTAAAAGAGCTGGTCGAGAGACTAAACAAGGTTTGATTGAGGTTTATGCCCACAATGGCGGCAAGATTGTTGGCGTAGTTGAGCTTTTGTGTGAAACTGATTTTGTGGCTAAAACTGATGAGTTTAAAAAATTAGCTCATGAGTTAGCAATGCAGGTAGCTGCCATGAATCCTAAAAATGTTAAAGAGCTACTCAAACAACCTTGGATTCGGGATGAAAAAACAAAGATTGACTCTTTGGTTAAGGAAGTAATTGGCAAAACTGGAGAGAATATTGTTGTTAGAAGAATTGCTCGATTTGAATTAGGAGAGTAAAGTGGATGACGTTCGAGACAAAATGATAAAGGCGCTGGAGTTTTTGCGCCAGGACTTGGTTGGTTTGAAAGTGGGAAGGGCAACGCCAGCTTTAATAGAGCAAATTCAGGTTGAGGCTTATGAAACGAAAATGCCTTTAGTGGAGTTGGCAACAATTACCTCTCCGGAACCAAACCAACTCGTGGTTACCCCTTTTGACCAGACAATCATTAAGAATATTGAAAAAGCCCTGGCTTTAGACCGAGAATTGGGTTTGTCACCAGTGATTGATGAAGAGGTAATTCGGATTACTATTCCTCCTCTTAATGAAGAGAGAAGAAAAGAATTGGTTAAGCTTTTGGGGCAAAAATTGGAAGCCGCTCGAATGGCTGTTCGTCAGATTCGCCAAAACAAGATGCAGGAAATCCGCCAATCTTTTGAAAACAAAGAGATTTCTGAAGATGAGAAATTTAGAAGGGAAAAAGAATTGCAAGAGATTACGGATGAATTTAATCAAAAAATTAGTGAAATTGGGCATCAGAAGGAAAAACAGTTGTTGACGGTTTAAAAAGTAAGCTAGAAAACTGTGAAACCAACCCCTAAAGACTTACAGGAAATTTTTAATTCTTTTGACATAGGAAACATCGAGAAAATTTCTTCACAAAAAACAAGCGGAAACATTGCTTTTCTAATTGGGACCAGTAGGGGTAAATACCTTTTAAGACTTTGCCCTTCTGGAGGCGTCAGAAATCCAAGGTGGCGATCAAAAGATGAAATAGAAGCCGAGCTTGAGCTAATTGATTATCTACTAGCCAGCAATTTTCCGGTCCCCACTCCAATTAAAAAGAAAGACAACAACAGAGTTATTTCTTGGAGAAATCAATTTGGTTATCTTCGTAAGTTTGAAGAGGGAGAAGTGAGTTTAAACCCAAATTTAGAAAGGGTGCGGCAGTTTGGAGAAACACTTGGGTGGTTTCACTCTTTAATCTCTGGCTATAAGACAAAGCATAAAAGAGTGCATTCGTGGGGGCCCGAGAATACCAAGAAATATTTTCCGGAGAATAAAAAGATTATTTTGAAAAGTAATTTTCCGGATAAAGAAAAATTTATCAAAAAGATAGAAAAAATGCTTTCTTCAATGGATTTTCCAAAATCTTTACCAAGAGGGATGATTCATGAGGATTTGGGGAAACGCCATGTCATTTGGCAAGGCGATAAAATTGTTTGTATTATTGATTTCGACCGGTCTTATTTTGGTTATTTGGTTCTTGATTTAGGCCAAAGTATCAGAGGTTGGTGTTTTGTTAATGACTGGATAGAATGGAGTCAAAAAAACTTTCAGGCTTTGATTGGTGGCTATCAAACTAAAAGAACATTGACGCTTTTAGAAAGAAAACATCTTCTTCAAACAATCGAGTTTGGTATTCTCGAGCGAGCAATTTCCTTTTGTTTAGGATCGATTGACAGAAAAACTTTAAAAGTGAAAAATAAAAAGAATGTCGATTTTGCTCACAAAAGTGTTTTCAATTTGATTGACATTTTAAATCAGAGAAAGGAAATTATTAATAGTGTGCTGAAGATTTAAATAAACTATGGTAGAAGAAACTTTTACAGAAGAATCTCTAGGGAGAAGGACGTCTGAAAGGCAAATCGATGATGTTGATGAAGCACACGATGAGGCCAACTATCTTCGTGCCATTAAAGAATGGGAGGGGTTGACTTATGGAGAGGCTTACCAAAAAATGCAGAAGATTTTTGGAGGTCTCAAAGAAAATTATGGCAGTTTTCAGGCGGCTTTTGAGAAATTTGACCCAGAAGTAGTAAAAGAATTTGTTCAACCCATTAAAGAAGTTATAGAATCAAAAGAACCTCCGATTCAGATTCTGGTCACTGGCTTGGGAGTTTCGGGGAAAAGCACTGTAGCAGGGACTTTAGCGCAGGAACTATCAAGGCAATTTTCACCAAAAAAGTGGGAAGTTTTAGGGGTAAATAGAGATTACTATGACCAGAGAGACCTGCCGCCAGCTGATGTTTGTGTCGTGGAAAATGTCAATGCCTTTTCCGGCATTCCCGACGCACTTGAAGCCCGAATAGAAAAGCTAGATACAGAGGCAGCAGAAAAATCAGAGAGAGAAGCTATAAGAAAGTTTTTGGATGAAGAATTGGGGAGCTTTGATTTAATAATTTACACCAGTCCTTCTCCTGAAGATTATACTCGATATTGGGAAGAAAGAGTAAAAGCATGGAGAGAAAAAGGGTTGCTTACAAAAGAAGGCCCTAGGAGCGAGGCAGAGGCTAAAAGAGCCCTGGAGAACAGGGAAAAATGGCTAACAGAAGACGAAAAAAACTTAAGAAAGTTAGAAGAAGAGGGGAAGAAAGTAATTAGAGTTGATCCTGACTTAATATTGAAAGAGTTTTTTCGAGTAGTAAAATAATTATAGATTATGTTACTAACAATTATCGTTTTTCTTTTTGTTTTATCACTTCTTGTTTTGGTTCATGAACTTGGACATTTCTTAGTTGCCAAGAAAGCGGGTATTAAAGTAGAAGAGTTTGGTTTGGGTTATCCGCCAAGAATGTTGGCTAAGAAGATTGGGGATACCGTTTATTCAATTAATTGGATACTGTTTGGTGGGTTTGTCAAACTTTACGGAGAGGAGCTTGAGGAAACGAGTAAAAGACCAAGATTTTCTTTGGGAGATGCTTTTTGGACAAAGTCAAAAAGAGCTAGAACGAGTGTTATTGTGGCTGGGGTGTTAGCCAATTTCATTTTAGCGATTGTTTGTTTTTCGATTGTTTACTCATCTGCTGGCATTCCCACAAAAACGGATGAAGTCAGGATAGTTGGTTTAATTGAAGGTGCTCCGGGAATGTTGGCAGGGTTTCAGGAGGAAGATGTGGTTCTTAGTGTCAATGATGTAATGATAAAAGACGCCAATCAACTTATTGAGATATTAGACCAGGAAAAAGGTAAGGAGGTTGCGATTGAAGTCAAAAGGGAAGGGGAAGAATTAACTTTTTTTGCTACGCCAAGGGAAGAACCACCAGAAGGGGAGGGGGCACTGGGAATAGTTATTAGTGATATGGAAATGAAAAAATATCCTTTTTGGCAAATGCCTTTTTACGGAACGATTGAAGGTTTTAAAGAGGCTTTTGCTTGGACGGGTTTGGTGGGGCAGGGTCTGGGGAGAATGTTGGGGAATTTAATTACCAAAGGTGAGGTTCCTCGGGAAATAGCTGGGCCAGTAGGGATTTTACAAATTACTTCAACGGTTGCTCGGAGTGGTATCCTGACGATTCTCCAATTCGTTGGCGTTTTATCAGTTAATTTAGCGGTGATCAATATTTTGCCTTTTCCGGCTTTGGATGGAGGGAGATTGATTTTCATTGGTTATGAAATAGTGATGAGGAAGAGACCGAAGCCTCAGGTTGAACATTGGGTAAATTTTATTGGCATGGCGGTTTTAATTTTCTTGATTATTTTGGTAACCGCCAATGATATTAGTCGTTTGGTTGAAACGACTTCCTTAGGTTCTAAGCTTCGCTCAATCTTACCGTTTTAGGCTTGCTCTTCTTTGTATTTCTTGGTTATAATGGTTCTCAATGCATTATTCAAAGCTTTTTGGGAAAAC
>CAYFXA010000012.1:0-9115 GCA_964347135.1 uncultured Gammaproteobacteria bacterium | reverse complement strand
TTGAATTTTGATTATGGTGATTTTTATGATGTTGATGGCTTTTTTAAAGAAAACGTTAAAGAAAAAGACTTGGTTTTAATTTATAATATTCATAATCTTTATTATGTTGACTTTCCTTTTGTTCATCAGTCTTGGGCTAAACCAGGAACCTATTTCACCCACATTTTAGTTAAGGAAATTGACTTACCAGAACAATATGGCGACCTTGAACTCTTGTATGAAAATGAGAAAACTAAAGTTAAACTTTATCGCTACGGAGATTTTTATTAATGATTAAATTAATTGAAGGACTCTTTTTTACTTATCTGGTTCTTTTTCCTTTTGGGCAGTTAGCAAGAATTCCCCTTTCTTTTATTGGACCCGAAGTCCATCTTTACATGACGGATATTGTTTTAGCTTTGCTTTTGTTCTTATGGGGGATATGGCGGTTTGGTGTGAAAAAAAAGAAATATCAATTACCGCCTTTAGCTTTTCCCATTTTTTTATTCGCTGTTATTTGTCTCCTTTCTCTTGGATTTGCCAGTCCCCTACTATCGAATAGGGAAGTAATCATTGCTGGCCTTTACTTAATCCGTTGGTTGGCTTACGCTGGGCTTTACTTTGTTTTATTTGATGTTAAAAAACGCCTTTTCAAGAATTCAAACCTGTTGAATTTTCTAATGATCATTGGAGTGGCGATTGCTCTTTTTGGCTTTGTTCAATATTTTCTCTGGCCCAATTTAAAACCCTTGGAATTTCTCCACTGGGATCCTCACTTTTATCGTTTGGTTTCCACTTTTCTTGACCCAGGCTTTACTGGCTTAATTCTTGTTTTAACCCTGATTATTCTGATTAACTTCCTTTTAAAAAATAAAGACAATCAATGGCTAATTCTGGCAGGAGCAATTACCTACGCAGCCATGGTCTTAACCCACTCCCGCAGCTCTTATTTAGCTTTTATTGTGGCCATGGGAATAATCTCTTGGTTAAGAAAGAATCTAAAGTTGTTTTTTATTGCCGCCCTTATTCTTTTTTTGTCTTTAACCATCTTACCCCAACCAAAAGGTGAGGGCGGGAAACTAACAAGAACTTATTCCATCTTTGACCGTTTCCAGAGTTGGCAAAAGGCAACCATAATTATAAAAGAACATCCCGTTTTAGGAGTGGGTTTTAATGCCTATCGTTATGTTCAAAGAGATTATGGTTTTCTTGAAGAAGAAACTTGGCAAGAAACTCACGCTGGAGCAGGAGTTGATTCCAGCTTGCTTTTTGTTTTAGTAACAACAGGAATCTTTGGTTTAGTTGCTTACCTCTGGCTTTTGGCAAGCGCAGGATTTCTCGCTCTTAACCAAAGAAAGAAAGTGATTGGCGTAATCTGTTTAGCCAGCTTTGGAGCAATTTTTGCCCACTCTTTTTTTCTTAATTCTTTGTTCTATCCCTGGATAATGGGCTGGTTAGTGGTTCTTTTGGCTTGCTTGTGAAATATGAAGCTTTTCCTAAGGTGTCAGTTTTTTTAGTTTTTTCAAAATATAACGATGTTCTTGCTGGATTATTTCTTTCATATTTTTGGCTGCCCCCTCGCTTATAATTGGCTTAGAATAATCAATGATTCCTTTGAGGATAATGTCTTCTCGAGTTAAACAGAGGCAATCGTGAAAACCCCCATAGCCGCTTAAATGATAGTGACAAAGCCTTTTTTTAAATTTTTGATAGTATTGGTTAGCCCTACTCATTGTTTTGTTATTCGTGTAAAGATGATTAACATCGAATACCCATTTAGCTTGGGGAGATTTTGTAAAGGTGTCTTCTAAGTCTTTAATGGATTTCCCATAGTTTGTCTTTACATCTGTATTTTCAAAAGCTAGAAAACTGCCAAATTTCTGATTGATCCAATCAAAATTATCTATTAGGTTTGGGTGAAAAACAACCACATTAGGGTTTAGTTTCTTTGTAAGAAGCAGTAAGTTATCTATTAGCCATTCAGTTTTTTTGCTAGGATATCTGGCCTTTCTGACAGGAACATGGAGCGAGCGATATTTGAATTTATTTATCATACTGACAGTATCTTTGTCGAAAGCTTCCAGCAATTCTTTCTTTTTTTGAAAGATTACCTCGATGGCGTCCTTTTGAATATTTAGGATATATTTAACTTTTTCTTTTAGAGGAATATTATATGCGTAGAAGACGCCAGTAGAATAACCCAATTTTATATTCATTTAGATACGGTTGCATTAAGGAGAGTAATTAACCTTCAGTTCTTTTTCCGTTTGATTGCCAGCTTTATCTATGGCAATGATTTTAAAAGTATTCTCACCCTCTTTTAAAGAATATTGATAACTAAAGCCTCCTTCAGGACTAACAATAACTAAACGGTCGTTAACACTGACTTTAATTCCTCCTTCTTCGGTTTTGCCTTCTATAGTGATTTCGCTCTCAAATCCAGTAATCGTTTCTCCTTCTTCTGGGTGAGTAATCTCTAAATCCGGTGGGGTGGTATCATAATCAACAATTGCTGGCATTGAGGATTGACTTTCATTCCCGGCAGCATCTTGAGCCACGGCAGTAATTTCATTTCTCCCTGCGGTTAGTTTCAAATTTTCAATGGCAAAAGAGCCTTCACTATCAACCACCGTTTCGCCAAAAGACAACCCGGAATTAAAGACTTTGATAGATGCCCCTGGTTCAGAATATCCTTTAAGAGAAAATTGGGCGCTGTTAGTTGCCTCAAAAGGAACAACGATTCTTGGTGGTGAAGGAGGAATAGTGTCAGCTTGTTCTGGAAGTTTTGAACTGCCTCTAATATTGCCTAGAAAAATGGCCATTCTGATTAACAAAGGAATGCCAACAAAAACCAAAACAAAAGCCAGCGCCAAAGTGAGGAAGATGTAAAACACGGCTTGGCGGATATTTCTTGCTTCTTGTTTTCTTGTTAGTCTTGATCTTCGAACCATGAGCTGGCGGGCAGATTCGAACTGCCGACCCACCGCTTACGAAGCGATTGCTCTACCACTGAGCTACGCCAGCAGACAGAGCGGTGGGGGGGAGTTGAACCCCCGACCTTCTGCTTGGGAAGCAGATGTTCTGCCAACTGAACTACCACCGCACCTATACCATCTGTTCAAAATCTCTTTCTGAACAGACTATCTCGGAATTGTTAAAATATCTCCCGGATTAATAATATCAGGATTAGCAATCTTATTTGCTTGAGCTAATTCAGTCCACTGAAATCCATCACCATAAGCTCTAACCGCAATTCCCCATAAATGGTCTCCTTTTTCAACCACATACTGATTACCTTCTATTACCGGACCAAAGACAGTCATCTCAGCCGCTAGTGGTTTAATGACTGCTGCCCGAGGAATGGTCAGTTTTTGGTCAACGTAAATCAGATTGGGATTGCTAAGCTGATTTTCTCGAGCAATATCAACCCAATTATAACCGGAGCCATAAAATTTTTCAGCAATTGTCCAAAGGTCATCGCTTTTCTGAACTTGATAGCTAATTGGAAGCCCTTCGGGAACTAGTTTTCCTTCCTCTTCAACTAGTTTTATTTCTTCTGGAGGTTTTAATTCCTCTTCTTTAGGGCGCTCGACACCCCTGAAGTAATTAAAAATTAAAGCCCCAACAACAATTATCACCAGGGCGCCTAAAATCATACTGATAGTGGATTCGTTAAGTTTAATACTTTTTAGAAGTCTTTTTAATCTGCCGTTGTTCATTACTTTTAGACAAAAACCTCCTTTCTAGGCAGTATTTGGCAGGAGTAGATAAATTTTAGCGGGGCTGACGAGACTCGAACTCGCGACCTTCTGCGTGACAGGCAGACGCTCTAATCCGACTGAGCTACAGCCCCACCTTGCCTATAGTAGCAAATTACTGTTCCTTAGTCAATCGATATGATATTATTGACCTACCATGAAAATGAGTAAAAAAATGAGTAATCAAGAGATTGCTCAATTGCTTAAAGGCATGGCAACAGCTTATCAAATAAAAGGCGACCAGCAATTTAGGGTCAAGGCTTATGAAGAAGCAGCGGCATCAGTCGAACACGCAACCAGCAGTCTTAAAGACCTTTGGGATGACAATAAGTTAGAAACTCTTCCGGGAGTGGGCAAATCAATTGCTGCCTATCTTGATGAACTCTTCCGCACTGGTAAAGCAAAACACTTCGAAAAAGTTATGGGGGAGTTTCCCCCAGCCATGTTTGAGTTTTTAAAAATTCCTGGTGTTGGCGCCAAAACGGCTTATAAGTTAAGCAAAGAATTAAAAATTACCTCATCGAAAGGGGCGATAAATAGGCTAAAAAAGGCTGCTAAGGCTGGGCAAATTCGCCAAATTGAAGGTTTTGCCGAGGAATCAGAAAAAGCCATTCTTGAAGGATTAGGAGATGTTGGCAAAAGAGGTAAGGAAGGTCAAAGAATGACTTTACCTTTTGCTGGCGAGTTAGCCAAAGAGATGATTGATTATATGAAGCAATGTCCCCATATCAAGCGAATCGATCCACTGGGTAGCATGAGAAGACGAGCCGCCACCGTGGGTGACTTAGATTTTGGTGTTGCCACCAAAAAACCTGGTGAAGTTATAAAGCACTTTTGTCGTTATCCGAAAATAAAAGAGGTTGTTGCTGCTGGAGGCAATACTGCCAGAATTGTTACCAGAGATAATCGTCAAATTGACCTTAAAACAATGGCTCCTGAAGCTTATGGAGCTTTATTACAGCATTACACGGGCTCAAAACAACATAATATTCATTTAAGAGAAATTGCTCAAAAAAAGGGTTTGAGCCTTTCTGAATACGGAATTAAGAGTAAAAAGAGTGTGAAAAAATATGATACCGAAGAAAAATTCTATAAAGAGCTAGGCTTGGAATGGATACCCCCAGAACTAAGAGAAGATGCGGGCGAGATTGAAGCAGCTCAAAAGGGGCAAATACCAAAACTAATAAAACTAAAAGAAATTAAAGGAGATTTACACATTCACTCAAATTATCCTATAGAACCAAGCCATGATTTGGGAAGCGCCTCAATAAAAGAAATAGTAGTTAAAGCAAAAGAAATGGGTTACCAATATGTGGGAATAGCAGAACATAATCCGAGTATAAGCAAACACACCGAAAAACAAATTATTAACATATTGAAGAGAAAAAAAGATACTGTCGAACAATTTAAGTCCTCGAACAAAAAACTTACTCGTACAGTTTATTTATTCAATAGCTTGGAAATTGATATTCGTCCGGATGGGAGCTTAGCCATGCCTGAAAAAGGTTTTGATTATTTGGATTACGCTGTTGTTTCTATTCACGGCAGTTTTCGTCAATCCAAAAATAAGGCCACTGAAAGAATTTTGGCAGGGTTAAAACATCCTAAAGCAAAAATTTTAGGCCATCCTACAACCAGAATGATCCACCAAAGAGAAGGCATGGAACTTGATTGGGATAAAATATTTAATTATTGTAGAAAAAACAAAAAATGGTTGGAAATTAGTGCTTGGCCAACAAGATTAGATTTGCCAGATTATCTTGTTCGTGAGGCTGTGAAAAATGGTGTGAAAATGGCAATTAATTCTGATGCCCATACATTAGAAGAAATGGTTTTAATGGAGTATGGTGTTTCTGTTGCCAGACGTGGTTGGGCGCAAAAAAAGGATATAATTAATACCTTAAGCTGTAGTCAAATAAAAAAACTTTTATGTTGAACAAAAACCAAGTTAAACACATCGCCAAACTGGCTAATTTGAAACTTACTTCAGTTGAAATAAATAGGTTTAAGAAACAACTTTCAGAGGTTTTGGAGTACATTGAGCAATTAAATGAGTTAAATACCAAAAAAATTCAACCCACAAGTCAGGTAACAGGCTTAGAAAACGTTTTCCGAGAGGATAAATCAAAACCTTCTCTTTCCCAAAAAGAGGTTCTTTCTGGAGGTAAAAACACGGAAAAAGGCATGTTTAAAATCAAAGCCATTTTTGAGGAGATTACTTAAATGCATTTAAATCAATTTACCATTAAAAAAGCATTAGAGGGTTTGAAGAAAAAAGAATTTTCTTCGGTTGAATTAACTAGGGCTTGTTTACAGCAAATTAAAAAACACGATAAAAAGATAAATGCCTTTGTTACCCTTTGTGAAAACCAGGCAATTGCCCAAGCTGAAAAGGCGGATGAAATCATTAAAAAAAATTTGCCTGTTTTTAATGAAAAACCGCTTTTAGGCATACCGATTGGCATTAAAGACATTTACTCAACCAAGGGAATTAGAACTACTGCTGGCGCAAAGGTTTTAGATGATTATATCCCTGTTTATGATGCAACTTCTGTGAAAAGAGTGAAAAAGGCAGGAGCAATAATTTTGGGTAAATTGAATATGGATGCTTGGGCTCATGGCTCTTCAGGGGAAAATTCTGATTATGGAGCAACAAAAAACCCTTGGAATCTAAAACGTGTTCCTGGTGGTTCAAGTAGTGGTTCGGGCGCAGCCGTGGCAGCAAATATGTGTCTGGCTGCTTCAGGGACTGATACAGGGGGGTCAATCAGGTTACCTTCCTCTTTTTGTAATCTTGTTGGCTTGAAACCCACTTATGGGCGCGTTTCTCGTTACGGGATTATTGCCATGGCTTCCTCTCTTGATTCAATTGGCCATATCACTCAAGACGTTGCTGATGCCGCTTTAATCTTAAGCATAACCGCTGGGAAAGACCCAGATGATGCCACCACACTTGAAATTAAAGTGCCTGATTATACCCAAAGTCTTAAAAAAGGGATTAAAGGTTTAAAAATCGGCATTCCCAAAGAATATTTTCAACAAGGATTAGACAAAGATGTTAAGGCAGTGGTTGAAAAGGCGATTAAAGAGTTTGAGAAACTGGGAGCGAAGGTAATTAATACTTCTTTACCTCATACAAAATATGCCCTCGCGGTTTATTATATTATCATGCCCGCCGAAGTTTCTTCGAATCTAGCTCGCTACGATGGAATCAGATATGGCTTTCCCCGGGATAAATTTGCTGATGAAGCCAAGCGAAGGATAATGTTAGGGACTTTTACTCTTTCCACGGGCTATTACGAAGCCTATTATCTTAAAGCCATGCAAGTGAGAACTTTGATTAAAGAAGATTTTGACAAAGCCTTTGCTAAAGTAGATGTCATTTTCGCCCCAACTTCACCAAATCTACCATTTAAATTGGGAGAAAGAATTGATGATCCGTTAAAGATGTATCTTTCTGATATTTATACGGTGACCGCTAATTTGGCGGGTATTCCAGGCTTAGCCATTCCAGCTGGATTTGTTAATAAATTGCCAATTGGAATTCAAATTCTGGGACCGCAATTTAGTGAAGAGCGATTATTTCAAGTAGGTTACGCCTACGAACAAGCCACTAAGTGGCATAAATTAAAACCAAAACTTTAATGACAAAAACCACCTTTTTAGCTGTTTTGAAAAACCGGGATTTCTTGAAGCTTTGGATTTCTCAGGCTCTTTCTCAATTAACAGCCAACATGCTCAACTTTATTTTAATTATTAAGGTTTACGAGGCAACGGGGTCAACGGTGGCAGTGGGTTTGCTTTTGGCACTTTATGTTGCTCCTTCATTGTTTCTTGGTCTTTTTGCTGGCGCTTTTATTGACCTTTGGAGCAAGAGAAAGGTTTTACTCTTCACCAATCTTTCTCAATCTTTAATTGTTTTGCTTTATCTTGGCGTGGGTGTTAAAGTTTGGCCTATTTATTCGATTGTTTTGCTTTATTCGATTTGTGATGAGTTTTTTAATCCAGCCCAGGCAGCCAGTTTGCCAGCTCTGGTTAAAAAAGAACACTTTCCCGCTGCCAACAGTTTTTTCTTTTTTACTCTTCACGGAGCTTTCCTAGTTGGCTATTCAATGGGGGGTCCAGTGATTAAAGCTTTGGGGCAAAGGAGTCCTTTTGTTCTGGCTTCAATTTTCCTTTTTATTGCTACCTTGGCAACCTACCTCTTGCCCAAGGATGAACCCAGGAGAAGGTGGGATGTTGAGAAAGGCTTTGGAGAAATTGCTAAAGATGTTAAGGAAGGTTATGAGTTTATAAAAAATGAACCCCGAGTATTAATTCCTATTGGTCTTTATGTTCTCACCCAAATCTTTTTGGCGACAGTGGTGATTCTTTTTCCTTCATATTCCCAAAATGTTTTAGGCATTGACATTCGTGATGCTGGTCTGATTTTAATTCTTCCCGCAGGAATAGGAGCGGTTTTGGGAAGTATTCTGGTTGAAAGGTCAATTAAGAGGCTGGGCAAAAGAATTCTCATTACCATAGGAATTTTTGGGTCTGCTTTTGGCTTAATGTCTCTGGCTTTGATTGTTCCCCGAGTCACGATGGCTACCTTTTTTGCTTTTGTCACGATGATTGCCTTAGGAATGACCTCGATTATGGTCAATATACCCGCCCAAACCCTGCTTCAAGAGAACACTCGCTTTGATGTTCGTGGGCGTGTTTTTGGAGTCCTGGGGGCTTTGGTGACCGTTGCGGCTGCCATTCCTGTTTTTGTTACTGCCGCGCTGGTTGATTTGATGGGGGTTACCTGGATTGTTTTGATTATTAGCCTGTTTGTTTTCATTTTAGGCTTATTCAGTCTTAGAAAAAAATATGTCTTACGAATCTATCATCGGTCTTGAAATTCACGTTGAGTTACAGACCCGTTCAAAAATGTTTTGCGGCTGCTCAACTGATTATTTTGGTCATCAACCAAACACCCATGTCTGTCCGGTCTGTTTGGGCCTACCTGGAGCTTTGCCAGTGGCTAACAAAAAGGCGATTGAATGGTCTCTTTTGGTGGGCATGGCTTTTGGTTGTCAGACTCTTTCATTTTCCAAATTTGATCGGAAGAATTATTTTTATCCTGACCTTCCTAAAGGCTTTCAAATCAGCCAATATGATTTGCCTTTTGGGGTAAAAGGAAAGATTGGTAAAATCCGGGTTAAGCGGGTTCATCTTGAAGAGGACACGGCAAAGTTAATTCACGCCGGAAAATCAACTTTGATTGATTTTAATCGGTCAGGAGTGCCTCTTTTAGAGATTGTGACTGAACCAGATATAAGAAGTCCCTGGGAAGCAAGAGATTTTTTGAAAGAAATTCAGCAAACCCTTCGCTATTTAGCTGTTTCTGATTG
>CAYFXA010000011.1:0-7183 GCA_964347135.1 uncultured Gammaproteobacteria bacterium | reverse complement strand
ACGACTTCTTTAATCATTTCCCGGGTAGGGCCAATATCACCCACATCAATGTGGATTTCTAATTTGTATCTCTCACCATCTAATTTTTGGGTTAATTGGGGAACAATTTTTTCAGCAAGGCGGATTGAAAGTAGGGTTTCTGTATATATTTTACCTCTAAGGGTTCTGATGTTATCAACTTTCTTCTTCTGCCAAAAGTAGCGTCCCCCTTTTCCTTTTCGATGAATGACCACAGCCGTAATAAAATCTACTTTTTGACTACCATTTAATCTTTTGGTTTTTGAGTCAGTGCCAATGACTAAACGATAAAAATAGTCTGGCTGTTCAGCCATAAAAGCCACTAAATCATTAGCCATCTCATTGATAGCCATTTTTCCTTTACTCGGGCTGATAAAATAAGTTCCTGCCCTCATATAGGCATATTTTACCATAGATTTCACTTATCTCCAAGCCCTGACTTAAGCCAATTTGGCGGTCATTTCTCCCACTGCCTCATCAAATTCTTTGGCCTGCTCAGGAAAAAGAACGATGGTTGACCGAAGAAACTCATCACCGCCTTTAGTTCGGCGGGATTCGGTTAAAACAAGATATTTCTTGCCATCCTGGGTTTCTTTAAGGTCAAAAAAATAAGTGCGGCCACTCGCTTTCACCATTCTCGACTTTTTTTCTCTTGCCACTTTCTCTCACCTCCTTCCCTACTCTCTTGGCACTTCTTCGGGTTTTATTCGGAACGCACTAAATTTATTAAAACAATTCTGAAAATTGTTGTCAAGGGGCAATATTGTATAATGAAACCATGGAAGTTAAATTGAAAAACATTGGGGTGAATCGTTGGCAGGTGGAGAGATTGCCTCAAATGAAAGCTGACGCCATTGTTTATGCTAAGGAAGAACTTTTAGAACACGTTAAAGAAGACCGTTCTTTAGAACAACTAGTTCAATCCGCTTCTTTACCAAAACTCATCTCTCCGGTAGTCGCCATGCCAGATGTTCATGAGGGATTTGGTTTGCCCATTGGTGGAGTAATGGCCGCTGATGGGATTGTTTCTTCAGGGGCGGTGGGCATGGATATTAATTGCGGGGTGCGTTTGCTTTCTAGTCAATTAAAATATGATCCCAAGGTTTTTTCTCAGGAATTATTGAGATTGCTGATGAACAGAATTCAAAGAGAGATTCCGGTTGGTTTGGGACAAAAACGGCGGGAAACTATTCCCAACCTTCCTTTTCGAGACATTATTTATCATGGTGCCCAAGCTTTGATTAAAAAAAACTATGGCGAAAGAAAAGACACTGAGTCAATTGAGGAAAATGGTAGATTATCTGGCGCTGATCCTCAACATCTTTCTGAAAGGGCGATTAAACGAGCCGAAAAACAGGTTGGCACTCTTGGTTCAGGGAATCATTTCATTGAAATTCAAGTTTTGGAGAAAGTTTTTGACAAAGATTTAGCCAAAAAGTGGGGGCTTTTTGAAAACCAAATTTGTGTCATGATTCATTCTGGTTCTCGGGCTTTAGGTCATCAAACCTGTATTGACTACACCAATAAATTCTTTAAAGAAGAATCAAAACATGGGATCAAAGCCCCAACTCATAATTTGGCTGTCTTACCCGCTGACTCCCCCACTGGTTCTGCCTATCTTTCGGCTATGGCCGGTTGTGTTAATTTTGCCTTTGCCAATCGCCAGTTAATGGCTCATTATGTTCGCGATGTTTTTAAACGAGTTTTTAAAAACAAAGAGTCGCGATTGACTCTTTTGTATGATGTTGCTCACAACATTGCCAAATGGGAAAAACATCAAGGAAAAAAGGTCTTAGTTCACCGCAAGGGAGCGACTCGAGCCCTGCCAGCAGGGCACGAGCAAAACCCCAAGCACTATCTAGATACGGGCCATCCCTCTCTTGTTCCTGGCAGCATGGGTACTTCTTCTTATGTGATGGTGGGCCTACCTGATGCTAAAGAAACCTATTTTTCGATTAATCATGGTGCAGGACGGAGTATGAGTCGGGGTGAAGCTAAGAGAACAATTCAAAAAGAAGAATTTGAAAAGAAAATGGGCGAAATTCTTTACAACAAACCCTTTCATGTTATCTCTGATGAAGCACCTCAGGCTTACAAAGACATTAATTTGGTAATTGAAACTCTGGTTGAAGCTAAACTAAGTAAAAAAGTTTGTTGCCTTAGACCTTTGGCAGTGATTAAGGGAGACTAACTTATTGTGTTATAATTTAGGAGTATGTTTCAAAGAATCTTTTTTCTTATTTTACTAAACACTTTTTTTATAATTTCTCTCTGGCATCTTGATATTAATCACAATTTAGATAGGGTGGGTGAAAAGAAAACACGGGGAGTTTTTAAAATCCCCGCAGAGAAGGGGTATAGAATTTCTCAATACGGATTAATTCTAGGTGTTTTACTTTTTGATATTTTTATTCTCTATCTCTTACTCTACTAAAGTGTTAAATATATCTTTAATTCTTCACGCCAATCTTCAATACGCTGAAATTCCTCCAACAGAAATTCCTAAAGTTATCAAAGAAAGCTACTTGCCCACTCTCAAGGGTCTTTTAAAAATCCCTAAATCTAGAATTGCTTTTAATTTTACTGGGGTGACTCTTGAAATTTTGGAAAAAGAATATCCTGAGATAATAGACTTAATTAAAAGGGGTGTTGAAAATGGACAATTTGAATTATTGGGTTTTGCTTATTCCCAGCCAATTCTTCCTCTTATCCAAGAAGTTGATATCAATCTCCATATTAAAAGACATCTTGGTCTTTTAGACCGGCTTTTAGGAGTAACGAAGCCAAAGGGATTCTTTCTGCCTGAAGCGGCTTGGAGTCCAAATTTAGCTCCGATTTTAAAGAAATTTGGTTTTTCTTGGACCATGATTGATTATGACCACTTGGTTTTGTCTCAAACTGCCGCCGGAGAATCAGTCTCTATCGAAAGAAAACCAATTGGTTTTACTGAAAGAGGGATGCATTTTTTCACTGCCTCTATTCTGAAACAAATTATTAGCTTACCAGCCTTAGCTTTGAAATTCCGTCATGACGTTAACAACCCCGATTTTGAGCCAATTATCATTAAAGGCGCTGATACAGAGATACAAGCTGTTTTAATGAAGCAAGTTTGGACACCACTCTATTTTGGCGCTAGTCTTGCTGCACCCAAAGCTTTTCGGTGGCTCTTTAGCCCAAATCGTTTTCGAAAAAGACTTAAGAAAATGGCTAAATCAAAAAAAGTTAAGGGCTTAGTCATTCCCTTTGGCAGTGATTTTGAGCTCATTGGATTCAAGGGCAACATACCTGCCTCAATTCCTGTGGAAACTTTTTTAGACTTCGTCAACTGGGCAACTAATGAAGAAAGTGTAAAACTACTTACCCCAACAGACTACCTCAAAAAAAATCCACCCAAAAAAAAAGTTTATCTGAGAACCGGCAGTTGGGCGCCAGACAGGTCATTAAAAGTTTGGGATCAAGATCCTGATGACAAAAAACTTAACCGTCTTTGTGACGAAGCTCGGTCTTATCTAATCCGGGCCGGAGATTCTAAAAAAGCCCAAGAAGGCTGGCATCATTTACTCCTAGCGGAAAACAGTGATGGCCGAGGTTGGAATCCCGTTCCTGAACGCCGCCTCTTTTGTTATAAACATGCTTTAAAAGCAATTGAAATTGGAAAAAAACTAATCAAAAAACAAGACTAAGTCCTCATCAGAAGAAAAATCACCACGATACTCGCTACTGTTGCCACCAAAATATATTCTGAAATGATTCTGGGATGAAGTTCTTTTTTAACTGAGTGATGAACAACTCCCCAGATAATATAGCCTCCGGCCATTATTAAAGTAATTCCCATTTGAATCTGGCGATTAAAGTTAAAAACTAAAAACAAAGCCAAACTGATAGACAAAAAAGCAATCAGAGCTAAATAGTGTTTTAAATCTTTGGTCATTTTCATAAAATCGCTCCTTGGGTAGTTAAAACAGCTGCGAGTAATAACATGGTAATGAAAATTAGATGAGCCAAATTACGTCCAGAAAGACGAACGATTTTCTTTTGATGAACCAAAAAGACATCTAAAATCAAAGCCCCTAAAACAATTCCCAGGATTAGAACAACCAAACTTTTAGTTAAAGCAAAAGGCGAAGTTACGGGAGCGGCTGTTGTTCCTTCTTTTGCCTGGGCAATTGCTACTGGGGCAATCTCAATTTTTTCTTCAATTGTTGCGGCTTCACCCACTTCTGGAGTTGGTGTTGGCGAAGATGCAGGCGTTGGCGCAGTCACGGTGGGTTGTTGGGCCACTGGTGCTGGTGCTGGCGTGCCAAAGAGCTGAACCACCAAGGTTGTTTCTACACCATCAAGAGTGCCATTAACAACGGCTAAACCAGTTTCCTGATAATGAGAATTAAGAATATTATCCCGATGAGTGGGTGAATTCATCCAAGCATCAACCACCGAACTTGAATTCATAAAGTCTCTTGCCAGATTTTCACCAGCATATTGATATTTGTAACCCACTTCTCGAAAAAAAGACCAAGGGTCTCGACCCGAAGGCGAATTATGAGACCAATAATCAAAAGCAAACATATCACCTGCTTTTCTTTGAGCGGCTTCATTAAGTTTGCCATTAATGGTTAAGGGTTTTAAACCGTTTTCTAATCGCTTTTGGTTGGTTAGTTCAATAACCTGTTCTGGAGTAATATTTGAAGCATAGCCAAGAATAGAGGGTTGAATTAAAAGGTAAAAGTTAATCGCAAATTGGTAAACCAGAAAAACAGCAACAATAACCGAGAGAGTTGAGGGATGAAGAATTTTGGCTTTTTGATTATTTGAATGGCGAGGAACGAAAAAATGCCTCGCCCATTCGAGCAGGTTCATAGGTCAATTATGGGTCAAGCCTGAATCTAAGTCAAGTGAAGTTAACGACGCCTGAAGAAGTAGATGATTAAGCCAATTATTCCTCCACCCACAATGATTAAGCCCAAGGTTTTCCAGGGACCAAGTCCGGTAACCGTTTCGGAAACCGTTTGGCTTAAACCGCCTAAGGCTCCTGGAGCAAGCGTTTCTTCGGGAGCTTCACCACCAAGAATCTGTCCTTCCTCAACTTCCTCTGCTTCCCCTGTTGGCGCAGGACTAACAACTGGAAGAGCAATCGGTGTGGGTGAAACAAACTCTTGAATAACCTTTACTTCCGTTGCTTCAGAATCACCCACCACATTGGAGATATTTCCAGCCTTGTCAACGACTCGAGTAACATAATAATAGTCTTTGTCTTCGGGGACATCGTTTTCCCAACATTTCTCTTCATCCTTGGAACCGCCAATTCCCGCTACCTGAGTGCTGTGGTCAGCATCAAATTCTGTTTTATCAGAGCGATAAACAAGAACTTCTTTAAAGTCGTCTTCGTTAGGAGTTCTCCAACAAAGTCTATATTTCTTACTGCCTATCTTTTCTTTTCGATAATTACTCACTGGGCTGGGTTCTTCGCGGTCAAGGATAACTGATTCCTCCGCGCTCTGAACCGTTACCCCACCACTCGTTGCTTTGACCAAGAAATAGTACTTGCCATCACCAGAAAGCGAAGCACTGTCAACCGTAAAACTGCCTGAAGTTTGATTGGAAGTGCCAAATTCGAACTTAGACTGACCATCTTTATTCATAAAGGCTTTAATTTCAACTGGCTTACCTTCTGTTTGAATAGCCGTGTAGTAAATATCAAATGGGTCGTAATTAATGTATTCTGGTAGTTCATTAAGTTTAACCACTAAAGTAGCCGCCCTAACCAGACCAACGGAAAAAACTAGCAAACCAAGAGCAATGAAGAAACTCTTGAATAATTTTTTGTAACCCAATTTATTTAGCACTTTTTTAATTCTCTTGTAATTTAAGATAGCAATTCCGCTGAGAATCATTAACAAGGCAATGAGTAATAAAAAGGTTGGTGAACCAGTGGCTGCTCCTAGAACCACTGCCTCTCCCAAAACCTGCCCACCAACCGAGGTACTGTAAGCAAAGCCTCGACCAATGGGCACACTTGATTCAACAACATCGCAATTGGCTGTAAGAGGTTCCATGTAACGAACAAACATCTCACCTTCCGTTTCACCTCGGCAGGTAGCCAAATTGTAATAAGTTCCGGCTGGTTGGCTGTCTTCAATTTCAGCTTGATAGGTAATGACTCTCTCTTGGTCAGGACCAAAACTAAGATCCTTCCAAGTTAGAGTATTTCCTGAAACCGTTGGTTCGTGGAGGGCTCCATCAACTTTACCGCTTCCAGCAACATAGGTAAATCCTTCAGGAAGAACATCAATCACATCCACAATAAGAGGAACTGGTCCATTGGTTAAGGTTAGAGTGTAATTAACAATGTCTCCGGTGGTGGCTCCTCCTGATTTATCGTTTTCTTTGGCAATTGAGATTTCGGGCTCATAAGGTGCATTTAAGAAATAAACTTCTGTATCAGTACCAGACTCAACTAAAACCCGATGGTAATTTGGGTTAGTTGGGTAAGTTTGATAATAGAAAAGTGGAATAATCTCAGAAACACGATAATCTCCATAAGTTAGACCATCAAATTCATAACAACCATCTACGTCAGTTTCACCAGAATCGAACGGCAACCAAATGCAACCTATCATAGGCAAACAAATTCCGCTTTTCTTAGATAGATTTATTGTTACGCCTTGCATTCCTGGTTCACCTGCATCAAGTTCTCCATCACCATCCAAATCCTCATATTTACAAACCTTAATCTTACCTAGTTCGAAGTTACCAAACTTTAACCAGCCTCGAGTTTGACCAGATTCATTAATCTCTGTTCGCCAACAAATTCCACCCTCACTAAGGTCTCCGGAACCATTAAAGACTCCCAAACCATCCCCTGTTGGACTATGACTATTATCAACACTGCCGGCTCCCTCTAATGGTCCAGTTTGATCCCAACCAGCTTGAAGAACCTCACAGACGTAATAAGTACCTAGATCAAGGCCTTCAAAGCGATACTGACCTTGATTACCAAGATGAGCAGTGGTTGTCTCACTAAGATAATTCCAGTTTTCATCATACAAGCGAATTTTCCAACCGTTTAGAAGATTGTTTTCAAAGGGTGGAAACAAATAATCATGGACTCCATTGGCATTGATATCTTCATATTTAGTTCCCTGAATAGTACTTTTTTGATAATTCA
>CAYFXA010000010.1:0-24612 GCA_964347135.1 uncultured Gammaproteobacteria bacterium | reverse complement strand
TCCCCTTTATAAAAATAGGCCACGCCCATGTCATGATAGGACTGGGGTAAAGGGTGAATGGCAATTGCCTTTTCAAACCACTCGATCGCCAAGTCGAATTCCCTCATTTGTAAATAGGTCACGCCAATATTGTGATGGGCATCAACGTAATTTGGTCGAAGGGCAATTGCCCGCTGAAAAGCCATAATCGCTGACTGAAAATCTTTTTTCCCCGCATAGATATCACCCATATTGTTCCAAGCCTTAGGACTGGTTGGCGAAACTTTGGCAGTGGCAACCCAAAGCGTTTCTCGAGTCCGCCAATCTTGATTACGAATAATTGTTCGGATTGATAACAAAACCACCAAAATTCCAGCAACGATTAAAAGCGCTTGGGGATATTTCTTTAGATATTTAACCAAAACCCAAGCAACGGCTAAACAAAGTCCAATTGAACCCAAATAAACGTATCTTTCGGCCACAATCCAGGCAATATGAATAGGTAACATTGTAGGAACAAGAGAAAGAATAAAAAAGGAAAAACCAAAAAATAATAACTTTTCTTTTCGATAAAAATATATCAAACTACAAAGCAATATAACAGTAATTCCCGCTCTAATAAGAAAATTAGGAACGGAAAAAGTCAGGTCCTCGTGATACAAAGTCAAATTCATGGGCCAAACAAAGAGTTCCAAATAGGAACTTAAAGCAATGGGAACTTGTTGAAGAGGGTTGAAGAATTTCGTTCCCCCAGCATATTCCGGATTTTCCGTTTCTACTCTCGTTATTAAAGGTTGAAAAAGCAAAACAACGAAAAATAGGGTGATGACAAAATAAGGAATTAAAATTTTCCATCGTTTAAATAATTTTCCAAAAGAAAATTCGTATAAAACAATTAAGGCTAAGAAAATAACTGATTTAAATTCAGCAAACATGGCAAGTAAAAAACAAGCTAAAGAAGCAGAGTAGAAATAGTAACGATATTTTTCTTTTTTATTGGCAAAGATATAAAGCAAAAGCGAAGCCAGAAGGAAAATCGCTGCCAAAGAATAAGGACGACCAGAAATCCAACTAACAACCTCGGAATTAAGAGGATGAACAGCAAAAATAGCGGAGGCTAGCAAAGAAATTTCTTTGCTAGTGATTTGCAAAAGAAAAAAGTAAACCAAAATCGCCACCCCAATATGGAAAGAAAGGTTAGTTAAGTGAAAGATAAAAGGGTGAACACCACCGATTAAAAAGTTTATTGACTTGGTAAAGTAGGAAAGATTTCGGGTTTTAGCTAAAATCTTTAAAGGAGAACCAATCAAAGGCTCTTTAAGCATACCCAGGTCATCAGAAACAAGAGCGCCATTAAGGCTATTAAGATAAACCACTAGGCATAAACCAATTAAAATAGCAAGAGCAATTCTTTTGTCTTTAAAAATCTTTTCTGCTAATTCTTCCATTGATTTATTCCCATTTTAACACACTTTTAAACGAGGTTTGTTTTTGTTATAATTTCCCCATGGCAAAAAAAGGACCAAGACAACCAATTGCTTTGATTTGTTCTGTTTGTAAATCACAGAATTACATTACCTCTAAATCAAAAACCAACACTCCTGATAAACTGGTTTTGAAAAAGTATTGTCGTCGATGTCGGAAAAAAACAGAACACAAAGAAACAAGCAAATTAAAGTAATCCTTAAAAACTTTTGACAAAATTGACAAGCTCATGTATAATCCAGCACAATGAAGCGGGTTAAGTTTTTAATCTTTCTCCTGCCCGCGATAATCCTTCTCTTTGCTTTGCCCCAGATGTCCTATTCTGCTGATAGTGATTCAGAGGTTTTTGAGTCAATCAAAGACACTTATGCTAATGAAGCTTATCCTGACAAAGTCAACGGTGGTTTTGACCACGTCATCATCAGCAACAAATACACCACTCGTTTGGGCTATCTTCAATTCGAAAACATAGACTTGCCCGAAGGCGCTATTCTTGACAGTGCCACCCTTAAATTCTATGTTCACTCGGTTCATTACGCAGACACGGCCAAACTTAATGTTGGTCCAATCTCCGGAGACTGGGAAGAGAATTCTTTAACCTGGAACAATAAACCCACGATTAATCAAACCCAGGCGGTTGAAGCAGAAATCTCTATTACTGGCACTGGTTGGAAAGAAGTAACGGTTACCAATGTGGTTCGTCAATGGCTTGAAGGAGCGATTGAAAATAAGGGCATTTTTATTTATCCCTATGGCTTTTTGTATGCTTCTCCAGAAACAGAATATGCCATCACTTTTAAATCAAAAGAGGCTGGCGAGAATATTGCCAAATTGGAAGTTGTTTACCATTTTGAACCTTCCCCTTCACCCGAGCCCTCCCCTTCTCCTTCACCCACCCCTGAAGTTGAAGAAGAAGAAGTTGAAGAAGGAGTTGTTATTGGCGAAGAAGCCCCTTCGCCAACCCCAGAAGAATCCCCTAGCCCCAGCCCTGAAGCAGGAAAGATTTTAGGTATTTTCTCAACTGGCCAAGCTCTTATTGCCGGCTTAATTCTTCTGGCTTTAATCGGAGCGGGCAGCTCTTTTGCCGCCTATGCCCGAAGAAAGCCTAAAAAGAAGCCAGAAAAAAAGAAGAAGAAAGAAAAGAAAGAAGAACCTGAAGAAGAAGAAAAAGAGGAAGAGAAATAAACTTCTTGAATTTCCCATTGAATTTCATGATATAATCTCCTTAGGAAGGAGGTGAGAAAATGAAAAAGATAATTGGACTTCTTTTTATCGTTGCCTTTTTTGTTGCTACTAACGCTGTTTTTGCCTCTCCAGGAAATAAATATGGCAAAGCGGAAACACCACCCTTCCCCCAACCAGCGGAAAAAGACCTACATAAAGTCGTTTTCATTAGGTACGCTCCTGGCAAAGAGCCCGTTTGTGACAATGATGGAATCTGTGAACCTAGAGAAAACTGGAAGAAATGTCCGAACGATTGTCCCAAAGGAAATGGAGAACCAACTCCCCCACCAGAAGAATCAACTTGCTATGGTTTCCTTTCTGGAGCTAAACCCAAATGGAATCAACCTGAAAACTACTACTATGAAGCTGGTTTAGGCGGTGTTTCAAAATGGGCCACGGATACCTGGGAAGCAGCTACTGCCGGAGATATTTTTGGAGGCAGCATCCCTGGATACTATGCCTGGGGAGTCTATGATTATCGCAACGCCATTTCTTATGGTAACTACAGCGATCCCAATGTCATTGCCGTTACCGCCATTTGGTTCCAAGCAAAAACAATTTATGAGTACGATATCATGTTTGATACGAATTATTTCCCAGGAGATATTGATTTAGACACCGTTGCCCTCCATGAGTTTGGTCACGGAGCAGGTTTAAATGACCTTTATAAAAGTGAATGTCAAGGTGAAGTAATGTATGGCTATTACGAAGGAGAAAAGACCGTTCTTGGTGAAGGAGATATAATCGGCATCCAAACGCTTTACGGCACACTCTAAAGCCTTTTTTAAAGCAGTTCTATTATTTGGTGGCCAACACCAACTTCTGTTGATTGACTTTTATCCCTTTTTTGATAAGCTATAGGATAGTGGAGTAAGGTCATTGGCGACTTCATCTCCGTTGAAAATTCAATCGTCCGGCAAGAGCAAAACAAGGAGGAGAGAATGAAGATTCTAAAGATTGCTAGCGTTGCCCTTGGCATTTCTGCAGTTCTCTTTGCGTTAGGCTTGGCATGGGCAATGCTACGCGAAATGATTCCGCTCGACCCTATCACTGGAATGTGCGCCTATCTCATGTTCTTGGTAGGTGGCCTTGCTATCACTATTGCTACCCGGAGAACATGATGAAAAGGGCAAATAGCCCTGCGAGAGTCATCAACACACACTTTCGCAGGGCCGTTTTCTTTGAAAAAAACTTCTCTTTGTGATAAAATTTGGGCATCATGGAACTGCCAATAGTCCAAAAGGCTAAGCCTTTTGTTTTTTTAAAGGAAGTGCGCACGGAACTTACCAAAGTTTCTTGGCCTTCAAGAGCCCAGGCAACTCGCCTAACCTTAATCGTTATTGCTACCTCCGTGGTGGCAGCTATTTTCCTGGGTGCTTTTGATTTGTTTTTTACCAAACTAACCGAACTGGTAATCAGTCGATAAAAAAACAATGGCAACGAAAACAAAAATCAAGGCTAAAACTAAGCCTAAAAAAAAGAAAAAAGCAATCACCAAATCAACTCCCGAACACATCATTATTAATAAAGCCGGGAGTAAAAAAGCCCGTTGGTACGTGGTTCACACCTATTCTGGGCACGAACACAAAGTTGCTCAACAACTCAAACAAAGAATTGAATCAATGGGTTTGGAGGAAAAGGTTTTAGAACTTCTCATTCCCACTCAAGAAAAAATCGAAATCCGTTCTGGTCAAAAGAAAAAAATAAAGGAAAAAATCTTTCCTGGCTATCTCCTGATTAAAATGGTTCTTACCGATCAATCCTGGCTCACCGTCCGAACAACCAATGGAATTACTGGTTTTGTTGGTGTCGGCAACAAACCAACCCCCATTGCCAATAAAGAAGTGACGGCAATTCAAAAGTTTATGAAGATGGAAGCACCCAAATTCAAGGCTAAATTCAGTGTTGGTGAAGCGGTCAGGATTATTGACGGACCTTTTGCTGACTTCCTGGGCTCGGTTGAAGAAATTGATGAGGCCAAGGGTAAAGTTAAAGTTCTAGTCTCCATTTTCGGTCGAGAGACTCCAGTTGAACTTGATTTTCTTCAAGTAAGCAAGATTTAAAATGCCAAAAAAAGTAAAAACCGTTATCAAACTCAATCTGCCAGCGGGTGAAGCCACCCCTGCTCCTCCTGTTGGTCCAGCACTCGGACAACACGGACTGCCAATCATGGATTTTATAAAATCTTATAATGAACAAACGGCTGATAAAAAGGGTCAAGTTATTCCGGTGGTAATCACTATCTACCAAGACAATACTTTTAACTTTGTTATCAAGCTACCACCCGTTTCAGAAATGATTAAAAAAGCTCTAAAACTTGAAAAAGGATCAGGTGAAACCGGCAAAGAAGAAGTGGGAGTGTTAACAATGGCTCAAATCGAAAAAATCGCCAAAGAAAAAATGGCGGACTTGAACACCGAAGATTTAGAAGCCGCTAAAAGAATCGTTGAGGGCACTGCCAATAGCATGGGAGTAAAAGTTCAAAAATAATCATGGGTAAAAAAAGAATCAAAGTCATTGATGACTCGGAAATAAAGGAAAAGAAAAAGACCACTGAAAAGGGTCGGAAAATTGTTAAAACTGGAAAAGAGCACGGACGCATCACGGACATGGGTGCCGAGGCTCTGGCTGAAGCAAAAAGGATAAAAGAGAAAGAAAAAAAACTGGCAAAAGAAACAAAAGCCAAAGCCAAAAAAGTTGTTAAGAAAAAGGCTCCTCCTAAGGCTAAAGTTAGAGGAAAAAAGTATCAAGACGCCAGAAAAAAAGTTGACCGTAACAAAATCTATCCCCTATCAGAAGCAATCAAACTGGCTCAAGAAACCTCTTTTTCTAAGTTCAATGGTTCTATTGAAGTTCATTTAGTAATCAAAGAAGCAGGTTTGAAAGGAGAAGTCCAATTTCCTCACTCAACCGGCAAGCAAACTAAAATTGCGACTGTTAATGATGCCCTTTTAAAAAAGATTGCCAAAGGAAAAATTGATTTTGATGTTCTCTTAGCCACGCCCGCAACAATGCCCAAGCTAACTAAGTATGCCAAGATTCTTGGACCCAAAGGCCTAATGCCCAACCCTAAAACGGGCACAATCACCGACAATCCAAAAGAATTAGCCAAACAAATGGCAAATAAAACCCAGTTCAAAACCGAGGCTAAAGCGCCCTTAATTCACCAAGTAATTGGTAAGGTTGATTTCAAACCAAGAGAATTGGAGGCTAATTTCAAAGCATTGACAGAAGCAATTGGAATAAATAAAATAAAAAAGGCGGTTATAACTAGTACGATGGGGCCTGGTATTAAAATTAACTTAACTTCCATTTAAAATGCCTGAAATTAGGGAACACCCAACAGAAACTACAATAGCCCGTCATTTTCAAGGACGTTTAAAAGCTCCTGGTGAACCTATAGGTCTCCCTGGGGAAAGCAAAGGAAAATCTCGAAATCTTGCCTTTTCTCCAGAACAAATGGAGCAAATGAGAAATAAAAAATTTCTTGAAATTTTATTCGGCAAAGATGAAAGATGGACTTTTGCCATTAAGGGAAGAAGAAACGGAAACCTTCTTCTTCAAAGGCTATTTCCTGATAGCCCTGAAATGGAAAAAATTGAAAGTCAACCAGAAAAAGTCTTTACTTTAAAGAACCCTTGACATAACTCCAATAAAAGATTAAAATTATTCTCGCCTAAGACAGTCGGCATCCGTTAAAAGCGGAGTAAGGCCTACCGAGGTGACAGGATTATATCCTCGGTGGGTCCGAGGATTTTTAAATGGTTAAATCAGATAAAGTCTATACAGTTCAAAATCTAATTGAAAAGCTTAAACAAGCCAAGGCAGTGGTTTTGACTGACTATCATGGTCTTAAAGTTTCCCAAATGGCTGAACTGCGCCAAAACATCAAAAAAGCTGGTGGTGAATTTGAAGTGGTTAAAAATACTCTTCTAAATCGAGCCGCTGAAGACAGTAAGATAAAAATTGCGCCTGAGGTTCTCCAAGGCCCAACCGCGGTTATTTGGGCTTATGAAGACCAAATCAGCCCACTTAAAGCTCTGGTTGATTTTGCCAAGGTTAATGAGCTGCCAAAGATAAAGTTTGGTTTACTTGACCAAACAGCCACCTCAATAGAAAAAATCAAACAATTAGCCAGCTTGCCTTCAAAAGACGAATTAAAAGCGAGGCTCGTTAATACGCTTCAATCCCCTTTTTACGGTCTGAATAATGCTCTTTATTGGAATCTAAAAAAATTAGTCTTTGTTCTAAAAGCGAAAGGGGGTGAGCAAAGTGGCGGCTAAAAAAGAAAAGAAAAAAGCAAAGCCCGCCAAGGCCTCACCAAAACTAACCAAAATCATTGGCGAAATTGAAAAGCTTTCTGTGGTTGAATTAGCTGACTTAGTTAAAGCCCTAGAAGACAAATTTGGAGTCAGCGCCGCTCCAGCAGTGGCAGCAACTCCAACAGCCGCACCAGCAACAGACGAAGCTCCTGAAGAAGAAAAACCCGCTGGTCAAACAACTTTTAATGTTGTCCTCACTGCGGCTGGGGAAAACAAAATCAGCGTTATCAAGGCGGTTCGTGAGCTCAATCAGTCTCTTGGACTAAAAGAAGCTAAAGATTTAGTTGAATCTTTGCCTAAAGAAGTCCTTACGGGAATTAATAAGGAAGATGCAGAAAAAGCAAAAAAGAGATTAGAAGATGCCGGAGCAACGGTTGAGTTAAAGTAAGAACCTCCCGAAATTTTGGGAGAATCTTGTTTCTCGCTAACGCTCGAAATAAAACAAACTATAACCTAGAGGCTCAAACTTCACCAACTTTTTCTTTTTTAGCCTTAAAAATAGGGTTGACACTTCTGTTATACTGTGTTACAGTTAATCACAGAGGTAACCAGTCATGACTGACAAAAAAAAGAAGCCCCTGCGTTTGGAGGACCTTCCTGATTTATTAACCGTTCGGGAAGTCGCTGAAATTCTTCGGGTCTCTCCATTAACAATAAAAAGGTGGGGAAAACGAGGCAAGCTTCCTGCTATTCGCATCAACTCCCGTGGCGACCGCCGTTATAGAAAGGAAGCCGTTCTTTGGCTTCTAGGCATGCAAGAAAAAGCAGCTACTTAAAAGCAAGCCTTTCTTTTATTACTAGCCAAACGAATTCAATCAGCCTTAACTGCCTTTTCCAGCGCCAAGGCTGGCGGAATAAGCGATAGAGCCACTCCAAGCCTAACTGGCGAAGCCATTTAGGGGCTCGAGGTACTTTTTCTGAAATATAATCAAATGCTCCGCCAACTCCAATTGCCAATTTAACTTTTAGTTCATCCCAATTTTCCCAAATAAACTTTTCTTGTTTTCCCATGCCAAAAGCAACAAAAAGCAAATCCGGTTTTTTGGCATTAATTTCTTTAATCGTTTTAACAATTTCTTTTTTAGATTTCGTTGACCATTTTCCATCAACTAATTCTAATCGGGGTCCAGATTTTGCCCAACCTTTTAATTTTGGATAACGTCTTTTTAAAATCTCAAAAGTCTTTTTAGCAACACCATTTTCTCCCCCAATTAAATAAACGCTCCAATTTTTTCGGACGGATGTTTGACAAAGTTTTTCCATCAAATCAGTACCGGAAAGGCGCTCTTTAATTGACTTATTAAGAATTTTACTTGCCAAAAAAAATCCGATTCCATCAGGAATTGCCACATCAGATTTTTCTAAAATTTTCTTAAACCAAGGTTGATTTTTGGCAAAAACAAAAAACTCAGGGTTGGGGGTGGTGACAAAAGTTTTCCTGTTTTTATCAATTCGCGAAGCCAAAAATGTTAGCAAATTCGTTTCCGAGGTGCTAACGAGGGTTAAAAATCCGATTTTGACTTTATTTAGGTCTTTTTTTAACATAGTCAATTTTCAAAATTTCACATTATAGGTTGATTTTAAAGAAATTGTGGGCAATTTTTTCAAATTTTTTTTGTTTTCAACTGGACTTTTTTTAAAAAAAACTTATTTTTTTATCAAAACTTGAAACTTATATTTATAGTTATAAGGATTAATAAAAGAAATATTTAATCCTGAAAAAACATTATTTTGCCTAATAACTATAAGATTTTTTTCATCTTTTATTAACTACTCTATTTTAACCAATATGTTCAATCTTTTTACTCACCCTTTTTTTTCCAATTATAAACTAATTTTTCGTTTTTTAACCGTTTAATAAGCTTTTAAATTACCCTTTAAAATATAGGCTCTCCCCCGTTAATCAAAAGACTTATAATAATTGACAAAATGAAGTCCTATAAATTTTGTCTATAAATCTCTCACATTTACCTAAAAACGTTTCCTATTTTTACTTACCTTTTGGTAATGCTTTTTTTGTACTTTTCAATGCTACTTAAAGCAATTCCTGTCCCCTTAACAACACAGAGCATTGGGTTCTCAGCAACATGGGCGGGCACACCAACTTCTTCTGTCATCAGTTTATCAAAATTCCGGAGCAAACTGGTTCCCCCACTCATCACAATTCCCTTGTCAATAATATCTGATGCCAACTCTGGAGGTGTCTCTTCTAAAACGGCTTTAACAGCCCCAATGATTTGATTTAGGACGGGCCTAATTGCTTCTGTTACTTCGGTTGAAGTAATCTCAATTATTTTTGGCAAACCCATGATTGAATCCCGCCCTTTAACCTCCATTTTTTCTGTGGTTGACAAAGCCGTTGCCGAGCCAATTTTAATTTTAACTTCTTCTGCGGTTTGATCGCCAATAATCAAATTATGTTTTTTTCTCATATAAGTAGCAATCGCTTCATCAACCTTATTCCCTGCTACCCTGGCTGACTTATGAACAACCACCCCTCCCAAAGAAATTACAGCTGCCTCAGTCGCACCACCGCCAATATCAACAATCATATTACCCGAAGGGGCAGCAATAGGAATTTCTGCGCCTATAGCAGCGGCTAAAGGCTCATCAATCAAAAAAGCATTCCTGGCACCAGCTGACAAAGTAGCATCCAAAACCGCTCGCCTTTCTACTTGAGTACAACCAGCTGGCACACAAATCATCACCTCAGGCTTAAAAAATAAAGACTGGCCGCCAACTTTTTGAATAAAATAACGGAGCATTGCCTCAGTCACCTGGTAGTCGGCAATCACTCCATCGCGCATTGGTCTTGAAGCCCGAATATTGCCTGGTGTCCGACCCAACATCTGTTTGGCTTCATTGCCCACGGCAACAACCCGATTATCATCAACAGAAATGGCAACCACCGTTGGTTCCTGAAGAACTATTCCCTCTCCTTCTAACCAAACAATGCAATTGGCTGTTCCTAAGTCTATGCCAATCTTTTTGCTTAAAGCCATTGTTACATTTAGATATTTTTTGATATATTAATAAAAGCAAAGGGAAAATAGCCTTAAAAAACTATATCACATCCTTTTTCGATAATAGCACGACGATCCAAGTTGAGCAATAACCAAGTTTATGCTAAAATTCCCATAAAATGATTCGCAAACGTTCGATTGTTCTATCCTTAATATTCTTAATGGTTTTGTTGGGAGCTTTTTTAGTGATTAGACTCGCTCAAGGTTATCGCCCTGACCTGACAACCAAATCTCTTCGGCCTAGCGGTATCCTTGCGGCCACTTCCATTCCCAAAGGGGCCCAATTATATATTGATGGTCGCCTTAAATCAGCCACAAACTCGACCATTAATCTCTCTCCTGGCGAATATGAAGTAGAAATCAAAAAAGATGGTTATACCTCTTGGAAAAAAACTTTAACCATTAAAAAGGAATTGGTTACCATCACCGACGCTTATCTCTTCCCCACCTTTCCCAATCTCCAATCATTAACCTTTACCGGTGCCCAAAATCCAATCTTGTCTCCTGATGGACAAAAAGTTGTTTTTGCCGTTTCTCAAGGCTCAACTGAAAAAGACGGACTCTGGATACTTGATTTAGGCGACCGCCCTTTAGGATTACCCCGTGACCCAAGAAAAATCGTTGCCAGTGCCCCAGGAGGACGAGACTTTGCTTTGGCGGAACTCGAATGGTCACCTGACTCAACCCAAATCTTAGCCACAATTACCGCCGCTACCCGTCAAGAAAATTTCCTTTTAGAAGCCAACCAGCTTAATCTAGCTAACCGTTTAATTGATGTTACCAACCAGCTAGAAGCAATTCGGGATGATTGGGAAGAAGAAAAACAACTTAGATTTAAAGCCCAATCAGCCAAACTGCAACCCGAATTTTTAAAAATCTTAGAAGATTCAACCACAGACATCCAATTTTCCTTTGACGAAACCAAAGTTCTTTACACCGCCACCGCCTCGGCTCAGATTCCAGAAGAACTAATTCCCCCTCTTCCTTCAATCAATACCCAACCTGAATCACGCAATCTAGAATCAGGAAAAATTTATGTTTATGATATCAAAGAAGACAAAAATTTCTTTATCATGGCAAAGGAAGAAACAAAAAAAATAGCTTGGTTTCCAACATCAAAACATATCTTTCTAGTACAGCCGGAAAAAATTACCATTTTAGAATATGACAGCACCAATTGGATTGATGTTTATGCCGGCCCTTTTGAAGATTCTTTTGCTTTTCCCTTCCCTTCAGGAGACCGGATTATTGTTCTCACCACCCTTGCCAAAGACACGCCTCCTAACCTCTACGCTATTAGCCTCAGGTAAGCCAGTGTGATAAAATTAGAATATCAGTCCCCGTAGCTCAACGGATAGAGCAGAGGTTTCCTAAACCTCAGATGAAGGTTCGATTCCTTTCGGGGACACTCGGGGTGTAGCGCAGTGGTAGCGCGCCTCGTTCGGGACGAGGAGGTCGTGAGTTCAAATCTCACCACCCCGACTTTTATTTGAGAAGTTTTCTGAAGCGAGATTCGTCTTTATAGGGACCAACAATAGCCAAATTCAAATTTTTGGGCTTAAAAATGTCTTTAGCCACCCGCTGAACATCTTCAGGAGTAACTTTGTCAATCAATCTCATTGCTTTTTCAGGGGTACGAATTTTCTTTTCAAGTAACGCTTGAATTAGGTAGCGCTCAGCTACATTTTTTGAATCTTCTAAACTTAAAACAAATCTGCCTTTGAGCATTTCTTTGGCCCTGGTAAGTTCTTTTTTATCAACTAACTGAGTAGAAATTTTTCGATATTCCTCTAAAACCACCTTAATGGCTTCTTCCAATCTGGCCAATTTAACACCAGCTCGAGTGAGGAATAGCCCACAATCAGTATTAAAATCAGGTATGCTACTAACATCATAACCAAGTCCTCGCCTTTCCCTCACTTGAATCCACATTCTTGAACTCATCCCCCCTCCCAAAATTGCCGCCAAAACAGAAAGAGAAAACCGATCAGGATGCGAATACCAATAACCAGGAACGCCTAAACAAAAATGGGCTTGGTCAGTTTTTTTGTTAAAAAGTTTTAATTTTGGCTTTTTTTGATCTATTTTGATTTTTTTAGTTGTTTTCCTGCCTGACTTATCGATTTTTCCTAAATATTTTTCCATTAATTTTTTTATTTTATCTTGACTTATTTTTCCTGCTACGCTGACTGCCATATTTTTTGGATAATAAAGTTTTTCAAGATAGGCAAAAAAATCATTTCGTTTAATTTTGCTAACACTTTTTTTATCTCCAGCAACACTCCACCCCAAAGAGTTATTACCGTAAACCATTCGTTCAAACAGTTCGATCACTCTGCGTGTAGGAAGATCTTCATACCAATTAATTTCTTCAATAATAACCTTCTTTTCTCGCTCAATTTCCTCTTTTTTAAATAAAGAATTTAACATCATATCGGAAAGAATATCTAAAGCCAACTTTTGATGCTTAATTCCAAGTTTAATGTAATAACCCGTCACTTCTCTATCAGTAAAGGCATTAAATTCCCCCCCTACCCCATCCAATTCTGAAGCTATGGCAAGAGTTGAGGGACGTTTTTTTGTTCCTTTAAAAGACATATGCTCAATGAAATGAAAAAGACCGTTGACCCGTTTTGTTTCATAGCGACTCCCTGCCCCTACGCCTATCATCACCGTAGCTGATTCAACCTGAGGCATAGGGATAGTAATCAAACGCAGTCCGTTTTTAAGGGTGGTGACTTTGTGTTTATACATTACATTCTCTCCGGAGTTTCAATGCCAAGCAAATGAAGCCCGTTTTTAATTACCTGAGCAACAGCCGCTGTTAAAACCAAACGGAAATCTCTTAATTCTTCTCTTTCTGCTCTTAGAATCGGTTGTTTATTATAAAACAGGTTGTACTTCTGGGCTAAGTCAAATAAGAAATTACAAAGCAAATTGGGAGCAAAATTCTCTCCTGCCTCTTGAATTACCTCGGAAAAACGATAAATGGTTCTTATCAAAGCCACTTCTTCAGACTCCAAATCAGGCAATTTTTCCGGTAAAACAAAATCCTTTTTTTCAGCGTTTCTCAAAACGCTTTGACAGCGAGCATAAGTGTATTGAAGATAAGGACCAGAATTACCTTCTAAAGCAAGCGACTCATCTATATCAAAATATATTGTTGTATCTCGACTGAACTTCAAAAGACTGTACTTAACCGCCCCAAGAGCAACCGTTTCCGCCAACTCTTCTAACTGCTTTTTAGTTAACTTCCCTCGCAAATCTTGATTAGAAGTTTTAATTATCTCCAAGGCTCGACGATGGAGTTCATCCAAAACTTCATCGGCTTTAATTACTTCCCCTCGACGCGTGCTTAATTTCTTCCCACCTTTAAAGTTAATCAGAGCGTAAGCCAAATGGAAAAATTTCTCTTTTTTACCAATTCCAAGTTGCTCGCAAACAGTAAAGAGTTGCTTGAAGTAAAGGGCGTGTTCCGCAGCCACATCCCAGATATATAAATCAGAAGGAAACTTTTTCTTTTTGAGCTTGGTTAAGGCTAAATCTTGGGTGATATATAAGGCAGTGCCATCGGATTTAACCACAACCGTGTCCGGCAAGTTATGCTTAGCCAAATTAGTGACAATTGCCCCCTCGCTTTTTCGAAAAACTTTTTTCTTTAAACCCTGTTTGACTATCTCCTTTCCCATTTTGTAGTGATCAGATTCACGCCAAATCCAATCGTGAACGCTCTTCACCCTTTTGTAAGTCTCCTCATAACCCTTGGCAGACCAATCCAATAACTGACGCCAAATTTGTCTAACTGACTCATTTTCGGCTTCCCATTCAATCAACATCTCTTCAACCTGGGCTTTAGATTTTTTAGACAAATTATAAGCTTTGGTGCCTAAAACATACCAAATAAGGTTGGTGTGATCAGGCTTTAAACCAAGTTCATTTGGCTGCCACCAGTTAGATTTCTTCTTTACCCAATCTTGAAGTAATTTTCGCCAATCAATACCTTTAATAACCTTCCTTATCCGAGTTTGTTTAACTTTTTTGAAATCTAAAAGTTCCTTTTTTTTAAGTCCCTTTCTTTTTTGACCAAACACCAAATAACCCCAAAGGGCCCGGCTGATATGAATTCCCCTATCATTAACAATACAATCCTTAACAACCTTTGCTCCCAAGAACTCCATGATATTAGCCATTGACATGCCTAAAAAGTTATTGCGCAAGTGGCCGAGCATGATTGTTGTTTGGGGATTGGGACTCGTATGCTCCAACAAAATCTTTTTCCCCTTAAGAGTAGCTAAAGAACCATATTTATCTTTTTCTTCTAGCACTTCCTCTAATTGACTGCTTAGATATTCATTTTTAAGCCAAATATTGATAAAAGCAGGTGATTTAACTTCAATCTTAGCAATGTATTCAGGAATGCCCAAGCTGCGGAAAGAATTAACAATCTGATTGGCAAGATCAAAAGGGGTCGGTACATCCTTTCTCTTCACCCTCATGGCAATATTGGTTGAATAATCACCATGCTCAAGATTAGCTGGATGTTCAAATTCCAGTTGTTTATCTGAGATTTTAAGCTTTTTTAAAGCCTTGGAAAAATCTTTTTTTAATTGTTTTTGGAACATCGTCTCTATTTTAACTGATTTATTAAATAAGCACAAACTTAATTTCATTTTTTAAGCTCTGCCAAATAGGCAATCTTGGCCAATTTGATAATTTTAAACTTCAGGCCAATAAATTGGGCCAAAGCTTTAAGTTGGTTCTTGGAAAAACCCTCGCTTACCAGACCTTCTTGGGTAAAAATAACCCAGTTTTCCACCTTAGTGATATGTAGACCTTCTTTTTCTTGATAATCTCTCTTTCGAAGATTCAAGTCTTGGTCAGAAAAAACACTGAGGATTATTTTTCCATCTTTTTTACAAACTCGCTTCATCTCTCGCAAAATAGTTAATTTCTTATCAAGAAAATTACCAAAAGTGTTTGTCATACAAATCACCCAATCAAAATAGTCACTCGACAAACCTGTTTTCTGAGCATTCTGACACAAAAGTTCAATGTTTTCAAACTTTGATAGTTTTCTTTTAGCTTTCCTAATCATCTCTGGATTATGATCTACTCCAACAATCTCTTGAACAAAAGGGGCTAACAAAGCCATGTGGCGGCCAAAGCCACAACCAACATCCAATACCTTGGCTTCGGGTTCAATTTCAGTCTTTAAATAATCTATTTCTGCCTGAAACCAGGCCTGAACTGGTGATGAGGCTTTTTTCAACCAAATTTCAAAACTTGATTCAGAGAAAAATTGTTTGTTATCCATTTTTTTCATTTTTCGGCGCACCCGGAGGGACTCGAACCCTCAACCCTCGGTTTCGAAGACCGATGCTCTGATCCAATTGAGCTACGGGTGCTCAGTGCGCCTGAGAGGATTTGAACCTCCAACCTACTCCTTAGAAGGGAGTTGCTCTATCCTTTGAGCTACAGGCGCTTTCAAGCCATCAAAAAACCGCCCCATCAGGGACGGATTGACCGTGGTGCCACCCTCCTTTAGAAGCGCTTTAGTTCTGATCGTATAAGCCTTGACGTATCAGACCGCTTCCCTCATTAATAAGATCTACTTGTCTTGTGACTTTCTTCGATCTCTGGCTCTGGGACTCGTTCAGAAAGCCTTTTGCTCCCAAGTTTCCACCATCCTCGGGTCTCTATAAACTACTTGGCCTTCTTACTCTTCCCCTTCCTCGCCATATTAAATTTTATTAATTATACCAATGCCTCTATAGCCTGTCAAGAAAAGTGCTTATTTTATCCCTCATTTCTCTCCATCACTCACAATCTCAATTTCTCCTATTTCATCGACAACTAGCATCCTGCGGGCACGAAGTTAATAAGGATAAAGAAGCTCAGGGCTTTCCTTTTTAACCAAGTCAATAAACTCTTTCCATTTTTCCTCATCTTTTTGCCAAGCCATAATATTTTGACCCCAATCCTTAATCCCTTTGTAAATATCTTCGGTAAAAACGCCTTTTTTGAGAAGGTAGTCCCAAAGCTCGGTGACTAACAAAAGTTGGTGAAATTTCAACCCTCCCTTTTCTGCCCAAGGCTTGGGAATGGGATCATGCATTATCAGCACCATATCGGTAGCTTTAACTTGTTCCTTTTGACAATTCTCGTAAATTTGCTTAGTAGCGATCCCGGGTCCAACCACATCATCAACCAAAACTATTCTCTCACCTTTGTTAAAAACTCCTTCAATGAAGCCTTGGGTTCCATAAGTCTTTCTTTTTTTTCTGACATAAATCATGGGAATATTGAACTCTAAAGAAATAGCGGCTGCTAAGGCAATACTCGCCGTTTCAATACCAGCCACTCTATCAACAGAAAGAGACTTAACAATCTTTCCCAACTCTTGGCCTAAAACTCTAAGAGCAACAGGATCAGAATAAAGCTTTCTCGCATCTAAAAGAAAGGGAATATAAAATTTAATGGGAACCTCAATCTTCCCGAGATAAAAACATTTTTTTGAAGCAATTAAATCAGCAACCTTGGTGTTCATGTGATAAAATTATAGCATAGATTAAAGACTATGGGAGAAACCAGAGAAGACTCAGAAACTAGGTTAGTTTCAATTTATGGTAAAGCAGCAACCGAACGTGGCGATATTGGCCCTAAGACGGCAAGACTAGCCAAAAAACTAGGAAAAGCTCTTGCTGAGAGTAAAAAAATAAAGATGATTGCCACGGGTGGAGCCTCTGGATACCCTCATATAGTGGCAAAAGCTTTTCGCTCTGAAAATCCCGAGAAAGAAGTAGTTGCCTTCCCGCCTACAGATAAGCCAGAAGGTTTTGAAAAATCAAAATTAGTTAGAAAAGAAGAATGGGAAAAGGAGTTTACTGTCATGGCACTGCCAACAGAAGTTCCCAAGGATGAGCTTAAAGCTTTAATCTCAAGAGTCCAAGACTTTCTCCGATTTACTAAGGACAATAATGGAGTGGCTATTGTCATCGGTGGAGGCAGGGGTACTAAACACGAAATCATAGGCTCCCTTAACATGGGAATTCCCGTTTTTATCCTTGAGGGGAGCGGGGGTTTTGCCGACCAAGTAAGAACTTCTTCAGAAATACCCGAGAATAAGCGAGATTTAATTCACTATGCGAATACACCCAAAAATTTGGTCAAACAGATAACTAGCCAAGTCTAGCCCGATTTTGTTTCTCAATTATCTCAATCAGCTCCCTGAAATCATCAATCACATAATCAGCTGCTTTTTGAACTTCTTCTGAACCTCTAATAGCAATGCTCATTCCCACTTTTTCAAACATAGCAATATCAGCCGGAGCATCACCAACAGCCATGCAATCCCTAGGCTTTATGCCAGCCTTTTGGCAAATCTGTTTAACTGCCTCACCTTTATTAGGAGACATTTCAAGAATCTTACCCGTAAAAACACCATCTTTGACTTCCATTTTGGTGCCAATAAAATAATCAAATTTAAGGTGTTTGGCAATTACCTCGGCTAGCTGAACCGGAACATTCGTGACTAAGGCTTTTTTGATTCTTTTCTCCTCAAGGTATTTCATTAACTCGGAGGCTCCTTCTCTAAAGTCAAATCGTTTGTAAACCTTATCTAGATCAGCGCTTTTTAACCCTTGCCAATTAGCAAGGGTTTTTCTAATCAACTCCTCCATAGAAATCAAGCCCTTCTTCCTTTGTTCACGAAAATGAAAATATTCATCTCCCTTCCCAATAAATTTCGCTCCTGAATTCAAACCTGATTCAGTAACCAAAGTAAAACTAAAATCAAAAAATGCCATCTTCATCATAGCTAAATTTTAGCATAAAAATTATTGCTTTATCCCCCATTTCTCTCCATCGCTCACAACCTCAACTTCTCCTATTTCATCTGTTCTTAAAATCTCCTTGTTTCCTAATCTCTCAATCACTTCTTCAGTTGGATGACCAAAAGGGTTTTTACCCACGGAAATAACAACCAACTCTGGCTGAATCTGTTTTAAAAATTCCTCACTCGTCGAATACTTACTCCCATGATGAGCCACCTTCAAAACCTCAACATCACTCAAATCTAACTGACTCTCAACCTTAGTAGAAACATCACCCGTTAATAAAGCATCAAAATTACCATAGGAAAGCAGAAAAACAATTGAAGTGTCGTTAATCTCTTTTTCGGTTGTGGTTGAACCCAAAACCTTTTCCTGAGATTGGGGCCATAAAATAGATAGGGTTAATGATTTAAGTTTAATTTTATCTCCTGCTTGAGGAAAATAAATTTCCGAGTTTTCTTCTAAAACCGCCTTCTGAAACTCTTTGAAAGCCGCTGAGTCTTTGCCTATAGAGCTAACAACAAACTGCTTCACATTATATCTTTCTATAACATCTATCAACCCGGTGATGTGGTCGGCTTCGGGATGAGTGGCGATAACCATTTCAATTTCCCTGTCCCAAAACGGCATCTGATTTGCCAAACAATTCAAAACGCTTTGATTCGGACCACCATCAACCAAAATCTGATTTGAACCCTGATAAATCAAAATCGCATCTCCCTGACCAACATCACAAAAAACCAAATGCAAATTATTATCAGGCAAACTAAAGATAGTTGCCCAAATCAAGCCAATCAGCAAAGCCAAACCAATTAAAATAATCTTGGTTCTTTTAGATTCCATCTTTTTTGCCAAAACCACCAAATAACAACCACTAGTATAAAATAATATCCCAAACCCCACCAAAATGACATTTCTTTAATTTGCCAATTAATCCAAGGAAAACCGCCAAACCATTCAATTAATTTAACAAAATAAGTCAAAGGCAACCATAAAACCCATGCTAGCACTTGAGCAAATGGTTTGATAAAGAGTCCAAAAAAGACCATAACTCCGCCCAAATTCATGAGCAAGGGAATTAGCGGTAAAACCAAGGCATTGATGAGGGGTGACAAGCAACTAAGATTGCCAAAGTTTGCCAATAAAATCGGCGTCACGCCTATTTGGGCGGATAAAGTCGTGGCCAGACCATCACCCAAAAAAGGTAATTTAAAAAATTTCTTTTCCTTAAATAAGGGATATACTAATAGTATGCCTGCGGTTGCCATAAAAGACAACTGAAACCCTATATCAAACAATATCAAAGGGGATAAAAAAAGCATAATTAAGGCAGCGGTTAATAAAGCAACTAAACCATGTCTCAATCTTCCAAGGTAAACTGCCCCAAATGTTAAACTCGCCATGATTGCTGCCCTGACCACCGGCGGCTCCCATCCAACCATTAAGGCATAAATTATCACGCCTAGAAAGGCAATAATCAAGGCTTTCCTTCTGCTAACAAACCAAACCAAAGTCGAAACCAAAAAACCCGCCACCACCGAAAGATTATAACCAGAGGCAACAACGATATGTAACGTGCCCGTATCCCGCAAATTATTCAAAAATTCTTTTGGCATTTCTTTTTTAACCCCCAAAAGGATACCAATTAACAGGCTCGACTGGGGCTCGGGTAAAACCTGGGCAATTGTGTTTTCTAATTGACCCCTAAAACGATAAAGAGATTTTTTAAAATTGGAAAGTAAACTCAACTTTTTTTCTTCTTCAAATTTACGAATGGTTGGAAAAAAAGCATAATACTGTGAATAGAAAGGGTTTATCACTCTTTTCTCAAATACGCCAGAAACCTCCAAAAAATCCCCATAAAAATAGCCTGGAAAACGGTCTGTTTTTAAAAAAATCGGACCGATTGAAATGATCTGGTAAGAACCCTTTAGATATGGTTGTTGGCTTACCCTTCCTTGAAGAGTAATTGTTCTATTTTCCGGAATTTCTAATTTCGAAACTAATTGGAGACGGAAAAAGTAAAGAACAACAACGATAATAAGAAAAAGAAAAACAAAGACTTTTTGAACAGGTTTCATTTAAAAGACACTAATTTCGTCCTTGATTTTCTCGAAGACATTAGAAGGAATGACCTTCTCTGTCAGAAGTTCACCAATTGAAGAATAAGGACGGTTGTCAATGATATCCTTGGCCCTTACTTCCCCAATTCCCCAAAGGGTATCAAGCTCAGAAGCGCTGGCAGTATTGATATTAATCTTGCCTGAAACAGCCGTTTCTTCCCCTGCCACCTCACCAGCAGTCTCAGCTTGACTGGGAATATAAACCTTGGCGCCGTCTTCCAGTTTTTGAGCCAAATTCAGATTCTTTTCTACCCACTCCCGGTCTGCTGAAGCGGATAACCCCCCAGCTCGAGTAAGCAAATCTTTAAACCTTGACTCGTTTGGCAACTCATAAACCCCTGGATTCATCACCGCTCCGGCTAAATCAACCCAAATCATGCCCGTTTCCTCTTTCCCAGAAATAATCTCAATCTCCGACTCTTTTTGTTGATTAAAAAAGAGCGTGGTTAAAATCCCCACACTCACTAAAAGCACCCCAATAAAACCTAGAATCAAAGGTATCTTGCCCTTTTCCCAAAGGCTATCCCAACCAGACTTCTCCATGGGCAGGCTAAATAACGAAATTAATCAGTTTCTCGGGAACAAAAACAATCTTCTTTATCTTTTTCTTCTCTAAATATTTCGCCACATTCTTTTCTTTTTTCGCCAATTTTTCAATGCCAGATTGTTTTCTTGCTTGAGCCGTTGGCACTTCAACTTGGCCTCTCACCTTGCCATTGACTTGAACAACAATCACCACTTTTTCTTCTTTGATTAACTTTGGGTCAAATTTTGGCCAGGGTTGGTGATGAACCGATGACTCATTCCCCATAACTTCGTTCCATAACTCCTCAGCTAAAAAAGGAGCAAATGGCGCCAGGAGTTGAACAAATATAGCCGCATCTTTTTTCGCCAAACTGCCTTTTTGACTCCATTTACTTAAAAATTCCATTAGCCTGGCAATGGCTGTATTATGCTTTAGCTTTTCAATATCCTCACTCACTCTTTTAATTAAACGATGGAGCTCTCCAACCAACACTGGGCTAGTTTTACTGCCAACCTTTTCTTTCTCCTGATAAATTCGCCAAACTTTTGTTAAAAACCGGTAAGAACCCTCTACTCCTTTGTCATTCCAAGGCATGGTTGATTCATAAGGACCCATGAACATTAAATAAATCCTTAAGGTATCGGCTCCAAATTTCTTAATTACATCTTCAGGATTAACCACGTTTCCCCGAGACTTACTCATTCGATAGCCATCCTCACCCAGAATAACACCGTGTTGGCGCCGAGCAAGATAAGGTTCTTTTCCCGGAGCAATGCCAATGTCACCCAAAAACTTGTGCCAAAAACGAGAATAAAGCAAGTGCAAGGTAGTGTGTTCTGCTCCACCCAAATAAAAATCCACTGGCAGCCAATATTTCAACTTCTTTATCTCTGCCAAGGAAGTCTTGCTTTCTGCATCACAATATCTCAAAAAGTACCAAGAAGAACCGGCCCAATTGGGCATGGTGTCGGTCTCCCTTTGAGCTGGCTTGTTACAAACAGGACATTTAGCCTTAACCCAATTCTTAACATTAACCAAAGGCGACTCTCCGGTATCAGTGGGTTGATATTTCTTTACTTTTGGCAGTTCTACTGGCAATTCCTTTTCGCTTACCGGAAACCAACCAGTTAAATCACCCTTTTCTTCTCCCTCTCCAATTCTCTTGTTCCTTTTCAAAAATCCTTTTCCTTCTTTGGTTTTCCACCAAGTAATTCCTTTTTTCTGACAAGCAGAACAAAAAACCATGGGAATCGGCTCCCCCCAGTAGTGTTGGCGCGAGAATATCCAATCGCGCAAATGGTAATTCTTGGTTCTTCTCCCCCACTTTTTCTTAACCAAATAATCAATAATTTTTTCTTTTGCCTTAAGAGCTGGCATTCCATTCAAAAAGTCAGAATTAAAAACCAAGGCATCATCAATGTCCAAAAAAGCACCTTTGTCATAATCCCATTTACCTTTCTTGGGTTTAATCACCGGCACCATCTTCAATTTGTACTTCTTGGCAAATTGCCAATCTCTTTCATCATGAGCGGGCACACCTACAACGATTCCTGTACCAGCGGTTAAAACAACAAAATCAGCCACCCAAATAGGCATCTTTTTCTTTGTTAATCGGTTCAGGGCATAACTCCCAATAAAAACACCGGTTTTTTCTTTTTCCAACTCAACCCTTTCCAGCTCTGACTTACGTTTAGCCTGCTTAACATAGGCCTCAACAGCCTTTTTGTTCTTAGCAGTTGTCAATTTAGAAACCAAAGGATGTTCTGGAGCAATAACAATAAAAGTGGCGCCAAAATTAGTGTCCGGACGGGTGCTGTAACAGGAAAGGGTAATATTTTTATTAACAACCGGATAATCTATATCAATACCGTAAGTCCTGCCAATCCAATTCTTTTGGGAGGCCTTAACATAATCCGGATAATCAATTTTATCAAGCTCGTCAGTTAATCTGTCCGCATATTTGGTTATCTCCAATAACCACTGTTTTTGCTGGCGGTATTCCGCTTGATGCCCACACCGCTCACATTTACCATTAACAATCTCCTCATTCGCCAAAATAATCTTGCAGGCAGGGCACCAACCTACTGGTGTCTCTTTTTTATAAGCTAGGCCATATTTAAAAAGCTGAATAAAAATCCATTGGGTCCAGTGGTAATATTGGGGATCAGTGGTGTCAATTTCCCTTTTCCAGTTGTAAGCCAAGGCTAGGCGCTTCATCTGCTCCCGAAATTGGTCCGTATTTCTCTTGGTTGCCACTTCTGGGTGAATTCCTGTCCGAATAGCATAATTCTCTGTTGGCAAACCAAAAGCATCCCAACCCATGGGATACAAAACATTCATTCCCTCCATTCTTTTTTTCCGAGCAAAAATATCCAGAATAACGCCAGTAAAAGCATGGCCTATGTGCAAGCCTTCGCCCGAAGGATAAGGAAATTCAACCAAGGCATAATATTTCTTTTTTTTGTCAAAATCTTTTGCCAATGGCGGTCCAGCTTTTTCCCATTGTTTAAGCCACTTCTCTTCTATCTCGTTTGGATGATAATGTTTAGTCATGTCAACAATATTGTAATTGATTTCTTTTTTAGTGTAAACTAGAATCAATGTCCAAATTCCTGCTCCACAGCGCTTTTTTGATTGCGGCGGTGGTCCTTGTTTTTGTTTGGACCAATATTCCCACCCTCTCCGTCTATACCCTTCAACTAATTGCTCTTTTTGTGATGGCTTTTTTCATTAACCAGTTCTACATGAGAAGAAAAAAGCAGGCTTTCACCAAAATCAATCTCACTCTTGATGCGGTTGTTTTTACGATGGTGGTTCTTCTTCTTATTGCCTCTACCGGTGGTTTGGCTTCGCCATTGTTCTTTTTAATTTATTTCCTTATGTTTGGCTTGGCTCTTCTTTTTGAACCAACCATCACCCTCACCCTAGCTCTGGCCATGGTCCTTTTTTTTGCTTTTCAGCCAGGCAAAAAAGAGCCCTTGGTTCAAGCCCTTCAATTGCTTTCTTTGTTACTAATTACTCCCTTAGCCATGTTTTTTGGTAAACAGTACCTTAGGGTTCTTGAAAACGAAGAAAAAATTAAAATCCTTGAGGAAGAAACCCAAATAATGGAAGAAGAAATCGAAAAAGAAGAAACAGATGTTCTCATGTGGTCAAGTTTAGAATTAAAAAAGGGTCTGGCTGAAATCCTTCACCAAACGTCTGATCTTTTAGCAGACGTTGCTCATTTGACTTTGCGCCAAAAAGAAAAGGTAGGCAAAATTAGGCAAACAGCCTCAGAATTACTTAAAACAGGCCAAAAATTAAAAGAAGAAGTTGATAAAACAACCGATGAAAGTTAAATATTTATTCTTATTAATTTTACTTATTTTAACAACCGCCGCTCCAGCTCTGGCGGTTCACCCCATCACTTCTGACAGTTACCAAATTGATTGGCCTAACCTCAACATGGGTGCCGGGCTACCGGACTCAGGCAGTTTTAAACTTGGTGTTACCACTGGTCAAATTGCCCCGGGACTTTATTCATCCTCTGGTTACAAGGTTCGAGCGGGCTTTCAATACATTCATTCCATTATTCCTTTTACCTTTACCCTTGACAAAATTGCGGTTGATTTTGGCAGTTTGACCCCAGGCACCCCGAGCACGGATACGATTGATTTAGAAGTTACTTGCGGCTCTGCTGGTGGCTATACGGTCACGGTCCAAGAAAACAATCCCCTGACTTCAACTGCCCTATCAACCATTCCCGACACCACTTGTGACCCTGGTGACACCTGCGACGAATCCGATGCGGGTACCTGGACTTTAAGCACCACTTATGGGTTTGGTTATAATATGACTGGAATTGATGTTCCTAGTGAATTCTCTGGCGGAAAATATAAGCAATACGCTGACATCTCCAGCGCGGAAACACCCCAGGCAGTCATGATTGGCACCAATGTTGGAGTGGGCAAAACATCAACAATGACCTTAAAAGTTAATATTTCTGGCACCCAAGCAGCTGGAGTTTACGAAAACATTCTTACTTTTATTGCCACCCCAACCTATTAAAATGGAAAAAGAGCTGAAGATTTTTTTGTTTTTCTTCATTATCTTAGT
>CAYFXA010000009.1:0-18914 GCA_964347135.1 uncultured Gammaproteobacteria bacterium | reverse complement strand
TTTCTTTTCTTTTTTCTTTCTTTTTTTTCTTATAAGGAAAAAAGCAGTTAGGCTAAGAGCTAAAAGAACCAAAAGAGGAATAAGTAAAAACAAGCCAATCAAATTAAAAAAGGCGGTTAAAGGTGATTTGTTAAAGAAATTCTTTTTTAGCTGGGGCAAAAGCAAAAGGGTTTTCGCTGTCTCATTCAAAGGAAATTCTTCCTTCTCGCCCACTGCCAAAACATATTTTCCTTGATTATCAGAACTAAAAACTTCAACAATATATTTCCCTTGTTTTACCTCTTCTCTTATCTCTGGGCCCTTAAAATAATTATCACCGGCAAACTCTTCATAAAAATGAGTCCAGTTGAAGTTGCTTCCATCTAGAAAAAAGATTTCCTTCTCCTCAGAATAAACTTTGGCAGAAACATCTTTTTCAATCCCCGGCAAATCAGGCACTAAAAGATTAAGATAAAGCGTAAAAGTTTCATTGGAGTTAATTTCAAAAGAAACTGACCTGCCTTTAAGTTCACCGTAAAAAGCTTGGGAGATTTCCGGATTCTGAACCTGAACCACATCTTGAGAAACAATTCTTGGTTGATGAGCTAGGACTTTTCCTGGAATTAATAAAAATAATAAAAAGGTTAGGAAAAAGATTGTTTTTCTCATTAAATCTAATTTTATCATCCCTTCATTTTTCTGACAATCAGTTTTGGGGATTTTGTTAAAAAATTAGTAGTCATTGTTTGTGGTAGAATGTATTTGAATGAAAAAGACTGCTGTTATTGGTGTGTTTGTGGGGATAATACTCGGTGTTTTTTTCCAATTTCTTTTTCCAAATTTTCTTAAACAAGAGGCTTTATTCAAAATTCAGTTTAGACAAGAACTGGGTTTACCAGTGGATTATCCTTTAGCCAGTGGTTCTGTTCTTTCTGTTGGTTTTCTTTTGCCCTTACTTCTTGGTTTAGTTGGCGGTGTTGCGGGAATAATTTTCTCCAAAATAAAACAGAAGACTATTTACAAAAAATAGTTTGGGTGTTATAAAGGTCAAGGATTATTAATTATTTTTAAGGAAAATGAAAGAGGATATTCCCAGAGGTCCTGCCGCGATAATTATGAATACCTGAAAAGGAACCCTGGAAGAAATGGAAAGGCAAGAGGCAAAAAGAAGAGAAGCAACTCAAGCAAATGGTTCTGAAAGGGCAAGGGAACCAAATGCCTCAGTTGATTTACCTGGGGGGCAGGCTGAAAGAAAATAAAAAGATTTAGAAAGTCTTTTCACAGTTATCCACAGAAGATTTTTTTAAAGTTAATAATTTTTGCGTGAAAATTTAGGACTGGGTTGTTTTTCTCTTATAAAAAGCATTAAAAGGGTGAGTAGGAGTATAAGGCAAATCTTTTTCTGCCATGAGTGGGATGCGGTCAACATTTAAAACTTCTTTGATTTGAGGAAACGTCTTCATTACCTTATCAACAGGGCCCCTTAATTGAACCAAATAATACTCATCAGCTTTTCCAGGTTTTATAAGTCGTCGCCTACCGCCTACTCCCCAACAGCTAATGACTAATAAACTTTTGGCTTCAGGATGAATAAAGTTAGCTGGATTGGCCCCAATCATGTTAACTCTTCCGATCCGTCGAAGGATTTCCTCAGCTCTTGGTGACTCTAAAATTGAAAGGCTTGACAAATCAGCACAAATCAAAAGACCTATGCCTGTTTCAGGAACTAATACCGCTGGTTCCTCTGTCACTAAATCAAAATTCTCGTATTCAGCAGCGCTACCACCAGACCTTTTATTTGCTTGGCCAACTATGGTTCCATTCTGAATAAAAGCAACACTATTTCTTGGTTTCCCTTTTTCTGGAAAAGTGGGAGTGCCTAATAAAAAAAGAGTTTGGGGATATTCTTCAGATTTCTTTCCTACCTCATCAACGCGGTTCTCGATTGTCTTGCGCGTCTCCATCACTTCTTCAAGTGGTTGACCAGTGAAAGTCATTAGTTCAGGACTAACAACCAGCTTATCCTCTTCCGTGATTTGGGAAAGATAACCAATAAATTCCGACCAAGTTTGGGCGGAAATGGCTGTGACCATTTGGTTATCAGCAAGTTGGAAACGATGAACCCCGTGAGTAAACCTTTGTGTTTCTCTAAAAAGATACAAACGAAGAATCCTATCAGTCTCTGCTTGTTTTTGAATAGGCACTTCGCCTTTTTCGTTATTCATCAGATTTTTTAATCAACAATCTAAGCACAGGCTGCTTCCTCATACTCCAAAGGCAGCATCACTTTTTTGTTATGAGCCAGCTCTCTAAAATGCTTTTTATACTCTAAAGGAATTTTTCCTGCTGGTTTCTTTGAGAAAGGAGTCCCAGGTAATGGCATAAAAGCGTGGATTCTAGGTTTCACACCTTGGTCTATTAAGAAATTAATAAAATCTAATGTTTTTTTCCGATCTGCTTCCGTTTCCTCGGGTAATCCAAAAATTATATCTACTTGGCAATTAAAACCAAGCTTTTTAATAATCTTGACTGCTTTTTTAACGTCATTAACGGTGTAGCCGGCATTGACCCTTTTCAACACCCCGTCGCTTCCTGATTGGCCACCAATGTGAACCGTTTTTGTTTTGGTATATTCTTTTACCAAACTCATTAACTCTTCGGAAATAAAGTCTGGTCTAATATTGGAAAGGTAATTACCGAAAATAATCGTCACTCCTTTAATTTCCGCTAGTCTTTTTAATAACTCTCTGATTTTACCTTTTTTAATTATTTTCCCATCTGGAGAACCATAACTAAAAGCATTAGGAGTTAAAAAATTTATCACCCTTCGATTATGCTTTTTGGCTATTTTTACCCATTTAATAATTTCTCCAATATCTCGGTGTCTCAACTTACCTCCATAGATATAGGGAATAGAACAGAAATGGCAATAATAAGGACACCCTCGAGTAATTTCTATTGGTGAAAATAAACCGTGTTTCGGAGCAAAAGCGGGAATTTTATTAAGGTCCACAAATTCTGCTCTACCCCCACTAACCAATCTCTTGTTTTTCTTATACCAGACTCCTTTTATTTCTGGAAACATTTTTCCTTTAAGAATATTCTTGATTAAATCCCTAATAACAATCTCACAATCGCCCACAACAACATAATCAAAATATTCTAAGGTTTTCTGAGGATCGCCTGAAGGATGTGTCCCGGCAGCAACTAAAATAAATCGAGAATTACCTTTCAATTTAGTCGCTTCTTTAAAAACTTCTTTTTTGGAAACACTCCTAAAAAGATAAATGACTATCGTTTTATCAAAAGATAAAGACTTTTTTATTAATTCATTATCGTCATCAAAAAGAAGAAGGGGTAGTTTGCTTAATTGGTTATCCTCTTCAATTGTTCCAACGGTCTGTTCAACAGAATAACCATAATAAAAGTCTGTCCCACAACCTTTCCCGCAATATTTAAAAGCCAGCGCCCACTTTTTGTTTGTTCTCATAAAAATTTTGTTAAATAAAAAACTTTACTCTCCTTCAAACTCCTTAATCAGTCGCTCTCCCATTCTTTCTTGCTCCTCCCAATCACCATATTCTTTTCCGGCACTTCTTAAATTCTTGAGAAAAGTTCTCATTTGAGGAGAGATTTTACCTGGTTTTTCTTTTTCCCAAGGAGTGCCGGGTAAAGGTAAAAAGGTGTGGCCGTGAATACGGACGTTTTTCATTGTCACCAATTCTTTTATGAAGTCAATCGTCTCTTGCTCTTCCTTTTTTGTTTCTCCTGGCATGCCAAAAATAAAATCAACATTGGCTTTGAAACCGGCTTCAAGAGTTAATTTGATGGCTCGGTGAACATCAATAATACCATGACGACGGTGGCATTTCTTAAGCATTGAACTACTGCCTGATTGAGCACCAATAATCAAATTATCATTATCACAATATTTTTTGATAATTTCTAAAGCTCTTTTATTTAATTGCTCTGGCCTTACTTCTGAAGGAAAACTGCCAGCAAAAACTTTTCTTACTCCTTTAACTGCTCGAACTGATTTCAACATCTCTTCAAGCTTGTTTAGATTAGGCTTTATCCCATCTTTTGAGCCATAAGACAAAATGTTAGGACTGACGAAGCGGATATCAGTTCTTCCGCTTCTTACCAATATCTTCGTTGCCTCTGTTATCTGTCCAATCGTCCGGTGTCTCATTTTGCCAAATAAATAGGTGGTTTGACAAAAATGGCAACCAAAGAGACAACCGCGAGTAATTTCAATTGGCCCAAAGGCCTTATATTTTTCAGAGATAGGAGAATATTTAGAAATGTCTACTGGGGTTGACTTAACTATTTTTTGGGAGATTTTCTTTCCTTTAATAATTTTTTTCAAAAAATCAACAAAAGTTTCTTCTGCTTCACCAATAAAAACAAAATCAAAACCCATTTTTAGGGTTTGTTTGGGTGCGCCAGAAGGATGGGCGCCACCAGCAACGATAATAAAGTCTTTACTAATCTTTCTTATCCGAGGAATTAGTTTGGCTATTCTGAAAATATCTGGAGTTTGAAAGGAAAAAGCGATAATGGTTTTGGCAGAATCTTTTCTTATTTTTTTAAATAAATCTTTTTCCTCGACTATCTTAACCTTTAGAACTAGTCTTTCTTTTTCAACTGCCCCACACAAAGCAGTAATGCTGTTGCGGTTGTTTTTGGATTGAATAAAAATTAGTTTCACTATTTCTCTTCTAATTTCTTAACGGCCGCTTTTTGTTCACGAGTCAGTTTCTCAGGAATTTTGACTTGGAGTCTAACATATTGGTCGCCTTTGCCTCTAACAAAACCACGGAGTTTCTTGATTCCCCTGCCACGAAGACGAACCATGGTGCCGGGTTGAGTACCAGGACGAATTTTTAGTTTTACTTTATCATCAATTGTTGGCACTTCGGTTGTTCCACCTAACATTGCCATTTTTAAAGAAATTTGGTGGTTAACAAAAACATCAGCCCCATCTCTTTGAAAAGTTTTGTCTGGTTTAACATCAATGGTTATATCAAAATCTCTAAACCGAATTCTGGAACCATCATCAACACCAGCAGGAACTTTAATTTTTCTTTTTTTGCCATCAATATCTACTTCTTTCTCACAGCCTTTAACCGCTTCCATAAAAGAAAGAGTTAAACCATAACGGGGTTTGGTTTCTCGTCTGCCAAAAGGAGAGCCTCCACCAAAAAATTGTTCAAAAATCTCAAAAGGGTCGGAAAAACCGCCAAAATCGAACTCTATTCCCGGACCGGTACCATAAGTGGTGTAAGTGTAAGTAAAAGGTCCCTGTTTATAAGTTCTTGTTTGGCCACCAGGAAAAGGTCCGCCACCCGGTGCTCCTCCGCCAAAACCAGCATATCTTGGGTCAAAAGCGGTGTGACCGAATTGATCATAGGTTTCTTTTTTCTTGGGGTCAGAAAGAACTTCGTAAGCTTCGTTGATTTCTTTGAATTTGTCGTTGGCGTTAGAGGATTTGTTTCTGTCCGGATGCCATTCAAGGGCTAACTTTCGATAAGCTTTTCTTATCTCATCTTTAGAAGCGTTTTTGGAAACACCAAGGATGTCATAGTAGTCGCGTTTGGTTGCCATTTCATTTCTATTCTACCACTTCTCCCTCTTCTGCTTTTTCTTTGCCTGTTGAAGCCTTTGGCTTTTTCTTTTTCTTGCCTTTTGGTGGTGGTGCTTGCTGGGCCTGTTGGGTTTGGTACATGGCCGCCCCAACCGTTTGAAGAACTTCAGAGAGTTTCTTTGATGCTTCTTCGAATTGCTCTTTGGTGGCGTCTTCCTTGGCCAGGAGATCTTTGACGACTTTAACCTCTGCTTCTACTTTTTCTTTATCTGCTTCCTTAACTTTATCGCCCGCGTCTTTGAGGGTTTTTTCCGCAGTGAAAACTAAGTTATCGGCTTGGTTTCTGGCTTCAACCATTTCCTTTTTCTTTTGGTCTTCGGCAGCGTGTTTTTCGGCTTCGGCCTGGGCTTGTTTGACTTCATCATCAGAAAGACCAACCGCACCTTTAATGGTAATTGATTGTTCTTTGTTAGTCGCTTTATCAACCGCCTTTACATTGAGAATGCCGTTGGCATCGATATCAAAAATAACCTCAATTTGGGGTACGCCTCTTGGGGCAGGCGGAATTCCGGCAAGAATAAATCTTCCCAATGATTTGTTATCCATGGCCATTGGTCTTTCCCCTTGAAGAACATTAACTTCAACTTGGGTTTGATTATCAGCCGCGGTTGAGAAAATTTGGGATTTAGAAGTGGGAACGGTTGTATTCCTTTCAATCAAGGGTGTTCTCACTGCTCCCAAAGTCTCAATTCCCAGGGTTAGAGGGGTCACATCCAAAAGAAGAATATCTTTGACTTCTCCACCAAGAACACCTGCTTGAATGGCAGCGCCAACCGCCACGACTTCATCAGGATTAACCGATTTGTTTGGCTCCTTACCAAAATATTTTTTAACCGTTTCATAAACCTTGGGCATTCGGGTCATTCCCCCAACCAAAATGACTTCATCAACATCAGAAGGTTTAATCTTGGCATCTTTTAAACAAGCTTTCACTGGACCCATGGTTTTCTCAATCAAATCATCAACAAGTTGTTCCAATTTGGCCCGTGTCAGCTTCATCGTTAGATGCAAGGGCTGACCGTCTTTGCCTTGGGTAATAAAAGGCTGGTTGATTTCCGTTTCTTGAGAAGAAGACAATTCAACTTTGGCTTTTTCAGCCGCATCTCTTAATCTTTGGAGAGCCTGTTTGTCTTCTCTTAAATCAATCCCATGCTCTTTTTTAAATTCATCCGCTAAATAATCAAGAATTCTTTGGTCAAAATCATCCCCACCCAAATGAGTATCCCCATTAGTGGCTTTAACTTCAAAAACGCCTTCGCCGATCTCAAGAATCGAAATATCAAAAGTACCCCCACCCAAGTCATAAACCGCAATCGTCTCCCCTTTTTTCTTTTCCAAACCATAAGCCAAAGAAGCCGCCGTGGGTTCATTAATAATTCTTTCTACTTTAAAACCAGCAATTTCCCCGGCTTGTTTGGTTGCTTGTCTTTGGGCATCATCAAAGTAAGCCGGAACCGTAATCACGGCTCTGTCAACCGTCTCACCAAGATAAGCTTCGGCATCAGCTTTACATTTTCCTAAGATTTTGGCTGAAAGTTCCTGAGGAGTATAATCTCGACCAGCGATGTGAATCACCGCCATGCCGTCTTTACCAGCTTTAACTTCATAAGGCACCATTTTCTGGGTTTTCTTAACTTCCTTATCAGTAAAACGCCGACCCATTAATCGCTTAACTGAATAGGCGGTGTTATCAGGATTTAAAATCATCTGGCGCTTAGCTACTTCACCAACCAGATTCTTATTTGGCTCAACCACTGAAGGAATAATGTTCTTGCCTTCAGCCGAAGGAATTATTTTGGCTTTACCAGCTTCCATCACCGCAACCGCGGAGTTAGTTGTACCTAAATCAATGCCAATAATTTTTGACATGTTACTTTTTTCCTTGACCAACTTTAACTTTGGCTGGTCTCAAAACTTTATCATTTAATAAATAACCTTTTAAAACGATTTCAACGACTTTGTTTTTCGGACCCGGAATAATTTCGACCGCGTCCATTGTTCCCGGATCAAATTTTTTGCCCAAAGCTTTTATCTCTTCAACTCCCTCGCTCTCTAAGACCTCTTGAAAACGGCTGCAGACCATGGAAACGCCCTTATCTTGCAAATGCCTTTCACACAATTCTAAGTCATCTAAAACAGAAAGAAGTTTGTCCAAAAGCTGGGCAGTGGCTAATTTAACAAACTCCTTTTTTTCTCGGGCAATTCTTTTTTCTAGATTAGCATAATCTGCTAATGTCCGTTTCAAGCGATTTTCAAGGTCCTCGAGTTTTAACTCGGTTTTCTTTGTCTTTTTTCTCGTCATCCTAAACCTCTTTGAGAATCTCCTCTAGTAAATTTCCGAAATAACGAACTATGGGAATAACTCGAGGATAATTAAGTCTTGCTGGTCCAATCACTCCCAGAGAACCACTTTTTTCTGGTCCAGCATCAAATTGAACAAAAACCATTCCACAAGGTTCAAGAAATTCATAGCCCAACTCATCACCAAGTAAAAGGTGAATCGGTTCCTCACCAAAAGAACGAGCAAACAAATCTAACAAACGATTGGTTTCATCAAGCATGGAAAGAACCGCCCGGGTAACATCAATATCATAAAACTCGGGCATCTCCAAAATATTGGCATAGCCGGAATGGTAAACATCACCTTTTTTAGTGGCCGCGACTGCCAAAGCCCGAGACCTTTCTGCAAGGGCTTTAGTTGCCTGGTGCATTAATTTATCAAAATCAAAACGAGCATCCCAAACTTTTTCTTTGGCAGCAACTTCATCTGCCACTGAAAGTTTTTTCTCTTCCATTAATTGATCGACATAAAATTTGAAAGCTTCTTTAGAAGGAACTCGACCAGCAGAGGTGTGAGGTTGACGAAGATATTTCATCTCAGTCAGAGCAACCATTTCATTTCTGATCGTTGCCGGAGAAACACCAAGTTCATATTTTTTCTCAAGCGTTTCTGAACCAACCGGCTCAGCTGACTCCATGTATTCTTCAATAACCGATTTTAAAATTTTGATTTGGCGTTCAGTTAACTCTGCCATGTTAGCACTTTTATAACATGACTGCTAATTTTTGTCAAGAGGTATCTAAACAAAAGACAAAACATCTTTATCTTTTAATTGATGGTTCAAACTCACTTGCTGTCCTGGAAAACGGGCACTTGGTCCCCAAAGTAGAATTTGCTTAAAATCCTTTTGTTTGGGAAAAGTTTTTTCAGCCACGGCTGAAACTTTAGCCCCTTTTCTCAAAATCAAAGGCTCTTTTAAATCTGGTTTCTCCCCTTTTGGTTTAAGATAAATTCTGATTAACTCTAATTTTAACCAAATCGCTTCTTTCAATTTATCAAGACCAATTTCCTTTTGAACGCTAATATAAATCTTCTCTTTTGCTCTAGATTTAAGGGATTTTGTTAACAAATCAATTTTGTTTATGAGAACGATTATTGGTAATTCAATCTCGAGTTTCTCCAATTCTTTTAACAGAGAAGATAGTTTTGATTCGGTTTTAACATCAACCATTAAAACTAAAAGGTCAGCGATTCGAACAACGGAAAATACTTCTTTTCCCCTGCCTTTGCCCATAGCAGCACCACCAATAAGACCGGGTAAATCCAAAATCTGGATATTGGCGCCTTTGTATTGCAGCATCCCAGGAATAACCTCAAGCGTGGTAAAAGGCCATTCTTCAACCCGAGCATGGGCGCCGGTGAGTTTATTTAGTAGGCTTGACTTGCCCACTGATGGCGGGCCAACCAAAACAACAGTGGCATCACCAGATTTTTTTAAAGCAAAACCTTTGCCTTTCCCTTTGGGCTTTGTTTGCGCTTGGCGCTGTTTTAATTTGGCTAACTTAGCTTTGAGGTGACCAATATAATGTTCGGTGCCTTTGTGATAAGGAGTTCGGCGAATTTCTTCTTTAATGGCCCTAATCTTAGAATCTATATCAACACTCATGCTTCTTTAGAAGTTGATTGTGGGCCAGGAGTGGTAATAATCTCTTCGGACTCTTCCAAAACCTTTCGCCAACGACCAAGTCGTTTTGCCAAACTAATAAAAGACTTTAACTCCGCTATTTTCAAGAAATAGGAAAGAGCAAGATAAACTACCATTCCTGAAGCAGTGGCAGCCATTGTTAAAAGAATCAAGTTAATCGTCCGGGTAGTATCTAAAATAAATTCATCTAGAAAACGCATTGGCACCCATAAGGCAACCGCTGTTAAAAAAGTGGCTATTCCCATTTTAATTAAGGGAATAAAAAACTCTCTTTTATCGAAACCGCCAATGGCACGATTAAGGAAAATTAACAGCAAACCCGTTTGAAAAAAACTGGCGATGGTTGTTGCCCAAGCCAAGCCAAGAATGCCTAAATTGAGTCTGAAGATAAAGAAAAAACTCATGGAAACATTAGCCAAAACCGCCAAAGCCCCAATCCAAAAAGGAGTCTTGGTGTCGTGAAGGGCATAAAAACCTCTAACCAATAATTGAATCACTGCCTGAGCAAAAATGGAAATTGAAAAAATTGCCAAAACGCGACCGGTTAACAAAGTTGCTTTCCAAGGAAAAGAGGCAGCGCCAAAAACAATCCGGACCGCAGGAATACGCAAAACAAGAAGAATGGCGCTAGCAGGTAAGGCAAGATAAAGGATTTGGTTAAAAGAAGATAAGAAAGTTTTTTTAAATTTATCAAAACTCTTTTCACCTGATTCCCGGGAAAGGGTTGGCAAAGCCGCTTGACCAATGGTTATACCAAAAAGGCCAATGGGTAAATTCATTAGGTGTTGGGCAAAATAAAAGATTGACAAAGAACCGGCCACAAGCGAAGTAGCTAAGAAAACGGCTACGGTTAATTCAATCTGATAAACCGCTAGTGCCAGAGTCCGCGGCAACATTAATCGAGCCACCTGTTTTACTCCAGGATGGCGCCAGTCAAGAACAAAAGAGTAGCGAAGCCCTAATTTTAAAGCAAGGGGCAACTGAATAATTAAATGGAGAAAGGCTCCGAAAACAACACCAATAGTTGGTCCATAAATGCCTAACCAAGGACTAAGGGCAACAATCCCAAAAATTATTCCCAAATTATAAGCAATGGGTGACAGAGCAGGTACCAGAAAACGCTGGTGGGACTGAATCACACCAGTTAAAAAATTAGACAAGCAAAAAAATAATTGAGCCAGAAGCATAATTCTGGTTAAGCTAACCATCAAACTCGTCTCAACCGGGTTAAAAGCAGGAGCAATCAATCTCACTAAGGGTTCAGCAAAAACAAAGACCAAGATTGAAAGTAAAACAAAAAAGATTAACAAAAAATTAATTATTGAAGAAGAAAGGTAATAAGCCTCATCTTCTTTTTTTTCTAAGTAGCGGCTAAAAACAGGAATAAAAGCAGCTGAAAGAGCGCCAAGAACCAAAAGTTGGAAAATCATATCGGGAATACGAAAGGCAGCGAAATAAACATCCAGTTGCCACTCTCGACCACCGAAAAAAGTGCCAGCTAGCAAGCGATCCCGAAGCAAACCTAAAAGCCGAGACATGGCAACGGCTGCCATAATCACGGTTGCCGCCGAAAGAATATTCGCTTGTTTGCGTGAAAAAATCAGTCTACCGTTACGCCAAAAGTTTCTCATCATTGTCTTCCATATTATACTGCGCTATAATTCTCGTGGACAAGAGGGTCTTTTTAAACAAAATGCCAGTAACAAAATCAGCTAAGAAAAAAGTGCGTCGGGATAAACGGCACTATCTTATTAATCAAAAAATCCGCCAGCGAGTGAAGGTAACGGTCAAAGCCATGCGCAAAAAACCAACCAAAAAAGCTCTTCAAAAAGCTAGTCAGGCATTGGACCGAGCCACTAAAAAAGGAGTTATTCACAAGAATAAAGCCTCGAGATTGAAATCGCAATTAGCCAAACTGCTTCAAAAAAAGAAAAAGAAAACATCTAAAAAAAGTTAGTCACTTTACAAACTCCTTCTTAATCCATATACTGAAATTAACAGATTAGCGTATGGTGGATAACATATAGCTATTGTTGTTATTTCTATGGCAGCTGCCCCAAAAAGTAAAATTGAATTTTTGCCCCAAGAGGAATGGGAAAAAACTTCCTTTGGTAAATTTATTAAGTGGTTGCTAACGGTTGGTCGCTATATTGTTATCTTTACTGAACTGATTGTTATTCTTGCTTTTCTCTCGCGATTTAAACTGGATCGTGATTTAACCAACCTCTATAAGCAAATTGAAAACAAACAGGAAATAATCCAATCTTATGCTGTTTTTGAATCCGACTTTCGCTTTCTTCAAGAACAACTCGCCACGATTAAAACTTTAAGAGAAGAGCAACTCCAAACTAAACAACTCATGGAAGAAATTTCCGCCCTGACTCCAATTGATGTCTATTTTTCTGACTTGGCGGTTACCGGTGACAAGGCAAGCTTTACTGCCAATGCTCTATCCGAAGCTGGCTTAGCCACTTTTATTAACAATATGAAAAGGTCAGGTAGTTTTAGTAATTTAGACATCAGCAGCCTTTCCATTGGAACAGGAGAAGGGATTGGTATTACTTTTACTTTAGAAAGTCAGGTAGAACACTAAAATGCCAGCAGGTCCAACAGATCGTTATCATCGCTATCGCCAGTATGTTGCCAACGTTGGCGAACTTTATAAAAAGAAAAAAACTAAGGTCTATTCGGGCATTGTTCTTTCTATCTTGACCGTGGCTTTCTTTGGGTTTTTTGCTATTCGACCAACTTTAGTAACAATTGGTGGTCTGTTAAAGGAAATCAAAGATAGAAAAGAAGTTGTTGCTGAAATGGATCGGAAAATTGATAATCTTGAAAAGGCTCAAGCAAATTACTCTCGAATTAGAAACGACCTTTGGCTGATTGAAGAATCTCTCCCTTTTGACCCGGATTTACCCATTTTAATTAAACAGGTTGAGTCTTTGGCTCGACTTTCTTCAGTCCTTGTTGAATCAATCAGATTTGATAAAACCAACCTCCAAGGAGAAATAGAAACAGAAAAAGGTGAGGCAGCTGGATTTAGTATGACTGTCGTTGGTAGCTATGAAAATCTTAAGAATTTCCTCAATTCACTAGATACTCTTAGAAGAATTATTTCAGTGGAAAGCTTTGGTTTTACCTCAAGAATAGAGGAGGAAACCCAAGTGTTGGTCTTGACCGTCAGTGCCAGGGCTCATTACTTATTAAAAGACTAATGAACAAATACAAATTTGGCAAAAATATTCTTTTTCTCTCAATAATGACTTTAACAACCGTTATTGTTTGGGTTGGTTATGAAGTTTATCGCGCTTACACCCAGACAACTGTTCCTAGGATAATTAAAGAGCTTATTACGCCTTTGAATCCAAATATTGACGAGACCACGATTGAGGACATTGAGGGAAAATATCAAATTCCAGAAGAAGAACTCGATATTGTTACCGAACCTATTATTGAATTTGAAATTGAAGAAGAGGCAGAGTTTGAAGAAGAAGAAATAGAGGAGAAAGAAGCTACCCCTAGCCAAATGCCCGATTAAAGTGGTAGTCTGAGACAAGAATGAAAATTCGAAGAATACCAACCATTATCGGCTTACTAATTCTTATTATTGGCATTGCCGCTTCTGTTTTCCTTATTAATAGGGGTACCCACTGGTTCACCCGAGCTGCTCCGGAAACAACACCAAAACAAGTCAAATTCACCAATATCACTGATAATGGTTTCTCTGTTTCCTGGGTTACTGATGAAGCTACTTCTGGCTTTGTTAGATACGGAACAACCAGACCTGATCAAGTTGCCAGAGATGACCGAGATGAAATGACTGGTCAAACAGGAAATTTCATTACTCATCACGTTACCCTTCAAAACTTAAATCCATCAACAACCTACCAATTTCAAATTGGTTCCGGTGGAGCTTCGTACGACAATAATGGCCAGAGCTATCAAGCTACCACCGCTCTAACATTAACCACGCCCCCACCTCAAAGTGATGTTGCCTACGGCGTGGTTAATAATCAGGCTGGTTCGCCGGCCGAAGGAGCAATCGTTTATCTCTCTTTACCTGGAGCAACACCCCAATCAGCCCTGGTCAAATCTTCGGGTAATTGGGTCATTCCTCTTAATCTTGCCCGTTCAGAAGACTTGAGCGGCTATGCCCAATATGACAAACAGGCAACAATTGAGGAAATATTAGTTCAAGCAGGAAGTCAGGGAACCGCCACCGCCGTTGTTACCACTAAAAACGATAGCCCAGTTCCAAATATCACCTTGGGCGAAAGTCATGATTTCAGAACCACAAGACCGTCTCTTACTGAAGATGAAGAAAAAGTAGCCGGCTCCTCTAGATTTACTTTTGAAGAAATGGAGTCGTCTCCACCCGCTTCTCCTTCTTCGTATGAAATAACCATCACTAATCCCACTGAAGAAGAAGAAATTGGTACTCAAAAGCCAGAAATTCAAGGAAAAGGGCCGCCTGGTAAAACTCTTGAAATAACCATAAAATCACCCGAAACTTATACGGACACAATTCTTGTTGATGAAGATGGTAATTGGCATTGGACTCCTCCAGCCAATTTAGAACCAGGCGAGCACACGATCACCATTACTTTTGAAGATGAAGAAGGTGAAGAACAAACTCTTTCCCACACTTTTGTTGTTTTGGCCGCAGGAGAAGATGACCTGCCTTCTTTAACAGCAACGCCATCAGGAACAGCTTCTCCTACGCCAACACCCTCACCTTCACCCAGCCCTTCACCTAGTCCTAACGGACGCGTCTCCATGCCCTCAACCGATGGAGGCGTACCCGATTCTGGCTACTTGACACCCACTTTTTTAGTCTTCATAATGGGACTAGTTTTGATTACTTTTGGATTATTTAGCAATAGTTTGCTAAAGAAAAAACTATTTTAGATGGTTGACCTGTCCCAAAATCAACCACCCAAACAAAAATCAGCTTCAGGTACACCTGTAGGTGATAAACCTCCAGTAGATCAACCAGCCACCCAACCCAAAAAACAATTTTTCACTTCAGCTTCTGGATTAAAAGATGAAGAAAAAATCGTTACCCCAAAGCAAGAAAAAATTAAAAAAGAGCTTTCTGAATTAGGCATTGCTCCACCAGGCAGTTCTAACAGAACCAAAATTTTACTAGCCACTTTAGGAGTTATTCTTCTTGTTGCCACTCTTCCAGCCGCTGTTTATCTGGTTAAACAAAGGCAGGAAATAAGAAAAGAGGCCTATCCTGGCCAAACATGTACTACAACTGCTGACTGTTCAGGAGCAAATGAGGTGTGTAGTAATAGAACGTGTGTTTGTGCTAGTGGTTACGTTGAAAGAGATGGCGCCTGTGTTCGAGAAACTCCCGCAGAAATCTGTACTGGTGGCGTTGATGAAGATGGTGATGGAAAGACTGACTGCGAAGACCCTGATTGTGCTGACGACCCTGCTTGTCAGGTAACTGGTCTCTGCCCCCCAGGAAAAACAGCCGATAGAGACCCCAGCCTGCCTGGGCCTACTGAATGTGCTGGTGGCTATTTTTGCCATGACAGCGAGTACAATTATTGCTGTTGGGATCAGGACGGCAATGAACAATGGACTCCAGGAGTTGATGCCTGTACTCGCGGAAACACGGCTGATGTTTACTGTGACGGTCATTGTATTGTCTTTAAAAACATGCAAGATACACAGGTCACTTTTCTAAAATATTACTCCAATCAAAATGTTTCCTGCCCTTACGGACCAGGTTCTCCTTCAACTGAAAGAATTACCATTCCTTCTAACAATTGGCAAATATGTATCCCTCCCGGAAAATGTGGTCAGCTTGAAGCTGATGGCTACACTGGCTGCTGTAAAGACACTGGTTGCGAGGATGGCAACGGCAATGGTGAGAAAAGCGACTGTAACGAACCTCCAGGAGCGTATGGCTGTAAAGCAGGCTTAACCGTCTATCAAGGTGTTTGTCGGAATCCAGCCTGTCCTGAAGAAACAGACTGCGAGTGTCCACCCCCACCTGGATGTTATGATGCATGTGCTAATGACGCTGCTTGTACCGGGGATTTGGTATGTCAAAACAGTATCTGTGTTAACGCTGACTGTCCTCAAGAAAGCAATTGTATTTGTGAAGCTCAGTGTGAATACTGTAAGGTTTTTGATGAAAATTGGAATGAAATCACTGATCTTTCAACCATAAAAGTTGGTCAGACTATTTACTTTGCCACTTTTGGTTCAACCACCCACGCCCAAGGAATAACCAAGGCCCGATTTAGGATTAATGGCGGTGATTGGATAGAAACCACGGACAGGCACCAAAATATGTTCTACATTGAGTATGTTATTCCTGACACGGGTTCATACACAATTGAATCAATGGTTTACAACCCAGGATTAGGTTGGTATTAAAAATGAACAGATTTAAGAAAAACTGGTATTTGCTTCTAATTGCTCTTGTTACCATTGTTTTGGGAACAATTGCTGTGGTAACAGCTATAAGACTGGGTCAAATTGGTCGGCAGCCAATTGCTCCCACTGCTCCGACCTCAAGACCCGAAGCGCTTTTTTTAGATAGAGAGCCAACGGACCAGTGTACCCTAGCCTTTGATGTTTCTGCCTCACCTCCGCCTGGATGTTACGAAGAGTGCGAAACTGATATCGACTGTCCTGCGGGTTTGGTTTGTCAGGATGTTGCTGGCGTTAACCTCTGCGTGGAAGAAGATTGCCCCGAAGAAGAGGATTGTATTTGTCCTCCGGTTATTGAATGCTACGATGAATGCGAAACCGATACCGATTGTCCCGATGACTTGGTTTGTCAGGATGTTGATGGCATTGACCTTTGTGTGAACGAAGAATGTCCCGAAGAGGATGACTGCGCCTGCCCAGTTCCACCTGAGTGCTATGACGAGTGCGATTCCGATGCCGATTGTCCTGAAGACCTACTTTGTCAAAACATTAACGGCACTGATTTGTGCGTTAATCCTGACTGTCCTAAAGAGGATGACTGCGTTTGTTCTGTGCCACCTGATTGTTATGAAGAATGTACTTCCGATGCTGATTGTCCAGGAGATTTAGTTTGTGAGGATATTGACGGCACTGATTTGTGTGTTAACGAGGACTGCCCTGAAGAAGAAGATTGTACTTGCCCTAAAGAGTCGCCTCCACCGACACCCACTCCAGAAGAAAGCCCCACACCAAGAGCAGCGGTTAGCCCAGCTCCTGAAGTTGAATTGCCTGAAGCGGGCATCATCTCACCTACTATCTTTGCCACTTTGGGAGGAATTATCCTTATTCTTATCGGCCTGCTGCTTTAAGCTACCTCCAAGAAGGAAACCAGTAATACAAATTGTTTAGCCACTTGGGAACGTGGAATCCAACCCAATGGGGATAGAAAAAGAAAAAAAGAATTAAAACCAAAAACAAATATAAAATCACTAAGGGATAAAGTTTCTTTCTTTTCCATAACCAATTCAAACTCCATCCTAGTAACAAACATAGAATGGCAACAGCTGGTAAATAATGATAAACAAACATTATTCTTGGAGAAAATACCCAGGGCAGAAAAAAAACAGCATAAGCAAAAATAGCAAACCCTAATTGCCAGTGGCGCTTTTTAAGTGTCTGCCAAATAACCAAGGGCAAACTTATTAAGCCGCCCCACCAAACAAAAGGGTTACCCATGGCATAAATATTGGCAATTGAATCTGGTTGATAATCAACAAAAAACCAGACTGGACGAATAAGAAGGGGCCAGGATAAGGCTGAAGATTGATAAGTATGAGTGGCTTTTAAACGAGTGTGGTACCACCACATTTGGTGTTGAAGCTCCCACCATTGGTCTAAGGAGTGATTGGTAAGAAAAAAAGGAAGATAAGAAAAGAAATAAATAGCAAGAGGTAAAAGCAGGAAACAAAGAGTAAACAATAAAAGACTCTGTTTTAAAAAAGCAAGTTTTTTTCCTTTTTTTTGTTTTAATAAATTCAATAAACGCCACAATCCCAAAATTGGTAATAAATAAAGAGCTGTCCATTTAGAGGCTAAAGAAAAGCCAAAAGCTAAGCCTGAAAAAACATATTCTTCTTCTAAAAAGAACCAAAGGGTTAAGAGAGTAAAAAACAGAAAATAAATGTCATTCATGCCGATTCGACTCATGACCAGGGGTAAACCGTCAAAAGCAAAAAGAAAAGAAGCCAAAAAAGCAACTCTTTGGTTAAATAATTTCTTTCCAAGCAAATAAATTAAGAAAACACAACCTCCTCCTAATAAGGCGCCAAAGAAACGCCAGGCAAAAGCGGTTTCGCCAAAAAGAAAAATCCCAACAACCATAAAAAGTTTTGCCATTGGTGGGTGGGTCCATTCATAAGCCACTCCCGCTGGGGGCTGGTTCCACCATTCCCAGGCCTTTACATTCCCCTTTGCCATTTCCGTTGCCGTGAAAGCATGATAAACCTCATCAAAATGAAATCTGGTTGGCCATCCTAACTGCCATAATCTAACCAAAAAAGAAAAAATCAACAATAAAATTATTATTTTGTTTTTCATCACCAGTTGCTTGACTTTTCGCCAATTAATTTTTATTTTCTTGAGAATCAAAACCATAAAAGCCAAACCGGTTAGAGTTATTGTTAAGGAAAAAAGATTAATTAAAGTCCAATCAAAAACAAACCTCCCTCTTTCTATAAGCCAAATCAAAGCAAAATAAAGATTGGCAGTCGAAATAAAGGAAAGAATTAACAAAGGCAACCAATAAAAAGCATTTAACCCTGCCAAGATTGTTAAAAAAGGAAAAACGGTAAAAATGTGCCTCTCATGGGTTCGGGTAGAAAAACTAAACATTACCAAAAAAATGGTTGTTAAAATCAGCCAAATGTTTTCTTTTTTCTTTTTTTGCCAAAGAAGCAGTAAGCCCAAACCCAATGTAATGCCAACGATTAGCAATCCCCAATGTTGGTAAGTCAATCCCCAAAACCTAGACAAATCGGACTGCCACCAACGATTGTTAATCGCCCAAAAATTAAAAGAGTTAACCGAGGTGTAAGGATAAACAGAAACAGCAAGATAATATCTTTTTATCAACATTCCAAGAGGGTCAGTTAAAGAAAAAGGCAAACTCACTAAGAAAACTCCTGCTAAAGTCGCCGCCGTATAATTTCTCAAGGCCTTATATTGCTGCCACCAGTTTCCTTTTTTTCCTTTTCTTTGCCAAAGAATAAATCCAAAAATTGGCAAAGCCAAGAAATAAATCGGTTTCATGGTTAGAGAAAGGCCAATAAGAAAACCAGCAAAAACAAAGCGGTTTTCTAAAAGAAAGTAAG
>CAYFXA010000008.1:0-44347 GCA_964347135.1 uncultured Gammaproteobacteria bacterium | reverse complement strand
GGATATGCGGTTGAGAATGCCCAAACTTTGAAAAAGCTATGCTCAAAAAAGAAATAAGAAGCCATTTTTTAGTAACTTTTGTTTGGTTAGGGATAATCACTTTAGTTCGCTGGGAATGGCATTGGAATTTGATTTTGCTTTGGCTGGGGGGAGTAATGGGAACTTTATTGATTGATATTGACCATTTTCTTTATGCCCTAGTGATTTATCCCCACGAATTAACGAGTATGAGGATTAGGCACCTAATAGACCAGCGTCGCTTTAAAGATGCGCTTATTTTAATTGCAGATACTCAAGACGAAAGAACTAAATTGCCCTTCCATAATGCCTTGTTCCAATTGGTTTTTTATGTTTTATGTTTTTTTGTTTTAACCTCAACAGGCAGCTTATTTGGGTCAGGTTTGGTAATGGCAATGGCGCTTCATCTTTTAAAGGATGAGCTTGATTTACTCTTACGCGGCAGAGATGAACAACTTCAGCGCTGGCTTTTTTGGCAGGTAAAAACCGACATTACTTTAAATCAGCAAAAATTTTTTGTTTTTCTCATGCTTCTTGTTTTTATTGGTTTGAGTCTTTTTTTAATTTGATTCTTGACAACCCCCCATGGGGGGGTTATATTCTTCCCTATGGCTGACAAAAAGGTTACCAATAGGATGAATTATCTCATTGGCCATCTTAGGGGTAATTTGAAGATGATTAAAGAAGATAAATATTGTATTGATATTATCCGCCAAAACCAAGCGGTTATCTCTGCTCTAAAAAAAGTGAACGAAGTGATTTTAAAAAACCATTTGGACACCTGTGTTACGAGAGCAGCGAGAGGAAAAAGCGGAAAAGAAAGAAAAAAGGTTTTTGAGGAAATAGTTGAGGTCTTTCAGGAAAAAAGTTAAAGATGAAAGAGAATCAATTAAAAATTGACCTAAAATTGATTTTTATTGCTGTTCTTGTTTTGGCTGCTATCGGTTTAATAATGGCTATTCTTTTTTTTAATCCTGGTAATAAAGAATCAGTTAATCCTGGCAAAGAACAAGTTGCTGTTCTCAAAGGAACAGGCAGTGATTTTCTTGGTGAGAAAGGGGAGACGGTTCAGGCTGAAGGGGAGAAAGTTTATATCAGGGAATCACAAGCCAGCGATGGTAATCTCCACGCCTTCAATTACTATTCAGATAAAAAAAAGAAAACCATTTATTTTTTTATTGTTAAGGCTTCAGATGATACCTATCGAGTAGCGGCTAATGCTTGTGAGGTTTGTTTTGACTCTTTAAAGGGCTTTAAGCAAATTGGAAACCAAATTCGCTGCGAAAATTGTCGAGTGATGTATTCTAAAGACCAAATTGCTTTGCAAAAAGGTGGTTGCAATCCTCGTCCTATAGATAAAGATGCTGAAATTATTAATGGTCGACTGGCAATAAATGTAGCTGATATTGAGAAAACAGCCGACCTTTTTTAAATCCTTTCCATGACTAAGAAAGAAGAGGAGAACATTAGGGAACATACATACTATGTTAAGGGCATGCATTGCCCTTCTTGTGAGTTGTTAATAGAAAAAGAACTGTTAAAGGAAAAAGGAATAGAGTCGGTTGAAGCCTCCACTTCTAAAGGACGAGTAGTTGTTTACTGTGAAGGCAAAAAGCCTTCTCTGGAAGAACTGAATAAACGATTTCAGAAAAGTGATTATGTTTTTTCAGAAAAGCCCAACCTAGATAAAAAAGAATCGCCCCTGTTTTCCTTTGATAAAGAAAGACATCTCTTAATCAACAAGCCCAAGTTTTATCAGTCTGCCCAAATTTTCGGTATTGCTATTCTTTTTATTATTGGATTTATCTTCTTAAGTCGTTCAGGAATTGCTACGAGGGTGGTCGTTAATTCCTTTTCTCCGCTGCTGGCTTTCTTTTTGTTTGGTTTAGTTGCTGGAATTTCCAGTTGTGCGGCGCTAGTAGGGGGCATTGTTTTATCAATGTCAAAGCAATGGGCAGAGATTTATGATGATGAAAGCTCTGACTGGCAGAGGTTTCAACCCCATCTCTTATTTAATTTTGGCAGACTTATTTCTTTTACTCTTTTTGGGTTATTGTTGGGAACATTGGGGGCATTTTTGCAGATTTCTTTAGCAGCCACTTCATTACTAGCCATTTTGATTTCAGCGGTAATGGTTTTGTTGGCCTTGCAAATGTTGGGGATTCAACGCTTTCAAAAGCTTCAGCCCACTATGCCTAAATTTATAACTCGTTTTGTTGCCGACGAAACTAATTTTAAGGGTCGCTATATGCCCTTTTTACTTGGCACTTTAACTTTTTTCTTGCCTTGTGGCTTTACTCTTACAGCTCAGGGATTGGCTTTAGCTTCAGGTAGCAGCTTACAGGGTTTGCTGATTATGCTCTTTTTTGCCTTGGGAACTTTGCCTACACTAGCCGTTATTGGCTTTTCTTCTCTTAAACTTACGGCTAGACCACATTTATCGGAGAAGTTTCTTAGAATTGCCGGAGTCTTGGTTTTGTTTTTTGGGATTTACAATTTTAATTCTCAATTGAATGTTTTGGGTCTACCTAGCTTAGACGATGTTGAGCTTGATTTTTTCACCCCCAGTCATCTTTCTTCTGAGGACGGCCTAGCGCCATTGGTTAAGGGAAAGCAAGTGATAAAAATGAATGCTCTGGCATATGGTTATGAGCCAAATGAGTTTAAGATCAGGGTTGGTATTCCAGTGAGATGGGAAATTAGAAACAAAGGAGTGAGTGGCTGTACTAATGCCATTGTTTCCCGGGGTTTATTTGATGGCCAGATTGATCTTAATCAAGAGCTGGCGGTTAAAGAGTTTACTCCTCAAAAACCAGGAAAATATAAGTTTAGCTGTTGGATGGGAATGATTTCAGGGATAATTAGGGTCGTTGATCAATCTGGCGCTACGACTGGAATCGTTGGTGAGGAAGGAATACCATCCGGGGTAAGAGGCTGTGGAGGGGCTAGGGGATGTACGGGTAGTTGTGGCGGCGGGTGTGGCAACCCGAATTGTCCTTATGTGAGGTAAAAAATGGAAAAAATAACTCTTCCTATCAAAGGAATGCATTGCGTGGCGTGTGCCTTAACAATTGAGAAGGCACTTAAGAAAGAGAAAGGTATTTTGGGGGCTAATGTGAATTTTGCTTCTGAAAAGGCTAGCTTGGAATTTAATCCTCAAAAAATTAATCTCAAGCAAATTAAAAAAGTTATTCGGCAAGCAGGTTACGAAGTTGTTGAAGCGGACAATCATCAAAAAGCAGAAAGCCAAGAAATAGAACGGTTAAAAAAACGACTAATTGTTTCCGTTATTTTTGGCTTGCCTTTGATTTATTTAGTTATGGGGCAAATGCTGGGTTTGCCAATACCCAAGCTTTCACCGTTCTATCAGGTTTTTATCCAATTTATTTTAGCGACTGTTGTTATTCTTGTGTCTTTTGAGCTTTGGCAGTCAGGGTTCAAGAATTTAGTCCGACTGAAACCCAATATGGATTCTTTAATCTTCATGGGAACGGCAGTAGCTTACTTTTATAGCCTTGTTGTTTCTCTTGCTTTTTGGCTCAATTCTCAAAAAGGACTTCCTCATTTGTATTATGAAAGCGCTGTTTTTATTCTTATTTTTATTACTCTTGGTAAATACCTTGAAGCAACAACAAAAGGGAAAACAAGTGAAGCAATTAAAAAATTAATTGGACTTCAACCCAAAAAAGCAATTGTTATTCGAGGCGGTAAAGAAATTGAAATTCGTGTTAGTCAGGTAAAAGTTGGCGATATAGTTTTAGTTAAGCCTGGAGAAAAAATTCCTGTTGATGGCGAAGTAACTGATGGCTATTCAAGCATAGATGAAAGTATGATTACTGGTGAAAGTATTCCGGTTGAGAAAAAGAAAAACGATGAAGTTATTGGCGGGACAATTAACCAAACTGGTAGGTTAGTTTTTCAGGCGACTCGAGTTGGTGAAGAAACAACTCTGGCTCAGATTATTAAGATAGTTGAGGAGGCAATGGGCTCAAAGGCACCCATTCAACTTCTAGCTGATAAAGTTGCTTATTATTTTGTGCCCTCGGTCATCGGAATAGCTATTTTGGCTTTAATAATTTGGCTGTTTATTGGGCAGTCATTTACCTTTGCCTTAACGGTTTTTGTTTCTGTTCTGATAATTGCTTGCCCTTGTGCTTTAGGTTTGGCTACGCCTACAGCGGTGATGATGGGAACAGGACTAGCGGCCCAAAACGGCATCCTGATTAAAAACAGCAGTGCCTTAGAGATGGTGCAGAAAGTAAATATGGTTGTTTTTGACAAAACCGGCACTTTGACCAAAGGAAAGCCAGTGGTCACTGATGTTTTAAAAATTACCACCCCAAAGTTAAATGTCTTACAAATAGCTGCTTCTTTAGAAAAAAATTCCGAACATCCTTTGGCGCAGGCAATCATTGATAAAGCTAGGGAGAAAAAATTAAAACCATTTCCAGTTAAAAATTTTAAAGCCATTCCTGGAAAGGGAATTCAGGCAAAACTCAAAGATAATCTGGTTTTGATTGGCACCCGAAAATTAATAACAGAAAACAAAATAAATATAAATACAGGCACTAAAAGGATGATTGAAAAATTAGAAAATCAAGGCAAGACGGTCATGCTTTTAGCTATTGGCAAGAAGTTAGTGGGCATTATTGCCGTGGCTGATACTTTAAAAGACTATTCAAAAGAAGCAGTTGTTATACTTCACCAAATGGGTAAGAAGACAGCGATTATTACTGGTGACAACCAACGAGTAGCCAGAGCCATAGCTAAGCAAGTTGGTATTGATGAAGTTTTGGCTGAGGTTTTGCCTCAAGAGAAGTCAGAGGAAATAAAAAAATTGCAAAAACATGACAAGGTTGTCGCTATGGTGGGTGATGGCATTAACGATGCACCAGCCTTAGCTCAAGCTGATTTGGGAATTGCTCTGGGATCAGGCACTGACATTGCTTTAGAAACAGGAGAAATAATTTTGATTAAAGATGACTTGCGGGATGTGATTAAAGCAATCGATTTGAGCCAATATACTTTGAAAAAAATCAAACAAAATCTTTTCTGGGCCTTCTTTTATAACAGTGTTGGTATTCCCATTGCCGCAGGAATTCTTTTTCCTTTAATAGGCTGGCTTCTTAATCCTGCAGTTGCGGCGGCGGCGATGGCTTTCTCCTCAGTGAGTGTTGTTTCCAACGCTCTTTTAATGAAAAGATATAAGGCTCGTTTTTAATGCCTCTTGTTGGCTTTTTCTTTAGTTGCTAATATAGAATTAATAGTTAATCTCGAAAGGGGGTGAAGAGATGTTTGATTTAAAAGGAAAAAAAGCCTTAGTCACTGGTTCTTCTCGGGGAATTGGAAGAGGAATTGCTTTGGCTTTAGCCAAACAAGGCGCTGATGTTGCTATTAACTACCGTTCAGAAAAAAAAGAAGCAGAAGGAGTAGCCGCTCAAATTAAAAAGATGAAGCGAGATTCTTTTCCTGTTCAAGCTGATGTTTCCAGTGTTGATGAGGTAATTCGGATGTTTGGTGAGGTAAAAAAGAAATGGGGTAAACTTGATATCTTGGTTAATAATGCGGGGATTGTTGCTTATGCTGACTTTGAATCAATGACCGAAGAGCAATGGGATAAAATCATGGATGTTAATCTTAAAGGTCAGTTTCTTTGTTCCCGAGAAGCAATCAAGTTAATGAGTAAAGGTTCAAAAATTATTAATATTGCTTCGATTGCCTCTGGAGGAGTTGGCGTTGGTTTTTCTCGGGTTGCTCACTACACTGCTTCCAAAGGAGGTGTAGTTGCTTTAACTGAAAATATGGCTTTGGATTTAGGGGCTAAAGGAATAAATGTTAATGCCATTGCTCCAGGAGTGATTGAAACGGATATGACCAAAGATATGCTAAGTGATGAGAAGGCTAAAGCCGGTTTAATGGCAAGAATTCCTAAAGGAAGAGTGGGTAAACCAGCGGATATTGGTGCGGCAGCTGCATTTTTAGCCAGTGACGAAGCAGATTACGTAACCGGAACGGTTCTTTATGTTGATGGTGGTTGGCTAGCAAGTTGAGGAAAGGAGGTGGGAATGGCAAGAAAAAAAAGAGCAAAGAAGATTATTCAGCTTTTTACTGACAAAAAGGGTTTTCTTTTATTATTACTTTTAGCCGCTGTAATTATTATTCTTTTTACGATTCAAGACTCATGGCTTCAAGTTATATGGCCTTGGTAGAATTGACTGACAAAAATTTTAAAAAGGAGGTTTTGCAGGCAAAGGCGCCTGTTTTAGTTGATTTTTGGGCACCTTGGTGTGGGCCTTGCCGAATGGCAGAGCCTATAATTAAGGAATTGGCTCAGGAATTTGAAGGAAAGATAAAAGTGGGCAAGTTGAACATTGATGAGAATCCAAAAATGACTCAAAAATATGGAGTAATGAGTATTCCTACAGTGATTATCTTTAAAGGAGGAAAAGAGGTTAAAAAACAAATTGGCTTTCCTGGTAAAGAAGGCTATAAAAAACTTATTGAGGAGCTTATTTAAATGTACGACTTAATCATTATTGGTGCTGGTGCTGCGGGCATGACCGCCTCAATTTACGCCAGCCGTTATAAAATTAATCACCTCATTTTTGGTGAAACCCCAGGGGGACAGGGGATGGAGGCATTACAAGTAGAGAATTACCCTGGTTATGTTTCTATTCCTGGGCCAGAATTAATGCAAAAAATGATTGAGCAAGTAAAGCACTACGGAGTCGAGATTAAGCAAGAGAAAGTCGGCGGTTTAAGTAAGATTGAAAATGGATTTGAAATAAAAACCAATAAAGAAAAATATCAAGCAAAAACCTTGATTTTGGCCATGGGAGCTTCTTTTCGCCATTTAAACATTCCTGGGGAAGATAAATTTTTAGGCAAGGGAGTTTCTTACTGTGCTAGTTGTGATGCCCCTCTTTTTAAGGAAAAAAACGTGGCCATAATTGGCGGGGGCAATGCCGCTGTGACCGGGGCAATTCATGTGGCGGCTTTTGCCAAAAAGGTTTTTATTATTCATCGCCGAGATCAATACCGAGCTGAACCTGCCTGGGTAGAAAAAATGAAGAAGATAGATAAAATTGAAGAGGTTTTGTCTAATGAGGTAAAAGAAATTAAAGGTGAGGAGAAAGTGGAAGAGGCTGTTTTGGCTAATCCTTATCAAGGAAATCAAAGTCTTAAAGTTGACGGAGTCTTTATTGAAGTTGGTCAGGTGCCTTCATCTGCTTTAGCAAAGCAACTTGGGATAGAGCTTGATGAAAGAAGTTATGTTAAGGTCAACCCAGGCATGGGAACTAATGTTCCCGGTGTTTTTGCTGCTGGTGATTTGGCTGCCATTCAAGGTGGGCTTCTTTTTCGTCAGTTTGTAACCGCCACTTCAGATGGGGCTCGGGCAGCGGCTTCGGTTTATCAATATCTTCATCAAGGAGCAGCGCCTGCTCCCTCTTGGAGTAAAAAAAGTTGACTTAAGAGACAATTGATGCTAGGATACCAAAAGTAATGGCCAAACTGCCTATAGTAGATAAAGAAAAGTGTATTGGCTGTAGTACCTGCTCCGTTCTAGCCCCCAAGACCTTTAGACTTGGCAAAGATGGCAAAGCTGAAGTAATCAACCCGCCCGGGGATGGGGAAGAGAAGATTAAGGAAGCGATTGACAGCTGTTCGGTTGATGCGATATCCTTAGCAAGCAAAAATGGCTGAAGAAAAAAAAATTACCACTTTCACTACCCCGATAATTGTTGCCCTTTTGGTTATTGTTGCCTTTTTGGCAGGTATGTTTTGGACTAGAGCTAGATCTGGAGATCAAGAAAAAGTTCCGGAAAAAGAGACTCAAGCTAGTCCGGCTCCAGGGGCTCCTCAGGAAGGAGTGCCTTTAACTGGAGAGCAAAGAACCAAAATTGAAACCGGCGGAGTCGCGGTTAAAGGAGAAGAAAATGCTCCTGTTACAATCGTTGAGTTTTCTGAATATCAGTGTCCTTTTTGCGGCAGGTATGTTAGCGATACCTATCCTCAGATTTTAGAAGAATATGGTGACCAAATCTATTACATCTTCCGTGACTATCCCTTGAGCTTTCACCAACATGCTAAAAAGATGGCTGAAGTTGCTCGCTGTGCCGGAGACCAAGACCAGTATTGGGAAATGCATGACCTCATTTTTGAAAACCAAGAGACATGGTCAAGTAAGCAGGAAATTGAGTCTGATATTGATGCTTATGTTTCCCAACTTGGTTTGGATGAAGAGGAATTTAATAGTTGTTTGAGCTCAGGCAAGCACGTTCAGGCAATTGAGGATGATTTTCAACTGGGGACTGAGGTTGGTGTTCAAGGCACACCCACTTTCTTTATTAATGGTCAGAAAATAGTTGGCGCTCGACCATTTGCTGATTTCAAAGCAGTGATTGACGCTGAATTGGCTAAATAAACCCTCTTCTTGCTTCCAATTGGTTTGGTTTACTATAATAACCTTGTATGTTCAAAAAACTGTTTTGTTTTTTGTTTGTTGTTCTTTTTTTCTTTTTTCTTTTGGGAAGGAGCCATTTTGCTCTTGCCCAAACCAACCTTATTTCCCCTCTTCCCCCAGAGCCAAAAGAAAATTTAACTGAGCCTCAGCCAAGCCTAAGTGAATTGGAAATAGCTTTGGCAGAGCAGCGTCTAGGACCACTAGGCTTTACCAATTTTTTTAAATATGCGATTCATGGGGCGGTCGGGGCTGGTGTACCAGTGAATACAATTGTTTTAATTCTCCTCCTACCCATCCTAATTGCCGTTATCGCTGCTTTGCGTCATTTAGTTGGTGTGCGTGGGTTTGGAATCTTTACGCCAACAATGATTTCCGTGGCTCTTTACGCCACTGGGATTATTCCGGGAATACTTCTTTTCTTGGCTGTTTTAGCCATGACTAACTTTGGGCGCTTTATCTTAAGAAAAATTAGAATCAGGATTCATTATCTGCCTCGAATGGCTTTGTTATTCTGGTTTATATCTCTAGCCGTTCTTTTAACAATCATTTTTGCTCCCTTAATTGGTTGGTCAGAAATGGCGGTTGTTTCTATTTTCCCGATTTTGATTCTTATTCTTCTTTCTGAGGCCTTTATTGATGTTCAAAAAGGGCGGAGTTTAAGAGAAGCAATCAAGATTACTTTAGAAACCTTGTTTTTGGCCTTTTTCTGCTTTGGCATCATGAAACTTCAGGCTTTACAAAGGTTTGTTCTTCTTAATCCAGAAATAACCATCATTGGTGTGCCTGTTTTTGATGTCCTCATTGGCCGTTACACTGGTTTGCGCTTCTTAGAGTTATTTCGCTTTCGCCACGTTTTAAAGGAGGATTAGCAATGGCAAAAACTCAGCATTTGCTTGGTAAAAACGCCCGCAATCAGGTTTATTTGCGTCTTAATAAAAAACGAGGCAGAAGAATCGCTGATTCCAAGTTATTAACTAAGAAAATTCTTAAGAAACATAACTTGCCTCACCCCGAACTTTACGCTGTTTTTGAAACTCCAGAAGAACTGAATGCTTTTCAATGGGAAAATCTTCCCGGTAATTTTGTGGTTAAGCCCAGTCGAGGTTTGGGAGGTGAGGGAATTTTGGTGATTAAAAAGAAAGCGAAATATGCAGGGGAGTGGTACTTAATGGGGGATATTAAAATTGATATTACCCAGATTAGATTGCATGTTTTAGACATTTTTGCGGGTCGTTTTAGTCTCCACAATTTGCCTGATAAGGCTTTTGTAGAGGAAAGAATCAAAATCCACCCTATTTTTAGGAAATATACTTATCGAGGCACGCCTGATATTCGAATAATTGTCTATAATAAAGTACCGGTAATGGCTATGCTTCGTTTACCCACAGTCGAATCTCGAGGCAAGGCTAATTTGCATCAAGGAGGAATCGGAGTGGGGATTGATTTAGCTACAGGAATCACCACCTATGGCTATTATAATGGCAAAAGAATTAAATTGATTCCGGGAACAAAAAGGAAAGTTAATGGTTTGAAATTGCCTTTTTGGGAGGAGACTTTGGAATTGGCGGTTAGGGTTCAGGAATTAACGCCTCAATTAGGCTTTTTAGGAGTGGATATTTTTTTAGATAAAGAGAGGGGACCAATGATTTTGGAATTGAATGTCCGCTCGGGTCTGGACATTCAGAATGCCAATTTGGCTCCTTTGAGAAGGCGATTGGAAAGGGTGGAGGGGTTAACCGTGGAAGGCGCTGAAAAGGGAGTTAAAATTGCTCAAGATCTTTTTGCTGAAAGGTTTGCTGACAAAGTTTTGGCTAAAAAAGGAGGAAAAATTGTTGATGTCCTTGAGGAAGTTAAAATTAAAGCCGCTGATAAGAAAAAAGTTCTGGTTTTAGCAAAGATTGACACTGGTGCCTTACGGAGTTCGATTGATAGAAAATTGGCTAAAGAATTAGGCTTATTGACTCCGGAGAACACTATTTTTACTCGCTACTACCAGTCGGCTTTAGGCAAGCGAAAAGAAAGAAAAGTGATTGGTTTGACTTTTTTTCTTAAAGGCAGGAGAATAAAAACCAGTGCTAGCGTTACCAATCGAGCTCATTTGAAAACACCCTTTTTAGTGGGAATGAGAGATTTGGCTGGCTTCATGGTCAGGCCAGAGCCAATTGAAGCTGCTCAATACAAAAGAAGTTAAATGAAAATAGCCTTATTTTATCGAGTTTGGTTTGATACCGGAGAAAAATTCTTGGCAGTTGCCAAGAAAAAAGGAATTGATTTGGTCCCGATTCAATACAATGATTTGGTTTTGCGTCAAAAAGGAAATAATTTTGAGATTTATTATCAAAATGAACTCCTTTCGGAATTTGACCTCTTTTTTTTCCGGGCCGTGGGCGAAGCAACAGAATGGGCGAATTTGCTCATTCTTTACGCCCAAAAGAAGGGAATTCCTTTAGTTGATGAATACTTGGCTGATTTTGGTCCAGAAAGGCGCTTAAAAAGCATCTCCGGGGTTTTCTTAGCTAAAAACAGGGTTAATTACCCTCGAACCAGCTTTGTTACTAATAAAGAGAGCTTGTTGGCTGAAGTTAAGAAGTTTAAATATCCCTTTGTCCTTAAAATTTCCAAGGGCGGCAGGCACGGAAAGGGAACGCTTTTAATCGAGGATAAAGAAGTTTTGGAGCGGGCAATAAAAGGCAGAATTGAAAAAACCGGCTTTTTGCTTCAAGAATATATTCCTAATGACGGCGATTATCGATTAATGCTAATTGGCTACCAAACCTTAGGAGGTTTTAAAAGACAGAAAAAAGAAAAGAGGTTGGTCTTAAGTCAGTCTCTTGGACCATCCGAGGGTCTAAAAACTGTTCCTCAAGCCGTTAAAAAAGAAGCCGAGAAGGCTTGCCAGGCATTGAAAGTGGAGATTGCTTCAGTGGATATGGTAATTGATGAAAGAAACGGAAAACCAGTGATAATTGAGGTTAATGAAGCACCTGAATTTACAGTGTTTGAAAAAAGAACCGGGATCAATGCTGCTGAAGCGATTGTTGACTATCTTATTAAAAAAGCCAAAAAGTGAAACTCCTTTTTTCAACGGTTGCAAGGCGACATTTGTCGCCGCAGTTCCGCCGAAGGCGGAATAGCACAACCACGAAAGAGAAGACTTCCAAGATTGGAAGGATTCTCATTCTCACCCGTTTTCCGCCTGAATATGAGCCTCAAAGGCTGGCTAAAGCAGCCAGGAAAAAGGGGATTGAACCTGAGATTGTTAATTACCAGGATATAAGCATTGAAGGAGAGAAAGTTCTTTTACCCCGCAATTTAAAGCTAAAAGATTTTGGTTTTGTTATTCCTCGGTCTGCCGCCCATCGTCACAAAAAATCGCTTTTAAAAGAAAAAATGGCTTTAATCAAAGCCTTGCCCCAAAAATCTGTTTGTTTGAATAAAACAACCTATTTACGCCTACCAAAGCTAGGCAAAATTAAGCAAACGGAGATTTTGAATAAACACAATTTACCAACGATTCCGACTTTAGAGAAGCCCATTTTTCCAGCAATTCTTAAAGCCGAGTTTGGCAGTCATTCCAGAAGAGTGATAAAAGTGGAAAATCAAAAACAGGCAAACAAGGCAATGGAGTGCTACCAAGGAAAATGGTTTTATCAGCCCTTGATCAAAAGCCCAGTTTATTGGCGGGTAATTGTTCTGGATGGAAAATTTTTAGGAGTGATGGAAAGAAAGACAAGCAAGAGGTTTCTCCAATCAGGAGAAGGGGAGAAACCTGAGATTAACAGAAAAGAAATTAAAACTCTAGCAATTAAAGCAACCAAGGTTTTCCAAGCGGAATTTACCGGAGTAGACTTGTTTACAGACAAGAATAAACTAATGATTATTGAAGTTAATCGTAGCCCCCAGTTTCGGATTTTTGAAAGGTTAACAAAAGTCAAAGTGGCTGAAGAACTAATTGACTACTTGACAATCACCTCCGAATAATGTAAAAAAACCTCGCTTCTGTCCGTCTTGTCTAAAATTGCCCATTATTAATAAATTTTTTTGCTCAGAGAGGTTGTTAATGTTCTACTGGGGTTCTTTTACTTTAGGATTCTGCGCTGGCAGTATCCTTTTCTTCCATATTTTTAGCGAGAAGTACAAGTAAGAGTTGGTTAAAGTTGGTTAAAAAAGCAAAAAGAGAATTGGCAAGAGGATAGCCAGGGTGATGATAAGAGCGATTAAACCAACTAAAAATGGTGCTTTGCCAGCCGGAGCTTTTTTCTTTGAAGGTTTAGCTTTTTCTTCTTTGCCTACATTAAGAATTTGGTCAAGTAATTCTTTTGAGTAGCGCCTAGCACCACCAGCCGTTCTTTTTGGAGCAGAGATTTTACCCGCTTTTTCCCAACGGCGCAAGGTATCAGACGAAACACCTAAATATTTTGCTGCTTGGGAAATGGTATACCACTTTTTTTCTTCTTGCATATATTTGCCTAACCTGAAAATAAAGTAAGATTATCCTATTTTATTGAAGAATTCTTGTCAAGATATCAAAGTATATCGTAAGCTTTCAAAAAATTAAATAAGTCGTTAATTTGAGGCTATTTTTTTAGTTTTCACTCAATATTTATTTCTTGAAGAGATTACGGAAAAAAAGCTAATTTAGGCTTGCTCTTAAATTATAAGCCTATGGTCAAAGAACTATGGGGTTTAAAGGTAAATTGTTAAATAAAAGTAAGATTTGCTAACCACTTAAAATTGTTTTAGATGTTTACATAAGTTTAATGTATCCGGCGCTAACCTCGCAGCGACGCAAGGTGTCAGGCGAGACACCAAGATATTTAGCCGCTTCTGAAATGGTGTACCACTTTTTTTGGTTTTGCATAAATTTGATGAATTTTTAATAAAATCTAAATTTAGGATAATTGATTTAAGTAGCTCTGTTAAGAGAGTAAAATATATCAATTTTAAACGACAGGAAAGTACCATGTAAACATTGGGATTGCAAGTGCCAATTTGAGGCTAAAAAACGTTTGCTTTAAAGGAGTAAGTTTGAAGGATTTACTTTACAAGGAGGATTAAAAAGATCAAAAAGTTAGGCAAATTAAGGCTAAAATAATTGAAGATTTATCTTGCAAGGAGTGTTAAGAAAACCTAGCCCAAAGGGGTAGATAAGACCTGTTTTTTATCCCCTCGAGTCAATAATCTGATACCAGCCTTTTCCATCTAGCAATCTGTAATAGCAGTCTTTTTTATTTTGGTAGAATAAATAATATGTTTATGGGACTTGTTATTGGCGGGACAAGCGTTTGCATATGTTCATTGATTTCATTGGCAGATCTGAAAATTAAAAATAAAGTTTTTTCCCCAACATTCATGATTTTGAAAAAAATTACTTAAAGATAAGTAATACTATAAAAAAGATTACTAAAAGTATACAAGAAATTGGTATTGGTTATCAGCGTGAGATGCTAAAAGCTAATACATAAGAAATGAATTAAGATTTGTGACTTGCATTGAGATAGAAATTATTAGAAAATATTAGATAATCTTATAAAGTGTTAGATTATATTAGTTTATTTTTAGCTAGAAAGGCTGAATGGATCTAGAGGAAGTTTTAAAAACAAGAAAGCCTGTTCGAAGCTTCTCGGGGTCAAGAATTGACCAGAAAATCATTTTCGAGGCAATTGCTTACGGTCTGAAAGCGCCGTCAGCAGGAGGATTAAAGGCTTATAAATTTGTAGCCGTCAGTGTTAAGGATAAAATTAAAAAAATCGCTAGAATTGCCCGGCAAGATTGGATAAGAGATGCTGGGTTGGTTGTTGTTATTTGTATTGATCCAGAAAGATCGGCTAAAAGATATGGCGATAGAGGTAGAAAACTATACTCTATCCAGGATGCCACTTTTTTTGGAGCACACCTTGATTTGTTTTTTGTCAGCCACGGCCTTGGTACCTGTTGGGTCGAATCATTCAATGAAAGAAAAATGAAAGAATTGTTGGGGTTAGACTTAAAGCCGATTAGTCTTCTGGTGGTGGGGCATAAGAAAGAAGAAAAAAACAATAAACCCTAATTCGTTTCCTGCAAGGTTTCTTTCTCGCCACTTTTGCTCTTTTTAATACTGCTTGCAAGATAAAACTTACAGCCTTTCTCCTTTAAAGACAGTTGTTTTTAGCCTCAAATTGGCACTTGCAACCCCTTTGTTTACATGGTACGTTTGAAATATGACTGCTCAAGGTCTTAAAAAAACAAATAAAGGCAAAATTTATTTCCATGTCTACAATCGGGGAGTGGCAAACGGAATTATTTTCAATGATAAACAGGATTATGAAACTTTTCTTAGTCATTTAGAGAGCTACTTGATCCCCCCTAAAAAATCTGAAGATCTCCAGAAAACTTTCGTTGTCAACGGGCGCACTTTTCGGGGTGTCCCGCATCAACCCAAAAACTACTTTAATAAAGTTGAACTATTAGCTTATTGTCTGGCACTTGATCATTTTCATTTGCTTTTAAGTCCAATTAGCAAAGGTTCTGTCGAGGGTTTTATGAGGTCTTTGTCGACAAAATATTCTATTTATTTTAATAAAAAATATCAGCGTCAAGGTTCTCTTTTCAGCGGACCTTATAAATCAGCCCCTATTAACGATGACACCAGTCTACTATTTATGACTCATTACTTGCACCGACATCCCCAAGGAAAAAATGGCAATAACTTAATTGACAGTTATTCATCTTATGCAGACTATTTGGGCAAAAGAAAAACTTCCTGGGTTAATGCAAGTAGTGTTTTATCATTTTTTGAAAATTTTAAAAACGAGTTTTTAAAAGGTATTAAAAACTATAAAGATTTTGTTGAGAAATATAATCTCAACCAAAAGGAAAAAGAATTACTTGAAAGGACTATTATTGAAAAAGAAACAGGCGGTCTTGAAAAGAGTATACCTACTCTTGCAAAGAGAGACGTTACCACAAAAACAGTGGCTTACGCTCCATTAAAAATCTACCAAAGAATTCCTGAGTTGGCAGTCGCTTCTTTTTTGTTCGCGGTTCTTTTTACTTTTAGTTTTTTGGACATTCGGTTTTCCTCCCCCCAAAGAAGCAACCAAATCCTTACTTTCATCCGCCAGGTCTCGGAACAGGTCTCAACACAAATTTCAGGACTGACCTCTACACAAACCTCGGAGCAGGCCTTAACAGAAACCCCAGAGCAGACCTCAACACAAACTTTAGGACAGAACTCTACCCAAACCTTGGAACAGACTTCGGAACTAAAAGAAGACGTAATGCCTAAAACCATGGTGGTAGTTAAAATTGATGAATCAGCCAGTGCTAACATTCGCCAAAGCCCAACAACTGATTCAGAAGTGATTGGTAAAGCGAAAAACGGTGACACTTTTGAATTTGTTTCCGAAAGTTCAGGTTGGTACGAAATTAAGCTCGATGATGGGTCAATTGCTTTTATATCAACAAGCGTTGGAGAACTATTAATAGAATAAATATATAAAAAGGTTAACTAATGAAACAAAAACATACAAATACTGTCCTGAATAAAAGATATTTTATGTTCTATCCCATTTTTATCATTGTTGTCTTGGCAGTGATAATCGCTTTCATCACTGCCGCTTCTTACAAACAATTGATCATTGCCGCTGCCTTCTACCCCTTGTTGGTCTATTGTGGCTTAATCCTCTTTCCGCGTAAAACCACCGTTACTCATTCGCCAAAAATATCAAACTCTCCTCGACCGGTAGATGAAAAAAAAGAGGAGACTATAGTTGTCGATCTCAACAAACGTGCCTTTCTCAAATTAGCTGCCAGTGTTGGCATTTCTTACTTCATTTTTTCCATTCTTTTCAGAAGGGCTGATAATTTGTTAACAGGAAGAGCGCCAGATTCAGTATCTCTCCAGAAGCCTGATGGCAGAACGATCCATCCTGCCGAGACTCAACCCACCGATGGCTATCAAATTGCCGAGATAAACGAAGGTGAAGTTTCTTATTTCGGATTCGTTGATTTAGAGGGCAATTGGTTCATCATGAAAGAAGATGAGGCGGGCTCTTTTCGTTATACCAAAGGCAGAGTGGACTTTCCTAACAACTGGAGTATTCGAGAACAACTTAAATACGATTATTATGATCGAGTTTTCCCGTAAAAAGATGAGAGCCGAATTTCCTGCCCCGGCAATCTTCTTAAGGTCGGGACTTATCTTATTAAAAAGGTGGAAAGAAGTTGATAATGATGAATCTATCAGTGGTCATTCCGAGTTACAAAGATCCTCTGCTCCAAAAGACGATTGACTCCTTATTGGCAAACTCTGTTTTGGGAGAAAGACTTGAGGTAATCGCTGTTTTGGACGGCTATTGGCCCAACCCCCAATTAAAAGATGATCCCCGCCTAAAAGTGATTCATCTTGGCAAAAATCAAGGTATGAGGAACGCCATTAATTGCGGTGTGAGAATTGCTAGGGGAAGATACCTCATGCGAACTGATGAACACGCTACTTTCGCCAAAGGCTATGACAAGATATTAACTTCCCAAATTAGACACAGCTGGATTGTGACCCCGAGGCGCTACTTTTTGGATGTTAAAAAATGGGAGGTAATGGATATTCCACCAGTTGATTACATGAAGTTAATTATTGGTAAAGTCAGCGACGGCAAAGGGGGCAAAGCAGAAAAGTTTGCAGGGATTGATTGGCCAAGGAGGGCAAAGGAAAGGAGGGATATTATGATCGACGAAACAATGGCGATGCAGGGGTCTTGTTGGGTGATGAAGAAAAAATGGTGGGATGAGGTCATTGGAGAGCTCCAAAGTGAAGGTTATGATACCCATTATCAGGATTCCCACGAGATGGTTTTTAAAACCTGGAAAGCTGGGGGTAAATTGATGGTTAATAAAAATACTTGGCACGCCCATAAACATCGTAAGTTTCCAAGAACGCATGGTTATGGGGGACAAAAAGCGAGAGATGGGTTTGCTTACGCTTTAAAAATTTGGCGGGATTACTATGAAAAAGAAATAGTGCCTAAGTGGTTCAAATGAAATTTACTGTCTACCAGTATTTAGAAGACGGGGTTAAAAACCGTTTGTCTGATAAGCAAAAAAACAGCAAGTTTTGGGACAAGGGCAAGTGGGATAATTATGTCGTTCCCCACTTTAACGGGGATGTTGAAGGGCAAACTTATGTGGATATGGGCGCCAACGGCGGCTTGTTTTTAAAGTTTGCTGAAGACATAGGGTTTGGAAGAGTGGTGGGGACTGAAATTAACCCTAAAGCGGTTGAAAGAGGTTTGGCTTATCAGGCAAAAGTTGGCGGTAAATATAGCCTTCGGTGTGGAAAGATGCAAGACCTTATTCACGCGATGCCAGCGGCCGACTACATGACTTTTATCAATTCACATTATTACTTAGAGATTCAGGAATGGCTAGATTTGTTGGCTGTTTTGCAAAAAAAAGCAAAGTACTGCATCATCACCACCACCAAGAAAAGGGAGTATCATTGTATGGCCTCGGCACGCAAAAAAAATCTAATAAGGTACTTTAAGAATTGGGAATTGGTGAGCCATGTACCCCAACTGTCGATGGAGGACGACCCCTGCCCAAGGACTTTAGAAAGCTTTTGTTTTAAAAACCCGTGTTTGGAAAGAGTGGAAGTAAGCAAGCTGATAAAAGGCAATCACGTTCAGGGAATGTATTATTCGGAACTGGACCAAGGGGTTCATCCTTTGCAAACCAGATTTTTTAAGATGCTTTGTAAAAAACACCGACGCAAGCCGCGAGAGGATTTGGAAAAATGGATGTATGACAAAGTAAGAATGTATTGGGATGTTAAAAAGTTTGGTATCAAGGAACCGATCATCGTCAATAAGCATTACAAGATTCTAGACGGCAATCACCGAAAGGAAATTTTGGAATATCTAGGTTATAAAACAACGATTGTGAGGAAAATATGAAGAAGAAATTGAATTGAGGTGGCTCAAATGAAATTTACAGATTATCAATATTTAAAAACTAACATAAAATTGGACCCCAATGATGGAGAAGGAGAAAGAATAAGCGAATTTTGGGATAAATTTAAATGGAATAACTATGTCCTGCCTCATCTCCCTAAAAACGTAAAAAACCTAACTTATATTGATATGGGCTGTAATACTGGTTTGCTTCTGAAATTTGCAGAAGAAATGGGTTTTAGGCGATCAATCGGGGTGGACAGCAATCCAGAGGCAGTAGAAAAAGGTATTGCTTATCGTAGTCAGGTTGGGGGCAAATATGAAATATCATATGGCAAAATGCAGGAAATTATTAACGATCTACCAATGTGTGATTATATGTCTTTTATTAACTCTCATTATTATTTGTTAATTCGGGATTGGCTTGAATTATTGGCGAATCTTCGAAGGAAAGTAAGATATGTCATTATTACCACCACCAAGAAAAAAGAGTATTACTGCATGGCTTCGAGTTACGGGCGTAATGTCCGAAAGTACTTTAAGGATTGGAAACAAGTGGGCTATGTTCCGCAACCACCCATGGAAGGTAACCTACGCCCAAGAAGTTTAGCTAGTTATTGTTTTGAAAATCCAGACCTAGAGAGAGTGTCCTTAGAACGTCTAGAACGAGGCAGCCATATGAGAGAGGCTTTTTATGAACAGATTGAACAGGGAATTCTTCCTCTTGAAACTCAGTACTTCAAAAAGCTCTGTAGGTTGAAAAAAAGAAGCCCAAGGGAAGGTTTAATTGAGTGGATGTATGCAAAGGTAGCGATGTATGAAGATGTTAAGAAGCACGGTATCAAGGAGCCAATTATTGTTAATAAGCACTATCGCATTTTGGATGGTAACCACCGAAAGAGAATCCTTGAGTTTTTAGGTTATAAGACGACGATTATCAGAATGGTATAAATGGTAACACCTCTTTGTAAACTAGCATATAAATACGGAACTGATAAGTGTCCTCAGATTAGGCATTCATATACAGTCGTTTATTATGATTTGTTTAAAGACAAAGCCAAGTTTGTAAAAAAAGTCTTGGAGATGGGAATTGGGCGCAGCAAGAGATTTAAAAATAAAAATGTGCGCTATGATAAAAGGCTTAAAAGATACTTTCACAAGGGGGCTAGTCTAAAGATGTGGCGAGATTTTTTTCCTAATGCCCAAATATATGGTGCAGATATTATTCCCGAGTCAATATTTGAAGATAAAAGAATTAAAACCTTTTTATGTGATGAGAGAAAACAAGAAGACCTTGAAAGATTGATTGAGAATACGGGAAATGACATTGATATTTTTATTGATGATGGTTCCCATAGGCTTAGAGATCAAATTTTCATGGCTGAAACACTATTGCCATTGTTTAAGAAGGATGTAATTTATGTCATTGAAGATGTGATTTTTAGTGGGAAACTAACAAAAGCCCTAAGTCAGTATAACTGTTATCTGCCTCATCTACCAAGCAGGAGTGGTAAAGAAAAATTATTAATTGTTAGAAAGGTTTAACAATGGTCCAAAAATCAATCGGCGAGCTGATAGACAAACTAATAAGAGTCAATAGTGAAATATTTTATATCGAGGAGGCCGAATTATATAGCGAAGAGGCCGAGAGGTTTCAGAATTTAGATAGATTGAGGTCAAAGTTAGTCAATGCTATTAACGAGTCTTTCGGGGAAAGAAGAAATCCCGAAAAGAAAATAATCAGCATTTTTTGGCCTCCAAAGCATCGGCGCTATCTTTCCACAAAAATAAGGGGGCATCAAATGGGTCATTTTTTGGGCGCCAAGCTTAATCCAAAGAAAAAATCCAAAAACGATGTTTGTATCTATCTTAAGCCAGGTAATTTAGATGGCATTGAGGATGGTGACTGGGTCGATATTTTGGATGGAGGCAAGTTTATTAAAAAACTGAAAAAGAGACCGGGGATTAATTTAATTGCCGCCTCAAAAAGAAGTTACGATTGGCTGAAAAATCATTTGTCGAACAAGGTCGTTCTTATCCCTCATCAACACCTCAATTGGGAAAGACAGAAAAGAGTACGGCAGGAAGTTAATACCTGTGGTTATACCAGCGGCGTTTCGCCAATTGCCAGAGAAATGTATGGGCGAATAGGAAAGGCCGTTGGGAAACTGGGGTTTAATTTTGTGACTTTTTTTAAGAATTCTGGCCCAAGGGAAAAGGCGGCTGATTTCTACAAAAACATTGATATTTTAGTAATCGGAGCTTGGGAATTTGGTGACCCCAATATTCACAAAACTCCCACCAAGATTATCAATGCCGCTTCCTTTGGGGTTCCCACCGTTGCTTATCCGCTCAGGGGTTATAAAGAGATTGAGGGTTTTTATCTGCGGGCTAATAATATGAAGGAGCTGCTTTCTGGAGTTAAAAAGTTAAAAGCAGAATATGAGCTATGGCCTAATAAATTAATCAAAATGGCCGAAGCTTATCACATCGAAAATATAGCCAAACTATATCATAAGCTAACATGAAGGTAACTATTATATATTACACTAGCAATCAGGAACATCCTAAGTTTGAGAAAAGAATACAAGCGAATATTTTGAAAGTGACTGATTTGCCGATTATTAGCGTTTCTCAAAAACCGATTAACTTTGGAAAAAACATTTGCATCGGGGATGTGGGAGCTTCTAATTTTAATATGTTCAGGCAAATTCAGATAGGTTGCTTGAACACAGAGGCAGATTTTGTCATTTCGGCTGAAGCAGATTGTATGTATCCTCCCGATTATTTTACCTTCAGACCAAGAGAATTGGATCAGTGTTACCGGAACTCGAATGTCTATGTCATGGGTGATCACCGGAATTACTGGTTTCACAAAAAAGAAGGGGCAACCCACGCCCAAGTTATCGGCAGAAAATATTATCTAAAGGTATTAGATGAACAGTTTAAAGGAGCGCCTCAGTGGTCGGTGGAAGAAAAGAACTTTCCCAAAGAGAGAACAAAGAAAGACGACATTTTTAACAAGATTTATTATTGGAAAACAAAAAACCCTGTGTTTCAAGTCAAAACCCATCGGAGTATGAGGTACTATACCCATTCCGAAAGAGTGCCGATTCACGACTTGCCTTATTGGGGTAATGGCAAGGAAGTAAGGGTGAGATTAATGAAAGGAGTGAAAGAAATTTACAAAAAAATAGAATGAAGCCAACACCCCTCTGTAAATTATCCTATAAGTATGGGACTGATAAGTGCCCCCAAATTAGGCATTCATATACACCTATTTACTATGATTTATTTAAGGACAGAGTCAAATCTATAAAAAAGGTCTTGGAGGTAGGAATTGGACAGAATAAAGAATTTAAAAACAAGGATGTGGTCTATACTAGACCTAATCCTCATAACAAAAGCCTTAAAGTCCAGTATCACAAAGGAGCTAGTTTAAAAATGTGGCGTGATTTCTTTCCGAACGCTCAGATTTATGGGGCGGATATTGTACAAGAATCGCTATTTGAAGACGAGAGAATCAAAACTTTTCTTTGTGACGAAAGAAATAAAGAAGATTTAAAAAAGTTAATAGAAAATACTGGTAGCGATATTGACATTTTTATTGATGATGCTTCTCATAGGCCAAAAAATCAAATCTTTATGGCAAAAACTTTATTACCTTTACTAAAGGAAGATGTCGTCTATATTATCGAGGATGTAGCCTTTTCGAGAAGGCTAAAGCTCGCTCTGAATCAATACGATTGTTCATTGCCAGATCCATCACCTAAATATAAATTATTAATTGTCAAAAAAAAAGATATGAAAATAAGTGAAGGAATTAAACACAAAGGCAGCCCTTATGAGATTCCTGACTGTTCTCGGCATGATTTGCCTGCATTTTTTAAAGAAATGGGTTACAGAGTCGGGGTAGAGATTGGGGTTCTTAAAGGTTATTTCACCCGCAGGTTTTGTGAGGCGGGTATAAAAATGTATGCCATTGATTGTTGGGAGCCTTATCCTGATTTTAACAGAGGGATATATGGTCAAGTTGAAAGGCAAGAAAAACTTTATCAGAAAGCCAAAAAAATTCTTTCTCGCTATAAAAACGCGGTCGTGATTAGGAAGAAATCAATGGATGCGCTAAACGATTTTAAAGATGAAAGTATAGATTTTGTTTATATTGATGGTAATCATATTTTAAAGTATGTGATCGAGGATATTCACGGCTGGTCAAAAAAAGTCAGAAAAGGTGGTGTGATTGCTGGGCATGATTACGTTAATCCGCATAATTTCAGAAGGCCTCATATGCGAGAATGGGGCTGGAAAGAAACACAAGTGATGTATGCTGTTGATGCTTACACACGAGCAAATAGAATAAAAAACTGGTATTTATTAGGGAGAACGAGGCCTAAACCTGGCGAAAAAAGAGACAAATGCAGGAGTTGGTTTTGGATTAAACGATAAAAAAATTGAGGAATTATTGTTAGAGTAAGATATGAAAATAAGTAAAGGGATTAAATACGAAGGCGGGCCTTTTTTTATCCGCGAATCTAGCCGAAACGATTTGCCTGCATTTTTTAAAGAAATGGGTTACAAAGCCGGGGCGGAAATCGGAGTTTATAAGGGTCGTTTCATCCGCGGGTTCTGTGAGGTTGGTTTAAAAATGTATGCCATTGACTACTGGACTCCTTACCCTGATTTTGACCGGATAGAACCCGCGCGAATAGAAAGACAGGAATATCTTTATCATCAGGCTCGGAAGCTTTTGTCCCGCTACAAAAACGCCACTGTTATCAGAAAAACCTCAATGGAAGCTTTGGCGGATTTTGAAGATGAAAGCCTGGATTTTGTTTATATTGATGGTAATCATATTTTGAAATACGTTGTTGAAGATATTGATGGCTGGTCAAAGAAGGTTAGAAAAGGCGGGATAGTTGCTGGCCACGACTATATTCATCCCAATGATTTCAAGGAAAGAAAACAAAGTTGGGTGTGGGAAAATATGCAAGTGAAGTTTGCGGTTGACGCTTACACCCAAGCCAATCGAATAAAGAATTGGTATCTTATCGGACAAAACAAGGATCGTTTCCCAAGTTGGTTTTGGATTAAATAAATTACCAATACGAGCTCAAAATGAAAAATTTACTAATTTACATCAGCCCAAATAGGAGTTTTGTAAGCGTCCAGTACAACTGGAGTAGTGAGGTCGAGTCTTTGATTAAAATTCAGATTGATAATAGTTTGGAGTTGGGATGGAAACGGGAAGACATTTTATTGGTGACCAACTTTGATTACGAGTATGAGGGAGTTAAAGCATTGGTTATTGGGGATGATAATTTTAACGACATCAAACCAACAGCGACTAAAATTAATGCCATTGTTACCCTGTATGACATGGGTATTATCGGCGATGATATTTATTGGTATCACGATAACGACGCTTTCCAACTGCAAAAGATAACTGAAGACGAGGCAAAAAAAATGCTTGATGGTTACGATTTGGCTTTGACTGATTACGGCAAGACGGTTATTCATTTTACGCTAGATAGGAGGTGGAGTACGGGAACGATGTTCCTCGATAAGAGAGCGGAATATATTTTCGATATTTGGAAGCGGACAACCGACTCTTATCGGGCTAATGAGGAAGTCGTCTTGCTAGATATTCTCAAGAAAAAAAGATTTCAGTATTGGAAAAAGAGGATCAACCGAATCAACATTACCTATAATTTTGCGACCAGAAGAAGGGATATTGTCAAAACTTATGAGATTGCCAACAAGCCGCTGAAGGTGATTCACTTTCACCCCTTCGATAGGAGACCGGTCGACCGGGAATCAGGGAACGCTAATCTAGAAGTTTGCGTTTACGGCAAAAATAGGTTGGGAAGGCCGTTAGTTACTAAAAAATTGAAAAAACTGTTTAAAAAACACAGGATTATGTGACTATCAAATATTAAATCTTTAAAAAAGTTTTTAAACTGGATGGAACTTAAAGAAGTAATTAAAAAAAGAAAATCAATCAGGGTATTTCAAAAAAAAGAAGTGCCAGATTTGACAAAACTGATTGCTTTAGCCAAAACTGGACCGTCAGCTGGAGGAATTAGGGGCTTTGAAGTGGTTGTAACCAAAGAAAAGATTATTTACTTAGACGCGCCGCTGTATCTCGTGATCTGCGCCAACCCGGAGGCTTATGCCAAAAAGTATGGAGACAGAGGCAGAAATTTGTATTCGATACAAGATGCCACTATTTGTGGTGCTTATTTGCAGTTGCTATTAGTTGAGATGGGCTTGGCCTCAGTTTGGATTGGGGCTTTTAGAGAAAGGAGGGTGGCAAGGACTCTTGGCACTAATTTACGGCCAATAGCGGTTATTGCTGTCGGTTATGCGTGATTTGTCAATTTTAATACCAGCCAGGAATGAAGAATTCCTGATAAATACGATAGAAGATATTTTAAAAAACATTGAGGCCGATACGGAAGTGACTGTCACCCTAGACGGCCAATGGGCTAACCCACCCGTGGAACAGCACGATCGGGTGAATTTAATTTATGTTAATCCCGCTATTGGCCAAAGGGCGGCCCAGAATCTGGCCTGCCGCTTGAGCCGGGCCAAATATGTGATGAAGCTGGACGCTCATTGCTCATTTGATAAGGGCTTCGACCGAAAAATGATTGAGGCTTTCCGAAAAGTGGACGAAAAGGTGGTGATGCTCCCGGTGATGAGGAATCTGTGGGCTTATGACTGGAAGTGCTACAAGTGTGGCAAAAGAATTTATCAGGATAGAAAACCGGAGTGCCCTGTTTGTGGAAACAAAATGAAGAAAAAAATGCTTTGGATCGGCAAAGAGCGGCCCCAGAGCGATTCCTATTGTTTTGACGCCACACCCACATTTGCTTACTTTGGTGAATACCACAGCCGGCCAGAATATCAAAAAGATAAAGAGGGGAGGGGATTAACAGAAACAATGTCAATCCAAGGATCATGTTTTATGTGTCTTCGTCAACTGTATTGGGATTGGAATTTGTGTGATGAATCGCTTGGAAACTGGGGGCATCAAGGCATTGAAGTCGCTTGTAAAACCTGGTTGAGAGGTGGACAAGTACTGACTAATCACAAAACCTGGTATGCCCACATGTTTCGAACTAAATCCGAAACTTTTAGTTTTCCCTGGCCCGCTTCAGGCAGGGATCAGCGCGAGGTCAAAGTGAAAGCGTGGGAACAGATCTTGAAGGGCATGCCAGGCCAGAAACATCCCGTCTCTTGGCTGGTAGAAAAGTTCTGGCCAGTCAAAGGCTGGACCGATGACGATTTAAAAAAACTCAAAGCCAAAGAAGCCAGGCTCAGTTCAAAACACCCCGTTGCCAAACCGGCTAGGAAAAAATCGTCATTGCCTTCCTCCGGAGTAATTTATTCGGCCCAATCCACTAGCCAACATCTAGAAATTGACCTTGCCCATCAGCGACATCCGGCACCGTGACAATTTAACTAAAACTGCTAGGGTTAGCGGTTTTTTTAGAGGTCATTTATTGTTACAGTATTTTTAGTCGTTGATAGGCACGGCAATTGTTTAGTGGATAAAAAATAAAAAATAAAATATGGCGTTTACACTCAAACAAGGAAATTGGAAATGGTTTCAGAAAGATGGTGCCAAACCATCAAGTTGGCTGACTAACGAGAACACCAAGACAGGCTTACCCCTAGTTGTCGATCTTGCCAGGAGGTTGTGTGAAGGACTTTAAGTGCCAGAAGTGCGGTTGGTGTTGCCGGAATATCAATATCAATGTTTCCTACCATGATATTCTCCGTTGGGCGAAAGAGAAACGTTTCGATATTCTCAACCAGATTAGCTACATTGACGATGAAGACTCGAAGAAAAAGGGTTTTTACATTACTGCCACCGTTACTGCTCCCAAAAAACCTTGTCCCTTTCTAAAAGACGGTAAATGTTCAATTTACGAAACACGACCAAGGTCCTGTAAGGACTTTCCTTTAGCTCATAAACCCTCTGAGTGTGAAGGCTGTCCGGCCAGAAAAGTTTGTAAAATAGACGAAAAAGAAGTCTTTGAGTTGAAGAAAGATCAGCAAATGGACTTTACCATTGCTGAGGACAGAAAAGAACGCCTCCTAAAGATATTGGCAAGCGTTAGAAAAGTAGCTGACCTTTTAAACGAAATTGAGGAATTTGGCGATGACCCGACTGAGTCCCTTTATGCTACTGGCTTTACCAATAATAAAACGGGCTGGACAAGGGTAGGGACATCTCCCTGGTTATCATCACAAGACCAACCGACTAATTATGTTTGGACAGCTACCAAGAAAGCGGAAATTGGAGACTGGGACTTTGCTAATACTGCCAGACCATATACCGACACCTTAAACAGCGTTACTTTATATGTTTATTGTCAAACTACTACTGGAGTTGACAGAGATACATGGTATCTCTGGAACGGGACGGGCTGGCAAGACGCTGGACTTACGGCACCGTCTAGCTGGGGTTGGGCAAGTATAGACGTTTCTAGTATTTTAGACACTTGGACTAAAGTTGATGGGGCTCAGTTCTATATAGCACACGATAACAGCACCGATCAGACGGACGTTGATGCGGCTTACCTTTTAGTCGACTATACTGCCGAAGCCGGTCCAAGCGAAAGTCCTTCAGTTTCACCCTCGGTTTCACCTTCTGCCAGCCCGTCTGTTTCGCCAAGCGTTTCACCTTCTGCCAGCCCGTCAGTTTCGCCAAGCGTTTCACCTTCTGCCAGCCCGTCAGTGAGCCCCTCAGTCAGTCCATCAGTTTCACCTAGTGCTAGTGTTTCTCCCTCAGTCTCTCCGAGTGCGTCACCGAGTGTTTCACCATCAGTTTCGCCCTCAGTCTCACCATCGGCCTCAGTATCTCCGTCGGTGAGCCCTTCTGCCAGCCCTAGTGTAAGCCCATCAGCTTCGGTCAGCCCAAGTGTGAGTCCTTCGGTAAGCCCCAGTGTCTCACCTTCAGTTAGCCCATCAGTATCACCATCGGCCTCAGTATCTCCGTCGGTGAGCCCGTCAGCAAGCCCAAGTGTTTCACCCAGTGTTAGTCCATCAGTTTCTCCATCGGCCTCAGTTTCACCATCGGTTAGCCCCTCAGCCAGCCCAAGTGTATCTCCTTCAGCAAGTCCCTCTGTCTCACCATCGGCCTCAGTTTCACCATCGGTTAGCCCCTCAGCCAGCCCATCAGTTTCTCCAAGTGCCAGTGTTTCTCCGTCTATTTCTCCGAGTGTATCCCCATCAGTCAGTCCTTCAGCCAGTCCAAGCGTCAGTCCATCAGCCTCGGTTAGCCCAAGCATCAGTCCATCAGTTTCACCAAGCGTTTCACCAAGCGTCAGTCCGTCAGTCTCACCTTCCGCCTCGGTTAGCCCAAGTGTAAGTCCCTCTGTCTCACCGTCGGCCTCAGTTTCACCATCGGTGAGCCCCTCAGTCAGTCCATCAGTTTCACCTAGTGCTAGTGTTTCTCCCTCAGTCTCTCCGAGTGCGTCACCGAGTGTTTCACCATCAGTTTCGCCCTCAGTATCCCCATCAGCTAGTGTTTCTCCGTCAGCCAGCCCCTCAGTTAGCCCAAGTGTATCTCCTTCAGCCAGCCCATCGGTTTCTCCATCGGCCTCAGTTTCACCGTCAGTGAGCCCCTCAGCCAGCCCATCAGTTTCTCCAAGTGCCAGTGTTTCGCCCTCTGTGTCTCCAAGCGCTTCACCCTCAGTTAGTCCTTCGGCAAGTCCGAGTGTCAGTCCATCAGCTTCAGTCAGTCCAAGCGTTAGTCCATCAGCAAGTCCATCGGTATCGCCCAGTGTTTCACCCTCTGTAAGCCCGTCTGCTAGTGTTAGTCCAAGCGTCAGTCCTTCGGTTTCACCCAGTGTCAGCCCATCAGTCAGCCCCTCTGTTTCTCCAAGTGCTAGTGTTTCTCCCTCAGTCTCTCCGAGTGTATCGCCCTCTGTTAGTCCGTCTGCTTCAGTGAGTCCAAGTGTCTCACCAAGTGCATCGCCATCTGTTAGCCCAAGTGCCAGTCCGTCTGTAAGCCCATCGGTGTCGCCATCGATATCGCCGAGTGTTTCACCGTCTGCTTCGGTATCACCGAGTGTTAGCCCTAGTGTTTCCCCTTCGGTTAGCCCCTCGGTCAGTCCGAGCGTTTCCCCATCAGCGAGTGTGTCGCCATCGGTTAGCCCCTCGGTCAGTCCATCGGTTTCACCTTCAGCCTCAGTGTCGCCCTCAGTCAGTCCGTCAGCTAGCCCTTCGGTCTCACCCTCTGTTTCGCCGAGCGTATCACCGATGGGAAGCGTGTCACCGTCAGTATCACCAAGCGTTAGTCCATCAGCCTCAGTCAGTCCCAGCGCTTCACCCAGTGTTTCACCATCTGCTTCGGTATCACCGAGTGTTAGCCCCAGCCTGTCTCCTTCTATTTCGCCAAGCGCTAGTCCTTCCGTCAGTCCGAGTGCCAGTGTTTCCCCTTCGGTTAGCCCCTCTCTCAGTCCGTCTGCCTCGCCAAGTTTGTCCCCGAGTTTGAGTCCATCTGTTTCACCAAGCGTTAGTCCATCAGCCAGCCCCTCGGTCAGTCCGAGCGTTTCCCCGTCAGCCAGTGTTTCCCCTTCAGTTAGCCCGTCTGCTAGCCCCTCGGTCAGTCCATCGGTCAGCCCAAGCGTTAGTCCATCAGCCTCAGTCAGTCCCAGCGCTTCACCCAGTGTTTCACCGTCCGCTTCGGTATCACCGAGTGTTAGCCCGTCTGCAAGTCCATCACTCAGTCCTTCAGCTAGCCCTTCAGTTAGCCCGTCTGCTTCAGTTAGCCCTAGTGCTTCGCCCAGCGTTAGTCCATCAGCCTCAGTCAGTCCCAGTGCTTCACCCAGTTTCAGCCCCTCGGCCTCAATTAGCCCCAGCGTTTCGCCATCGATTCTCGTCAGTATTAGTCCTTCGCTCTCACCCAGCGCTTCAATATCACCAACACCTTCACCCTCACCATCACCGGTGTCTGCAAGTCCTTCTCCCAGTCCTTCGCCTTCACCCAGTGTTAGCCCCTCGCCCAGCCCTCGCCCTATTCCTACTCCGCCCCCGGAACCAGTTATCTTTAACAAACACCCTCTCATGATAGGCAAGGAAGTTGTTAGCAAGAGAGGCTTTTTAAGCTTAAAGGCTCTTTCCATTCCCTCTTGGAACAGCACTGGCCGACCTAAGAAAGTCAAAAAGGGGACTTTTGGTTTTAATGTGGAAAGAAAAAAATTAGAGTTCTGGAATGGAATTGCTTGGGTGGGATTACCAATGAAAAAAATCAGCTAATCCTGCTTGACATTAAAAGAAAAAAGTTTATAAAATGAATATCAGACTAAAATGAAAAAGGATTTTCCGCTCTTACTGAATATCGGCCAAGACTTGTTCTTAATGCTCGGCATGCCCAAAATTGCCTCCTGGAAAACAAGGGAGAGACCAAAAGAAGCTAAAAAGGGAATCTTGGGATTTAACATACAAACCAACAGTCTGGAGTATTATGATGGTTCTGATTGGTATGCAGCGAGTATGAGTAAAAAATAACTATTTGTATTAGTTCTTGCATTTTGTTAATTTAAGTAGTATAGTCAAATTTAATTAAATGTTTGGTTTCTTAAAAAACATCGGCCCGACAGAAATAATTCTTATTGTTCTGATTCTTGTGGTCCTGTTTGGCGGCAAATTCGCTATTAGATTGGGTAGGCTGGGGGGAGAAAGCTTCAAAGAAATTAAAAAAATCAAAGAAGGCCTTACCGGGACTACTGAAAAAAGCGAATCACGTAAGGATTAAAAACCAGCGTTATTCGCGAGGTAAAAAAATGAAAAAAGGAGGTGTAAAGTGCATATGTTCCGTTCAATCGGGACCACCGAACTAATAGTTATCGCTGCCGTTGTTGTCTTCCTCTTCGGAGGAAAGAAAATTCCAGAACTCTTTGAGGGAGTAGCAAAAGCACTCAAAGAATTCAAAGACGCCTCGAAAGACGACAAAAAAAGCAAAGGTGACGCTTAATGAGGCATCATGGTTGCGGCTAATATCCAACCTGTAAATTCTTCTGAATTAGCCAAGATAAAAGAAAAACTTTCCCCTTTCATCAAAGAAATCAGAAAGAGAATCATTTTTACCGTCTCCGTTTTTGTTGTGGCTACCGTTTTTGGCTTTATCTTTTATGAAAAAATCATTAAATTCTTGCTTAATCTTCTTCCTCTTGAAGGAATAAACATTGTTTTTACTTCTCCTTTTCAGTTCATTAATCTAGCCATTAGTTGCGGGATCGCTACTGGATTGGTGGTCACCCTTCCTTTTTTAGTCATCCAGATTTTATCTTTTCTCAAGCCAGCTTTAAAGAGAAAAGAATTCAGAAAAATAACCAAATACTTACCTTTTTCTGTCTTCCTTTTTTTAATTGGCTTTGTTTTTGGGGCTGTAATTATGAGATGGCAGATCGAGCTCTTTCAGGCCAAAGCAGTTGAGTTAGGTATCGGCAGCATGTTAGATATCAGTAAGCTTCTGTCCACCTTTCTTTTAGTCTCCGCTCTGATGGGGATTGGTTTCCAATTTCCGATTCTCTTGATTAGCTTAGTTCGTCTTAACCTTGTCAGCCGCCATGATTTAAGCCAAAAACGTAAGTGGATTTATCTGGGTTCTTTCTTCTTTGCTATTCTTCTTCCCCTTGATTCAATTCTGGCAGACATTATTCTTGCTTTACCTCTTATCGTCTTATTTGAACTTACCCTGCTTTTGAGCCGGGTCTCTAAAAGAGGATAATTTATCGTTAATCTAACTGCTTCTCCATCCGAAAAAGAATTAGATTAAGTTCCATCTTGGCTCCCGTGGTAAAATGAGGGGCATGAAGAAACAAAAAATCGCTGTGGCTATGAGTGGGGGAGTTGATTCTGGAGTTGCTGCCGCTCTTGTTGCTAAGGCTGGCTATCAAATGGCTGGCTTTCATATGCATTTATGGGCAGAGGAACTAAAGGATAAGCGATTCGAAAACAAATGCTGTAGTACTGAAAGTTTAGAAGCAGCTCGAAAAACAGCTAAGCAGTTGGGTATTCCTTTTTATAAAGTTGATTTTCTTGAGAAGATTTTTAAAAAAAGGGTAGTTGACTATTTTTTAAAAGAATATGGTTTGGGACGAACACCCAACCCTTGCGTGATGTGCAATCGCTTTATTAAATTTGGTGAGTTAATGGATTATGCTAAGAATTTGGGTTATGACTTTTTGGCAACCGGTCATTATGCCAGGGTGAAGGGAAATAAGCAATTTCGTCTTTTGATGGGAAAGGACAAGAAAAAAGACCAATCCTATTTTCTTTATAATCTTACTCAAAAAAAACTTGCCCAAATAATTTTTCCGGTTGGCGATTATCAGAAAACCGAAGTAATTAAAATGGCAAAAAAATGGAAATTGCCAGTAGCAGAAAGACCCGAATCTCAAGAGATTTGTTTTTATCCAGAAAATGATTATCGTCCTTTTCTTAAACGCCAAATCAAAGAAAAAATTATTTCTGGAAAAGTAGTTGATGTCAAAGGAAAAGTAATTGGCAGACATCAAGGATTACCTTTGTACACCATTGGCCAACGCCATGGTTTTAGGATTACGGATAAAAAAATAATTGGTCCTTTGTATGTTGTTAATAAAAATATTAAGAAAAATCAATTAATAGTTGGGTTTGGAAAAGAAGCTGAAATAAAAGAGTTTTGGGTAAAAAATGTGAACTGGATTAGTCAACAAAATCTTGGTAGGAGCGGAATAAAATGCAGAGTTAGAGTAAGACATCAGGGAGAGTTATTAGGGTGTAGGGTTAAGGTTTTGGGGTCTAAAGTAAAGGTGATTTTAAGTGAACCCGAGCGGGGCATAGCCCCAGGCCAGGCAGGAGTGTTCTATCAAGGCGAAGAGACGCTTGGTGGGGGAATTATTACTATTGACAAGGGGTAGTTATTTTGTTATTATCAACCCAGAAATGACATAATTTAATGACCAGGTCGGGCATTTGCCCGCCATAGCATCTGTATCCCGGCTTGGTCCGGGATTTTTAGTTCTGCACCTTGAGAATTAAATAGTTAACTTTTAACCATATTTATTGTGGTAGGAATTTTTTTGAGAGTTTGATCCTGGCTCAGGATGAACGCTGGCGGCGTGCCTTAGGCATGCAAGTCGAACGCTCTGTCTTCGGGCAGGGAGTGGCGGACGGGTGAGTAACGCGTAGGAATCTACCCTTTGGTGGGGAATAGCCTCGAGAAATCGGGGGTAATACCGCATAAGCCGTTTACGGGAAAGGGCATAACTGCCCGCCGAAGGAGGAGCCTGCGTCCTATCAGCTTGTTGGTGAGGTAATGGCTCACCAAGGCAATGACGGGTAGCTGGTCTGAGAGGATGGTCAGCCACAAGGGCACTGAGACACGGGCCCTACATCTACGGATGGCAGCAACCGGGAATCTTGCGCAATGGGCGAAAGCCTGACGCAGCGACGCCGCGTGCGGGATGAAGGCCTTCGGGTTGTAAACCGCTTTTATTTATCGGTCGACGATAGACGAATAACCACCTGCAAACTACGTGCCAGAAGCCTCGGTGATACGTAGGGTGGAAGCGTTATCCGGATTTACTGGGCGTAAAGAGTTTCGTAGGCGGTTGGTTAAGTCTAAGTTCAAAGCCTGGGGCTCAACCCCAGAAAGGGTTTAGATACTGGCTAACTAGAGGTTTTTAGAGGGTGCTGGAATTCCTGGTGTAGGAGTGAAATCCATTGATATCAGGAGGAACGCCAAGGGCGAAGGCAGGCACCTGGGAATGACCTGACGCTAAGGAACGAAAGCTAGGGTAGCAAAAGGGATTAGAGACCCCTGTAGTCCTAGCCGTAAACGATCCCCGCTAGCTGCTCTATCTTTGATGGAGTGGCGCAAGCTAACGCGTTAAGCGGGGCGCCTGGGGAGTACGACCGCAAGGTTAAAACTCTAAGGAATTGACGGGGACCTGCACAACCGGTGGAGCATGTGGTTTAATACGACACAAAGCGTAGGACCTTACCTGGGCTTGACATGCTAGCTGCTAATCCATTGAAAGATGGATTCCTTCGAGGGTGCTAGCACAGCTACTGCATGGCTGCCGTCAGCTCGTGCCGTAGGGTGTTCCCTTAAGTGGGTAAACGAGCGCAACCCTTACTGTATGTTAAATGTTCATACGGAACTGCCCCCGTTAAACGGGGGAGGAAGGGGAGGACGACGACTAGTCAGTATGATGCTTATGCCCAGGGCGACACACATCCTACAATGGATGCGACAACGGGTTGCCAAGGAGTAATCCGGAGCTAATCCCTAAAACGCATCCTCAGTTGGAATTGTGGGCTGCAATTCGCCCGCATGAACGTGGAATCGGTAGTAATCGCGGGTCAGCAGACCGCGGTGAATACGTTCTCAGGTCTTGTACACACCGCCCGTGACTTCAGGAAAGCTGGGGGCGGCCGAAGTCCCTGCTTTGGCAGGGCCTACGCCGAATTCAGTGATCAGGAATAACTCGTAACAAGGTATCCGTTCTGGAAGGAGCGGATGGATCACCTCCTTTCTGGAGTATTAATTTACACCCCGAGATTTTGTTGGTTTTGCTCGTGATTAAAACTGACAACCTACCACAATAAATAGGGTTAAAGAAATAAAAAGCCACCTTAACGGTGGTTTTTTTGTGCCACCAAAAAACCCACCTTTCGGTGGGTCTCTTGGGTGAGGGGTGAAGCTAACTTACATTGTCTTTTTTTTGGCTACTGTGCCAAGACAAAAAGCTTCACCGCTCCTCTCAACCTTCTTTGGCGATTGTTCATTGATGTTGCGAGTCTCTACGGCGAGACGTTTCGAAATAGCTCTGCGACGGAATCGTCGTAGATTCTGATGAAACTCTGGTGGTAGGTCGAGAGATCGAGCACGCCTAAGGTCATTGAAAATGTTCCGAGCTTGACATGGCTCGTTACCTGGTGGTGGTATGTGATTAACACCACCAGGTCGCAGGGTCGATGAATGACTCTTTCTCCTTCACTTCCCCAGAAGTGAATCATCCATTCCCATTTTTGATCCCTGGGATCACTGAGGTCAGCATCCTTGTTGAAGATTTCGACATCCTCAAAATTGACTCCCTCTACATTCATGTTAGTAAGAGTGAGTTGACAAATGGGAGGACCAGGAGTGACTGGCTTCTCACAAGACTGAGTTGAGGTGTCCCTATCTATCCAGCTATCATAAAAACAGGAAATTGTCAATATTATAGGGTGTTGTTGGAGACTTGAAGACTTACTTCTTATAACTAAATCTTTCTCTTGAAACCCGAATGACTTTAGGACGATTTTGGTTTTTGGAAACAGGTAGGGGAAGGGTGTAAGCAAAGAAAGGGCGGGAAGTGAGATTATCAACCGCTAGTTTAGTCACGATCTGAAAGTTGGAAAGACCAACCAAATCTTGTTCAGTATAAACACCACCAAACTCTCTTTCTAAAATATGGGCGTCTTCAGCCCCAACCAAAAAAGAAATCAAAGTGGCAGCGTTGCCCAAAATTGCTTTTTGGACATCTTCATCAATTTGGGCCATGTACTGATTAGCTAGGCAAAGATTAAGACGATATTTTCTTGCTTCAGAAAGGATTTTAATAAAAGCCCTGGTAGCAAAGTTTTGAAACTCATCAACAAAAAGATAAAAATCCCGTCTCTGTTCTTCAGGAATATTCACTCGATTCATGGCCGCCAATTGGATTTTGGTAATTAACATTGCTCCTAATAAAGCGGCATTATCTTCACCCAAACGTCCTTGGGAAAGATTGAGAATAATAACTTTTCCTTCATTCATAATTCTTTCCAAGTCAACGGTTGACTTGGGTTGACCAATCAAACCGCGGATTAAAGGTGAAGTCACAAATTGTCCCACTTTGTTTAAAATGGGATTGATTGCTTCTTCTCTTAATCTATCTGGCATTTTGTTGAATTCTTTGTTCCAGAAATCATTAAGGACTTTATCTTCAAGTTTTTCCACCACTTTGTCTCTGAATTTTTTATTGGTTAGAATTTTAGGAACATCAACCAAGGTAGTGTGGGGAGTTTGGGCTAAAGTAAGTAAGGTGTTTCTTAAAATATATTCCATTCTCGGTCCCCAAGAATGGGCGTAAAGTTTATAGAAAATTGAGACAATTCCCGAAGCAACTAGCTCGGCTTGAGCGGGATCGTCCACTTCAAGAATATTAATGGAGAAAGGGTGTTCTTTGTCAGCTGGATTTAAATAACAGACATCATTAATGCGGTAAGAAGGGATGTAATCTAAAAGAATTTCTGAAAGATCACCATGAGGGTCAATAACCGCCAGACCATGACGCTTCTTTAAATCATCTATCGCCATGTTGGCAATCATCGTTGTTTTACCCGTACCAGATTTACCAACAGCATATATATGGCGGCGGCGATCATCTTTTTTAATTCCAAAAGTCATTAGTTTGTTTTTGTGTTCTGTTTTGGCAAAGAAATTGATTTCTGCTTTTTGTTCGTCGGTTAATCCCTCGGCTACAGGAAGATTTTCTGGTGCTTCAGTTAGAACCGAACGCCCCCAGGCGATGTTAGGAATTTTAATGGTTTGCCCTGGCATATGCCAAATGGTAGCCAATTCAGAAACAGAAAAAATTTGATAGCGAGGAATATAACCTGGTTGATGGGCCAAAATGGCGTTTTTTAGTTTGTTCTTTTTAAATAATGAGGGCTTTTGGAAAACTAGGGAGTTACCATCCCCTCGGGTAAGGGGAGCAAAACCACCAACTAATGATTTTAAAAGTGAATCTGAAGAGGCAGCAACTCGAATACCGGCTTTTAAACCACCTTCTTCAATTTTTTGTTTAATTAGGCCTTCTCCAGGCAAAGATTGTCTTTCTTCTTCACTAATTTGAATGCCTTTGGTAATTGCTTTTTGAGCCGATGATTGCCAACCCGGATTGGCTTTTTGGAAGACTAATTGGACAAGAAAGAAGTCGTTCTCGCCAGCTTTAGACATGACAGCCAAGATTGAAGATAAAGAATCAACATCAGTAAATTCTTTGTAAGTTTTAATAGGGTAATAATAACTGGTGGATTGGACCATTTGGCCTACTTTTAAGGCTTCTTTATTCCAGTTTTCCAGGTAATCGGGAACACGGTTAAGAACAGCAAGGGGATAAGCCGCCAAAATTTGACTTTCAAAAAAAGACATCAGTCCTTCGGAAACGGCAGCATAAAAATGAATGTTTTGTTGATGGCAGGCAATTTCTAAAATTAAGGGTTCGGACTGTTTTCTGAGAAGGCGACTAATGATTGATTGGGAAGAAAGGGCTTTACTGAAACCAGAAAAAAGAGTTGCCGCTGATTCGGGAGTGTACTCGTTCTCGCGGGGAATTCTGATTTCAAGGATAGTTTTTTCTTTTTCAGGCATAGTGTGGCGTCACTTTAAGCCGCGCTTGTGCGGCTTGACGCTGTGGGCCGTCCTGGGATCGAACCAGGGACCTCTTACTTATCAGGTAAGCGCTCTATCCACTGAGCTAACGGCCCTAAAAACAAGCCAATTTTACCATAAAAAATAGAGGATATCTAGGCTCTTGACAGGTTTTTGGGTCTTTGTTATAATACCTTCACTAGGAGTCAGTCCTAGGGAATATTATGAGAGGCCTGAAAAAAATAATTAATAGATTGCTTCTGATTTTGCGTGGGAGTTAAGGGCTTCTTAGCACCTTTAGAACTGGCTCCGAAAGGAGCCATTTTTCGTTTTAGGAAATGAATAAAAAATATCAAGAGCTATTAAAAAAAAGGGAAAAAGCTAAAAAAAGGCTGGCTAAGGCAACAAAAGACTTTAAAGGCGTTAAGCACGAAGATTCAGCCACAGAGTTACAAGAGGCGCAACTGAATGTTACCCGAGCACATTTGATTGAAATAGAAAAAGAATTAAAAAAATTGGGCCGATAGCTCAGTTGGCAGAGCACCTGTTTTGCATACAGGAGGTCAGCGGTTCGAAACCGCTTCGGTCCACTCGGTACCTTGAAAATTGAATAGAATGTTATCTCTACCGAAGCCCATAAGGGCGGAGGTGGATTTAATCTTCACAGATAAGGCTACTCTAATTAATGCAGATAATGAATGCCTTGGCTGTTTGGGCCGATGAAGGACGCGGCGTGACGGCGAAACTCGTCGGGAAGGTGTCAAGCAACCTGCGATCCGGCGGTGTCCGAATGGGAAAACCCGGTCCGCTTCGGCGGATCACTCTATGCTGAAAGATTACTTTTAGTGATTTATAGGCATTGAGGGGTAAGCGCCTGAATTGAAACATCTTAGTAGGGCGAGGAAAAGAAATCGAATGAGATTCCGTTAGTAGCGGCGAGCGAAAGCGGAACAGCCAAAACCCTGTTTCGACAGGGGGTTGTAGGACTCCATTAAGGGACTGCTGAAGATAGGAGAAAAACATGGAATGGTTTGCCAAAGAAGGTGAAAGCCCTGTAACCGAAATCTGAGGCAGCTCGAGGATGTTCCTAAGTATCACGGGAGATCAACTCTTGTGAGAATCTGGGGCGACCACGCTCCAAGGCTAAATACCCAAACAGACCGATAGTGAACTAGTACCGTGAGGGAAAGGTGAAAAGTCCCCCGGGAGGGGAGTGAAATAGAACCTGAAATTATCTGCTAACAAACAGTCAAAGTCCGCTTTTAGTGGATGATGGCGTGCCTATTGAAGAATGAACCGGCGAGTTCTCATTCTCTCTTAGTCTAACCCACTATGTGGGGGAGGCAAAGGGAAACCAAGTCTTAAAATGGCGTTCAGGAGAGTGTGAGAGACCCGAAACCGGGCGAGCTATCCGTGGGCAGGGTGAAGCTTCGCGAAAGCGGAGTGAAGGCCCGAACCAGTGTCTGGTACAAGAGGCTTGGATGACCTGCGGATAGGAGTAATATGCTAATCGTGCTCGGTGATAGCTGGTTCTCCCCGAAATATATTTAGGTATAGCGTTCTGGTATAAACCAGAGAGGTAGAGCACTGAATGGGTATGGGGCGGAAACGTCTCATATTCAATCAAACTCCGAATTCTTTGGTGTTCACCAGGGCAGTCAGTCCCGCCGGGCTAAGCTGGTGGGTCGAGAGGGAAACAGCCCTGACTTTCGTCTAAGGTCTCTAAATTGAACCTAAGTGTGAAAGGAAGTAAAGTCGCTCAGACAGCTAGGAGGTTGGCTTAGAAGCAGCCATCCTTTAAAGAAAGCGTAACAGCTCACTAGTCGAGGGGTTTTGCGCCGAAAATTCAACGAGGCTAAGGTTCGTACCGAAGACAAAGGTGGTCGCTTGCGATCGCGGTAGGGGAGCGTCCCGTTGTTGGTGAAGCAGAGCCGTAAGGCTTTGTGGAAGCGATGGGAGTGAGAATGCCGGTATGAGTAGCGAGAAACCGGTGAGAATCCGGTTGGCCGAATATCCAAGGTTTCCGAAGCAATGGTCGTCAACTTCGGGTTAGTCGGTCCTAAGGCGAGGCCTAAAGGCGTAGTCGATGGACAACAGGTTGATATTCCTGTACCTTAACTGTTTTGTTCGAGTTGGGGAGAGACGGAGTTTGATATGTCTGGCGTCATAATGATTCGGCGTTCAAACTATGAATCAGTGACAATTGGCAAATCCGTTGTTATGACGGTGAATAGTGATGAAAAGACCCGAGCTTGTCAAAGGTCAATCAGACGGCGTTAAGCTTCCAAGAAAAGCTTCGCAATGAGAAACAGTTGAGACCGTACCGCAAACCGACACAGGTGGATAGGTAGAGAATACTAAGGCCAGCGGGAGAAGGGGGTTTAAGGAACTCGGCAAAATAGCTGGGCGTAACTTCGGGAGATGCCCTGCCCATACTTAGCAATAAGTGTGGGCCGCAGCGAAAGATGCTTGCCGACTGTTTATCTAAAACACAGGTCTGTGCAAAGGCGAAAGCCAAGGTATACGGGCTGAGGCCTGCCCAGTGCTGGAAGGTTAAGGGGAGGGATGATTCTTTTAGAAAAGTCCTGAACTGAAGCCCCGGTGAACGGCAGCAGTAACTATAACTGTTCTACGGTAGGAAGAATCGTTGCCGTAGTAAAAGCTGACCATATGCTGGAAAATCCGAGTATCTTGACATTACTCATTCTAAGTGTCATACTTCACTTAGGAAAGTAAAAATATGTCAAGTGCGGCAAATCAGCAGGAAAGATTAAAAACAATTGGTTGGATAGTAGGTTTTGTTGACGGAGAAGGATGTTTCTCTGTAAGTATTACCAGAAACAGAACTACTAAAGCCGGTTGGCAGGTTCAACCAGAATTTGTTGTCTCTCAAGGCAAGAAGAGTCGAGAATCTCTTAAAATTCTAAAAGATTTTTTTGGATGTGGCAGAGTTTTTGTAAATAGAAGGCATGATAACCACAAAGAAGATTTGTATCGTTATTGTGTCAGAGCTACTGCAGACTTAAGAAGGAAAATTGTGCCCTTCTTTAAGGAAAATGAACTAAGAACTGCTAAAAAAGAGGTTTTCAGAAAATTTGTTAGAATATTGGGAATGATGGAGGAGAGAAGACATCTAGATATTAAAGGAATCACGGAAATTGCTAATATAGCAAGGACGTTGAACCGCCAGAAAGAACCAAAATTTTTAAAATCCTCAGAGACTATACGTCAGCCTTCCATAAAAAGGAAGAAGAGATAGTCCATGCCCATAAGCGATTATGGGATTTATCATAACAAGAGCGAAGTCCCTTGTCGGGTAAGTTCCGACCTGCACGAAAGGTTTAACGAGCAAGCAACTGTCTTGAGCCCTCACCCGGTGAAATTGAAATAGCTGTGAAGATGCGGCTTACTTGCTGCAGGACAAATAGACCCTGTAAAGCTTTACTACAGCTTGGCATTGGATTGGATTTACTGATTGTCGAGAATAGGAGGGAGTCTTCGGACGCCAGTGAAATACCTCTCTTCGGTATGTTCAGTTCTAACCTAAGAACCCTGGAAACGGGTTTGGGAACAGTGCCTGGTGGGTAGTTTGACTGGGGCGGTCGCTTGCTCAAAGGTAACGCAAGCGTACAAAGGTCGGCTTAGCGCGGATGGAAATCGCGCTGGACGTACAAAGGCGAAAGCCGGCTTAACTGTGAGACTGGCGGGTCAAGCAGATGCGAAAGCAGGTCTTAGTGATCCCCGATTGCTTCGTGGGAAGCATCGGGCTTAACGGATAAAAGTTACTTCAGGGATAACAGCTTGGTCGGTCCCAAGAGTCCATATCGACGGACCGGTTCGAGACCTCGATGTCGGCTCAGCGTATCCTGGGGCTGGAGAAGGTCCCAAGGGTTGGTCTGTTCGCCCATTAAAACGCTACGTGAGCTGGGTTCAGAACGTCGTGAGACAGTTCGGCCTCTATCCGCAGCAAGCGTTGGATACTTGAAAGAAGCTAACCACAGTACGAGAGGACCTGGTTGGGGGAATCCCTAGTGTGCCAGTTGTTGCCGTCAGGTGCATCGCTGGGTAGCTACATTCCTTCGGGATAACCGCTGAAAGCATCTAAGCGGGAAGCCCATCTTAAGATAAGGTATCCTCGTGTTCTTCGGAACACAAGAGATCGGTAGGAGACTACTACCTTGATAGGCGACCGGTGTAAGCGCAGTAATGCATTTAGCCAAGTCGTACTAATCGATCAAAGGAGTAGCAAGTGAAGGTTAATCCGCTTTGGCTCTTCGGGCTTCGGCAGAGATAATATTTTTAAAATTTCCCGGTCTTTGGAGCGATACGGCACCACCTCTTCCCATTCCGAACAGAGAAGTGAAACGTATTAGCGCCGACGATAGTAATTCCGCAAGGGATTGCGAAAATAGGTCAAGGCCGGGTTTTTTGTGCTAAAATTTGGTTGAGATGAAGAAATTTTTTCGATTCTTTCCTCTTCTAGCTTCTTTTCTGATTCCTTTTCTTGTTTATTTTTATACCCTTTGCCCAACGGTTTCTGTTCATGCTGATGCCGCGGAATTGGCAACAGTAGTTTTAACCAGAGGCCTTGCCCATCCCCCTGGCTATCCCTTATTCACTCTTTTGGCCATGCCTTTTTCTTTTTTGCCTTTTGGCGAACCCGCTTGGAGGATTAACCTGGTTTCAACTATTTTTGCTTCTTTGACTTGCTTGATGATTTATCTTTTTTTAAAGCGCCTGACCAAAAGTGAATTAGCAGGCTTAGGAGGAGCCATGATTCTTGCTTTTTCAAGGTTTTTTTGGCACAATGCCTTGGTTTCTGAAGTTTTTACTCTCAACACTTTTCTTGCTATTTTATTATTATTTTTCTTCCAAATCTGGCAAGAGAAACAAGAAAAGCTATGGCTTTTTCTGTTTTTGCTAATAGCGGGATTAGGTTTAACCAACCACCATACCATTGTTTTTCTTTATCCTTTATTTTTTGTCTGGTTTTTGTTGGAAAAAGGTTGGCGGAAATTAAAAGGGCAGGATTATTTATTGGGATTGATGATATTTTTGATTGGTTTTTCCCCTTATCTTTATGTTGTTTTCGCTGCCAAAACTCTTCCCTTTTTAAACTGGGAAAATCCCCAAACTTTAACTGGTTTTATCAAACTCTTTACCCGGGCAACTTATGGTTCGCTAAGTATTTCCGCAACGGGGGTGACTAAAATTGCTTTGATTGAAAGAATTTATGGTTTGGTTAAATTGTTTTTTATTAGTTTTTCCTTGGGATTCATTCCTGTGGTTCTGGGAATTTACTGGGGAATGAAAAAACAAAAAGAATGGTTTACTTTTGCTTTGGCTGCTTTCTTTATCACCGGACCTTTGTTTATTCTTTACACTGGTTTGAACACCAGCAGTCCTGATTTTCTTTACATCGTTGAACGATTTTTAATTTTTCCCACGGTTTTCTTAACTGTTTTGGCTGGTTTTGGTTTTACCTGGGTTGGCAAACTAGTGAAAAAACAGCCTTTAGGGTGGCTATTACTTATTTTGCCTTTGGGAATCTTGTTTTTAAATTTTGACCACGTTAACCAGCGAGATAATTATTTTGGCCGCTATTTAGCCGAGGATCTTTTTAAAACCGTTCCTCAAAAGAGCATTTTATTGGTTGAGGGTGATGCCAAAATAGGTGTTGCTTTTTATTATCAAAGAGGTTTGGGGGAGAGGGGTGACGTTAAAATTATGGTGGCGGACTTTCTTATGTCTATTTCCGATTGGTATCGCGACCAAGTAAAGCAAGAGTTTCCAGAAGTTATCATTCCCGAAAAATTGGAAACCCGCCAACAATTCATGGACGAGTTTATTACTGTTAATAGTCAGAATTATCCGGTGATTTCTTCGATGAGAATGCTTCGGCAGAATATTGGAACAAAAACAATGGCGGAAACCATTGGCTTAACCGAAAACTTTCTAGTGGAAAAAAGAAAAATCACGGCGAAGGAAGCTGAAAAGGAAATTGATAAAAATCTAGCTGATTACCAAAATTTGATTCACAAAAAAGATTATCCTTTTGGTTCAGCTGAGAGTATTCTTTTGGGTGAATACGCCTATCCTTATATTCGCTTAGCCAATAATTATTTTTATCGCGGTTTGATGGATGATGCCGAAAGATTATATTGGAAAGCGTTGGCAGTCGCTCCCCACAATTACTATACCTATGCTGATTTAGGTGATATTTATGCCACTCGGGGGAATAGGGAGAAAGCAATTGAATATTGGCAAAAGTTTGTTGAGGCCAATCCTTATTATCCTCAAGTCAATGAAGTCAGAGAAAAAATTAAAAAGATGAAGGGAGAGGAATAAATTTGGTGCTTGGAAAAAATGCTATTCTAGGGTAAAATAAGAAGTACCTTGTTTCTCGCTAGCGCTCGAAATAAGAACGGTTTTCTTAGGAAAGCGAGGTAAATGGAAGTTGGTCAAAAAGAAAACTTCGAAAAAAGTAACTAAAAAGTCTTCTCCAAAGGCTTCAACTAGACGTTCCTCAAAAAAACAACCCCAAACAATGGCAGATCTGCTTAAGCAGACCAAATCTCAGCTTCGTGGTTGGAAGCGAGGTGATTCTGTTGAGGGGATTGTGGTTGAGAAAACAAAGGGAGTGCTTTACCTGGATATTGGTGGTAAAAGCGAGGGGATGGTGATTGACCGAGAAATGAAAGCGGCTAAGGATTTTATTAAGGAACTAGAGGTGGGAGATAAAGTTATGGCAATTATTACCCAACCGGAAAACGATAAAGGCCAGACTTTACTTTCTTTAAAAAAGGCAGCAGGAGATTATCTCTGGAATCAGTTTGAGGAGAAATTAAAAACAGGGGAGGCAATTAGGGTTGTTGGTAAAGAGGTTAATCGAGGTGGGCTAGTGGTTGAAGCCAAAGGCTTACAAGGATTCATTCCTGCTTCTCAATTCGGTAGCCAGTGGTTGGATAAGATAGAGAGATTGATTGGTCGCCAAGTTGAGGTTAAACCAATTGAGGTTAATCGAGAGAAAAACCGATTAATTTTTTCTGAAAGAGAGGTTTCTGAAGCGGCTCTTCTTCAGGCTCAAGAGGGAGCCCTTAAAAAAATCAAAATAAATGATGTTTTTAAAGGCGAAATTACTGGAGTGATGCCCTTTGGTTTTTTTGTTAAAATCAAAACCGATGGGATTGAACTCGAAGGCTTGGTCCATATTTCCGAAATTTCTTGGCAAAGAGTAGAAGACCCCAAAGAGTTTTACAAGATTGGTGATAAAGCAGAGGTTAAGGTTTTAGCTAAAGACAAAACAACAGGTAAACTCAATCTTTCGATTAAACAACTTAAAGCTGATCCCTGGGAAAAAATTGAGAAAAGATATCCGGTTGATACTAAGGTTAAAGGCAAAGTTGTGCGCCTGGCTCCTTTTGGCGCCTTTGTTGATTTAGAAGAGGGGATCGAAGGCCTGATTCATATCTCCAAAATTCCAGCGGAAAAGTCACTTAAAGAAGGCGACAAAGTTGATTGCTACATTGAATC
>CAYFXA010000007.1:0-22390 GCA_964347135.1 uncultured Gammaproteobacteria bacterium | reverse complement strand
GCATATTTTTCATCAGCCACAATGGGGTAACCAAGATATTTAAGGTGAACTCGAATCTGATGAGTCCGACCAGTTTTAGGAATTATTTCTAATAAAGTAAAATCAGAATAATATTTCTTGACCTCATACCCTGTTTTTGCTGGGCGCCCGCCTAGAAACACCCCAAACTTCTTTCGGTTAAATGGGCTCCGAGTGATGGGGGCTTCAACCACTCCTTTTTTCGGTTCAACCTTGCCATGAACTAAAGCCAAATATCTCTTCTCTACTTTTCTTTGTTTGAATTGTTTTTGTAAATCTTCAAAAGCTCTTTGATTTTTTGCCACCACTAAAACTCCTGAAGTTTCTTTGTCTATTCTGTGAACAATCCCCGCTCTACCGCCTATTCCCCTGCCCTTAATTTTCAAATAATCTCCAACCCAATCCTGAATTGTTTTTTCCTTTGTTGTTTTTGCTCGATTAACCACCATCCCCGCTGGCTTATCAATAACAAGAATGGATTTGTCTTCAGAAATAATTTTTGGAGTTAAAGGGATATTCACTACTTTGCTTTTTTCTTCTCGCACTTGATGCACAGGGTTGCCTCTGGCATTACCATGAGTCGATCAGTATCAATCATTTGGCCACATTTTTCACAAATGGCATACTGACCAATTTTAATCCGGGTTAAAGCTTTTCGGATCTGAATTAATTTCCGGTCAACCTGGTCTCTCATTGCCTTAGCTCGTTCGTGCCCAAATTGTTCGGCTGCATCTGCATCAGCCGCAGCATTATCAGAAAGTCGGCGAATGTCCTCAAAGGGGTCAGCCTCAGCAATTTCCTTTCTTCTTTTTTCCAGTCTTCTTTCCTCCCGTTTAAGAAAATGGCCAATAGGCTCAAGCACTTTAGCCGGAAAGGTGACTACTTGCCTAACTTGTTTAGCGACTCTTGCTTGTCTTTTCTTTGATTTTGCCAAATGACCTCCTCCCTGAGCGAAAATAAATCGCGCCTAAAAATAAGCAGGCCAGAATCAGACTTAAACTAATTTCTAGCCTGTACCAGTATAGCAAACTATCACGCCAAAAAGCAACTAAAGCGTTAGTCAGCATTGCCAAAATCCCAAACATAAGAGCCACCAAACCATGAGCTTTACTTTTGTACCACTCCCAAGTTCGCCAATGTCTTTCGATTCGCAACAAAAGAAGCCAAAGAACAAAAAATCCTATTGCCATCACCAAAGGAAGGGGCTGCCTTTTGAGCAAACCGCCTGCCGCATAAATTCCCCAAGGCATTGTTGTTGGTTTCCCAAAACCGGAACCATCAAAAAAAGCGCCAATCTGAGATAAAATCAAGAAGGGCATCATTCCATAAATAAATTCATCCGCTAATTGCCAAAAATCAAAGTTTTGACGACGACTGAACATGTAAATGGCTAAAAAAGCACCTCCGATTGCTCCCCAAAAAGACAAACCCGGATACCTTCTAATCAATAACCAATGGATGGGATTTAAACCAAGGATGGAAACGTTTTGAATAATAAAAAAGACTCTCCCAAAAATGAGCCCAAATAAAGTGGCAATAATAATCAAATCAATTACCTTTTCCTCATCAATCCCCAATTCCTTCAGTCTCCGCCAAATAAAAAAAGAGGCAAGAAAGAAACCAATTGCCAACAAAAAGCCCAAACTATAAAAATTAATTGGTCCGATGGAAAAAAAAACTGGTAGCATTGTTAATTTCCTTAACCTCAAGATACCATATTTCAACAACATGTGCTATACTGTTTCCCGATATGCTTGAACTGCCTCATACTATCATTGGCGCAACCATTGCCACCAAAATTCCAAATCCTTTAATCTCAATCCCCCTTGCTTTTTTAAGCCATATTCCCCTTGATCTTTCGCCCCACTGGAACCCAAGCCTCTACACAGAAACTGAAAAATATGGCAAGCCAACTAAAAAGTCAACGAAACTAGTTATCCTTGATACCTCTCTAAGTTTAATCATTGGCCTTTTTCTTGCTAGTCGGGCTTTGCCCAATGTCAATCACGCTCTGAGTATTATTTTAGCCTGCTTTGCTGCCGTGGTGCTTGATGTTATCGAAGGATTCTATTTTTTTTTGGGTATTCGGACTCAATTCTTAAAAAATCTCATTAAATTTCAGCGTCGTCTTCAATGGAGACTGCCCCTTGTTCCTGGTTTGGCGATTCAAGGAATAGTTGTCATTTTAGCGCTGCTTGTTATCTTCACCTAACCTTCTTAACAACCCACTCTCTCTTGGTACTCTCCGCTCTGGGTATCAATTTTTATCTTATCTCCTTTTTTAACAAAAAGGGGTGTTCGAACAACCAAACCATTTTCAAGCGTTACTGGTTTGTTTGAGGCTGTGGCCGAATCACCTTTAACTCCTGGTGGCGCATCTTTTACCTCAAAAACCATTGACTTGGGTAACTCAACTGATAAGGGTTTACCTTCATAAAACAAAACCTTTACTTTACTCTCCTCCTTAAGGTATTTAGCCTTATCTCCTAAAACTGATTTCCCAAGAGAAAATTGTTCAAAACTACGAGGATCCATGAAATAAAGATGGCTATCATCCTGGTAAAGGTATTGAAGAGTCCTAATTGAGGTCTCAATTGGCTCAACTTTAGCTCCAGAAACAAAGGTTTTTCCAACCACTGCTCCCGTAATTAAATTGCGGGCTTTAATTTTAATATTAGCCGAGCCTCGAGCTATCTTAGTGTGTTTGTAATTGAGCACCTGAAAAGGCTGCCCATCAAGTTTAAAAGCTCTGCCAGTTCTTAATTCTGTCACTGAAATCATAAGTGCCGAGGGCGGGAGTCGAACCCGCACGGTAGTTGCCTACCACGAGATTTTGAGTCTCGCGCGTCTGCCAGTTCCGCCACCTCGGCTTGTCTAAAACATATTTTACCAAAAATGGGGCTAAATTTGAAGCTATTCTTCCTCTCGTCTGGTCTCCGCTCCATAAAATTTAATCCTGTCACCACGGAAGCGCAACTTCATCCGGCGCAAAGGACCATTTCGATGTTTGGCTACTTCCAGCTCAATACTTTCAATATCTTCTTCATCTTCTCGCCAAATAAACATAACGACATCGGCATCCTGTTCAATCGCTCCACTTTCTCTTAAATCAGCCAATTGAGGCCTAGGGCTACCTCTTTGCTCAACGGCTCTTGATAATTGAGAAACGGCTAACACCGGCACTTTCAATTCTCTTGCCAAATTCTTTAACCCTTGAGAAATCTCGGAAACCTCAGTCACTCGACTTTCTCTTCGGCTTAAACTTCTCATCAACTGGAGATAATCAACAATTATCAACTGCAAACCGTGTTCCGCCATTAACCGCCTTGCTTTGGTTCGCATTTCCAAAACCGACAAAGCAGGAGTATCATCAATGTAAAGAGGCGCTTCTGCCAAAATACCCATGGCTTCAGAAAGTTTGGTAAAATCTTCTTCATCCAAACGTCCTGTTTTCATTCGCCAGGCATCAATGTCTGCCTGTCCCACCAAGGCTCGATCAACTAGCTCCTCACTACTCATTTCCAAAGAAAAAAACCCAACCGGCAATTTCTCTCCAACACTAACGTGTTGGGCGATATTTAAAGCCAAAGCCGTTTTACCAATTCCTGGCCTTGCTGCCAAAATAATCAGATTTGATGCTTGCAAGCCTGCCAAAGTATCATCAATATCTTTAAAACCAGTTGGAACTCCTCGCAAACCACCGGCTCTTTTATGAAGTTCATCTAAACGATCAAAAGATTCTGCCAAAGCGTCTTTAATGGGTTGAAAAACTTGACGAAGATGTCTTTGAGATAAAGCAAAAATCAATTCCTCAGCTTTATCCAAAACCGCGGTTGCATCCCCTCCTTCATCAAAAGCGGCTTCAGAAATTTTTGAGGCAGCAGAAATCAACTCCCTTTTCGTATAATCATCCTTAACCATCCGGCCATATTGTTCAATATGAGCGGCAGTGGGAACAGCATTAACTAAACTAGTTAAATAAGCTGAACCGCCAATTTGAGTGAGGCTCTTATCTTTTTTCAAACGCTCTTTTAAAGTAACAATATCAATCGGCTCTCTTTCCTCGTAAAGTTGGAGAATCGCTTTGTAAATCAACCTGTTAGCTTCCTTGTAAAAATGCTCAGGAAGCAAAAATTCCGCGACGGTGGCAATCGCGTCTTTATCAATCAAGATTGAGCCCAAAACACAGGCTTCAGCTTCGTCACTGTGGGGCGGAATGTGAATTTCCTCTGCCATGATAGTTGTTGGTGATTAACGCCTTCTCTTTAAAACGACTATCTCCCTTTCTTCAGGCAGTTTATCTTTGGAGATAATTAATCTGTCCTTGGCTTTGTTTCCTTCTTCACCAATTGCTTTAAGAAAATCATCAACCGTAATCTCAATTCCAAATTCAGGTCTCATATCCGCTGTTTTGTAATGCATGGGAATAATAATTCGCGGTTCAATCTGGCCAATTACCTCAATCGCCTCATTGTCATCAATCGTATAAGTTCCCCCAACCGGGATAAATAAAATATCAACCCCATTAACTTCTTCCAACTCCGTTTCGGTTAATTTGTGACCCAAATCTCCTAAATGAGCTAAACGGAGACCATCGATAGTGATTAAATAAATCGTGTTCTCTCCTCTTTTAGAACCGCTTGATTTATCATGAAAGCTAGCAATCCCAAAAATGGAAACGCCACTAATTTCGTATTCACCTGGACCGTCAACAACAAAAGGTTCTTTCCTTTTGGTGGTCCCTTTAACAGCGGAGACATTGTTATGGTCTTGATGATGATGAGAAAGAGTAATTATGTCTGCCGAAACTCGGGGCATTTTAAAGCCAACATAATCTTCAAAAGGGTCAGTAACAATAATATTTTTCTTTCCCTTAATCCGGAAACATGAATGACCTAGATAAGTGACTTCCATCAAAACCAAATTTATCACAAAACTCCTCCCTTGACAAGAGGGCGATTTTGGTCTATAGTTTTTTCACTGCCACTTTAAATGAGAAAAGAAGTCCTCGTTGCTATTATTATCGGCTTTGGTTTAGGTTTGGTAATCACCTTTGGTATCTGGACCGCTAACAAAGCTCTTAAGAATGCTGCTCCGCCAACTCCTCCGACTGAAGAAAAAGAAGAAGTTACACCAACACCCGCCCCTACCCTAGAACTACTAATTACTTCTCCTGAAAATAATACCATTAGTGAAGAAGAGATGATTGAAGTTTCTGGACAAACTTCTCCCAATGCAATTATTGCCATTATTTATCCCGAAGGAGAAAAACTTTTTGAAGCCGATGAAAATGGAAGTTTTTCCACCGAAATTTCTTTAATTGGTGGTGACAACTTGATTGAAATTTCTGCTTTTAATGAAGAGGGTGACGAAATAAAGAAAACTTTAACCATTGTTTTTTCAACTGCTGAAATATGAAAAAAATTAGTTTATTAATCATATCTTTTCTTTTCATCGTCTCTATACCTTTGGGAGTAATAGCCCAAACCGAAGAAGAGCCCTCTCCTTCCCCTGATGATGAGCGAATAAAACAAAAGGTTGAAGAAAGAATAGAAAAGGTTCTCAGTGATGCTGAAGAAGAAAGAAAACAAGCTTTAGTAGGAACTCTAAAAGCAATTGCTAATTCCACTCTAACAATTACCACCGACTTAGGCGACGACACCCAAGTTAAAGTTGCGGCTGACGCTACCATCATTAATCCTGAAAGAGAAGAAATTGGGTTAGAAGATTTAGAAATCGGCAGCAAAATAATTTCCATGGGATATTTAGATAGCCAAGGTGTTTTGGAAGCCAAAAGAATTGTTATCGTAGAAGAATTTCAAGTCCCAACGAGTGAAGCCTTTTTTGGTGTTGTTACCGATATTTCTCAAGAGGAAAAGATCTTTACCATCAAAAATCCCAAAGACCAAGCAATCTATACCGTTGAATTGGGAACTGATGTTGAAATTACCATAACCGTAGAAGGTGAATTTGAAACTGCTAAATTTGATGACATTCAAGAAGGTGACAGTTTAGTTGTTGTTGGTGAACCAGAGGAAAACGAGGAAAAAATGATTACGGCTAAATTAATTCACCTTGTTATTAGCACCGCTCCAGAGGTCTCCGAAGAGGAACCATCCCCTTCACCAATAACAGAAGAAGAAGAGTAAATTTGACAAACAACTCCCAAAATAATAAAATAAGTCCGTATGTCATCTTTATCTTTACATCATCACCACAACGACCGCGAATAATCGTTGGTTGGTTTTGTGGTGGTAAAGAAAAGATGATTTAATTATTTAAACTAAAGAAAAAAAACGCAAACCAGCTAACGGCTGGTTTTTTGGTGGCTGTAGCTCAGCGGTAGAGCGTCCCGCTGTGAACGGGAAGGTCGCGGGTTCAAATCCCGTCAGTCACCCCAAAGGAGGACTCATGAGTAAGGAAAATATAAATATGAATCAACTTAAAAAGGTTTATATTTTGTGGCCTGGCGGTAATACCACAGCGCTAGTTAAAGACGCAATTCCGCGTCGGCTACAACCTGTGATTGCCAGAAAAATAATGAGAGTAAAGTCCAAAGTTGAGCAGGTAGGTTTTATCGAAAAGCCTAAAAACAAAAAAGCGATTGCTCGGCTCCAAATGATGGGTGGCGAGTTTTGTGGGAACGCTACAAGGTGCCTTGGGTGGTTACTTCTTAAAGGTAAACCAGGAAAGGTGAAATTAGAAGTTTCGGGGAGCAAGAAATTGCTTGATGTAGAGATTAACCAGAAAGGAAATGTTAAAACCGAAATGCCGATTAAACCGAATTTTTCATCAATCCAAAGGACAAAAGACAAATATTGGGTTGTGTCTTTATACGGCATAACCCATGTTGTTGCTGAAGAGGATCTTATTCCAGAAAAAGCAAACCGCCAAAAATTATCATCAAGGATTCTTGACAAGCTTGGTCTTAAAAGACTAGAAGCAGCAGGCGTCTTATTTATAAGAAAGGAGGGATTAAAAATTTTTATGGATCCTTTTGTTTGGGTAAGAGATGTTGAAACATTTTTTAATGAGACTGCCTGTGCAAGTGGGTCAACTGCTGTTGGTCTTGTTAAATCACTCGAAACAGGAAAAAGTATTAAATCTTTAGAAATCGTTCAGCCAAGCAAAAGCTCGATCTTCGTATCTGTTAAACGAAATGCAAAGAATTTCCTTAAAGCTTGGATTGAGGGCCCAGTTGAAATTAAATATGAAGGAAAACTAAAAATTTAATTAAGCAGCATTGTTCACTTATTTTAAAAATGCTATCATCAAAAGAGAAACAATGACTAAAAACAAGTCACAAACATTAAAAGGCTTTCGGGATTTTTTGCCAGAAGAAATGGCAATTCGCCAGAAAGTGATAAAGACCTTAGAAAAGGTCTTTGAATCCTATGGCTATGCTCCTTTAGAAACACCTTCTCTTGAATACGCCGAAACGCTTTTGGGAAAATATGGTGAAGAAGCTGATAAAATGGTTTACACTTTCAAAGACAAAGGTAATCGTAACCTTGGCCTAATCTACGACCTCACCGTTCCTGCTTCCAAGGTTTTAGCTCTCTACTCTCAAAAAATCAATTTGCCTTTTAAACGCTACCAAATTCAACGGATTTGGCGAGCGGAAAAACCCCAAAAAGGAAGATACCGTGAAGTCCTTCAATGTGATATTGATTCATTCGGCACCACTTCTCCCCTAGCGGACGCGGAAATCATTGCCATTATTTATGATTGTTTGAAAAAACTTAATTTCAAAAAGTTTTCCATTAGAATTAACAGCCGCCAGGTCCTTTTTAAAATGATGAAAGATTTGGGAATTACTCAAGAAAAACAACAACTTTCCATTTTCAGGTCGTTGGATAAATTAGAAAAATTTAAAATCAGTGAGGTTAAAAACGAGCTCAAAAAGAAAGGCTTATCTCAGGAAAAAATAAACAAATTATTCTCTTTAATCAAAACAGCCCAACCAGATGATAATTTAAAACAACTTTTTAATTATCTAAAGAGTTTTGAAATCAATGAAAAATATTACCAATTTGACCCAACTTTAGTCAGAGGCCTAGATTATTACACCGGCCCTATATTTGAAACCTATGTTGAGGAACCAAAAATTGGCTCGATTACTGGTGGTGGCCGTTATGACAAATTGGTGGCCGATTTGGGCGGACCAGACATTCCGGCAACCGGAACAACGATTGGTTTAGACCGAATTTGTGATGTTATCAAAGAAAAAAACCTTATGCCAGACTTATCCCCTACTCCTATTAAAGTTTTTGTTACCATTTTTTCTTCTGAATATTTTGAAAATTCAATTGAGACAATCAAAAAACTCAGAAAGTCAGGAATTAATGTTGAACTTTATCTTGACCCCAATGCCAAATTGGACAAACAACTCAAATATGCTGACCGAAAAAATATTCCTTTTGTGATTATTCTTGGACCTGAGGAAATTAAGAAAAAAGTCATTACCCTTCGCGATATGAAAGCCAAATCCCAAAAACAACTAAGCCTCAAACAGCTTCTGGAAAAATTAACCTAAATTTGATAAAATTACCTTATGAAATCAACTCATCCCCAATGGTATCCAGATGCCAAAGTGACATGCGCTTGCGGTCACAGCTTTTCTGTTGGCTCAACCAAACCAGAAATTCAGGTTGAAATTTGTTCTGCTTGCCATCCTTTTTTTACAGGCGAAATGAGGTATGTTGACACCCAAGGAAGAGTAGAAAAATTCCAAGCCAAGCAAAAAGCAGCTAAGGCTCGCGCTTGGAAAAAGAAAGAAAAAATTGAAGAGGAAAAAGAAGAACGTCCCCGAACTCTAAAAGAAATGCTTCAAAAGAAAGGATAATTTTTTCTTATGAATAAAGACATTGCCATTATTGAAATTCGTGGTGCCGCTGGCGGTGATGAGGCCAAAATTTGGGCGGATGATTTATTGCGAATGTATCTTCGCTTTGCGGAAAAAAAGAACTGGCAAACAAAGTTACTTGGAACCAGAATCTTAAGAATCAAAGGTAAAGATATCTATGATTTACTTAAAAACGAGGCTGGTGTTCACCGAGTCCAAAGAATTCCTACCACCGAACGGCACGGCAGAATTCACACCTCAACCGCCACGGTCGCTGTTTTGCCAGAGATTACTGAGGCCCAAATCCAAATCAATCCCCAGGATTTGGATTGGCAATTCTACCGAGCCTCAACCCAAGGTGGTCAAAACGTTCAGAAAGTCTCTTCAGCCGTAAGGTTAACCCACCAACCTTCGGGTCTGGTTGTCACCTGCGAACAAGAACGAACCCAAGAGCAAAACCGAAAAATCGCTCTTGATCTACTTCGTTCAAAACTCTGGCAAAAAGAACAGGAGAAAAAACAAACTCAGCTTACTAGCATTCGCCGGGAAGCCGTTGGTCGAGGTGAGCGCTCAGAAAAAATCAGAACCTACAACTTTCCCCAAAATAGAATTACTGATCACCGACTGAATAAGAAATGGTACAATTTGGAAGAAATAATGAATGGAAATTTAAATAAAGTTCTTAAAGCAATCAGTACTATTGACTAGCCTCTTCAAGCCTTGCCTCTAATTCAATCTCCTCCCCGTTTCGCCAAACAGTTAGAGTAATTCTATCGCCAATCTTTTTGGCATTAATCAATTTGGCTAAACCGCCCTCCTCTTCTCGAACCGCTTTTCCATCAAACTTAGTAATAATATCGCCTTCTTTAACCCCGGCTTTATCCGCGGGAGAGCCAGAAACGATATCAACAATGTAAGCGCCTTGGGGCACCTCATTCAACAAAGCCAAGTCCCGATTTATCATTCGGTAGCGAACCCCAAGGAAAGGACGGGCAAAGCGACCGGTTTGATTGAAATTATCAATCATTTCCTTAACCACATTAATGGGAATGGCAAAACCAATGTTTTCCCCACTGGCAACAACAGCCACGTTCACCCCCACTACCTGCCCCGCTGAATTCAAAAGCGGTCCACCAGAATTACCAGGATTAATTGCCGCATCAGTCTGGATAACATTATCTAGTTGCTCAACATAACCCTCGAAAGGTGAACCCGCGGTTATCCCCCGCCCCAACCCAGAAATCACTCCTGTTGTAACCGTATGACGAAATTCACCTAGAGCTGTGCCAATGGCAATTGCGGTCTGGCCTACCTTCAAATTATCCGAATCCCCCATTTCCACTGACTTTAAACCTCTTGCTTCAATTTTTAAAATCGCCAAGTCGTTGATTGGGTCGCGATAGATATTTTTGACATCATAAGTTTTATCGTCTTTGGTAACGATTTTGTAACTGGCTTCAGTATCACTCACCACATGCTTGTTAGTAACCACCAAACCATCTTTTGAAATAATAAAACCGCTACCAATATCTTGCTCGACTATTTCACTTTGTTCTTCAGGGAAACTAAGACCAAAGGGTCCAATCTCAACTTCAAAGGGATCAAAAAATGACCTTTCTTTGGCAATTCGAACGGTGACCACCGAAGGACTAACTTTTTCCGCTACTTCTATAACAACCGACTCCTCATCCAACACCCGCTGTTGAGTAATTTGGGTTGCTAATTCTCCTCGGGGAATAAAGCGGTCAAGAATTCTGTAACCAAAAAGTCTGTCAGAAATGGCCCCACCAAAAACCGAGGCAAGAATAATAATTAATACTGCCAAACCAATGAGAATTTTTTTAATCGGCAAGGGTCTTAACTGCCTCTCGGAGTTGTTCATCTTCTTCAGTGGTTGGATCATCTTCTATTTGATTATCAGGAATGATACCTTCATTGTCAATAGACTTACCCGAAGGTAAGAGCCATCTGGCGGTAGTGATGTGCAAACCTGCTCCCCCAGGTAAATCTTCTGCTTCTTGAATTGTTCCTTTGCCAAAAGTTTTTTCACCAACAATTTTTGCTCGTTTATGATCTTGAAGAGCTCCAGCAACTATTTCTGAAGCCGAAGCGCTTCCTTGATTAACCAAAACCACCAAGGGTTGGTGAAGAAGCACACCTTGGCGGTCAACCGCATAACTCTCTTGGTTACCAGCAGCGTCTTCTTGCTTTACCACTACTCCCGATGATAAAAACTCCGAGGCAATGAAAACAGATCCGCTCAAATAACCCCCTGGATTATTGCGTAAATCCAAAATAATCCCTTTAACAGTTGGTTGGCGGGTTAAAATCTGAGTGACTGCCTTTGCCCACTCATCACTAGTCCGTTCACCAAAACGCATCAATTTAAGGTGGGCAATGTCTTCTTCAAGAAAAACAACTTCAACGCTGGGAACAATGATGGTTGCGCGAACAATTTCGGCGACATAAGGTTCTTTTTCTCCTTTATGTAAAAGGGTCAATTTGACCGTTGTTCCCTTGGGACCCCGAATTAAACTCACTGCTTCAGGAAGGGTCATGTCTATTGTTTCTTTTTCGTCTACTTTGAGAATTAAATCACCAGCTTTAACTCCGGCTTTTTCAGCTGGCATACCTGAAAGAGGGGCAATCACCGCTAGTTGTTCATCAATATAGCCCAGTTGAATGCCAACACCCTCAAAAGCACCATTCAAATCTTCCTTAGCTTCTTTGTTTTCTTTGGGAGGAAGGAAAACCGTATAAGGGTCACCAACAGAAGCCACCATACCCCTAATCGCTCCATAAATCATTTCTTGAGGTTTAAGGGCATTTTTGTCTAAGTAAGAAGCGGTTAACCTGTCCCAGGCTATCCAAAATAAGGAAAAGTCAAGGTCTTTTTCAGCTGGTGTTGTTCGGTCAATCGTAATTTTCTTAGGTCCGCCAATATTAACCGTTATTCCCTGCCCGCCCAGCCGGTAACCTACTCCACCCGCTAAAATGACAATGGCAATAATTAAAATAATTAATCTAATCTGCTTTAAATTTAGTCTTAATCTCATGATTACTTAGGGATTAAAAGTCGGTTTTGTTGACCATCAACTAATGCCATTCTTCCATTAGCCTTTTTCAATTCTTCCCAAATTTCTTGACTAATTTTACCATCTTCTCCCAAAATGACCACTGGTAAAGAATTATCTCCTTCCTCGATTTCCTTTTCCAAGAAATTCTCCGCCAAACCACCAACAGCAAAACCGGCTGCCCCCAAACTAACGGCTTTAAACCACAAGCCTTTTGGCAGCTCTCCTCTGAGAACAACTATTTGCTCCTGACAAGTGCCATCAAGAGAAAACAAATCACAGTCTTCCTTCTCAATAATCATTAAAAATCCGGTTGCCTTGTTTCCCCTACCCCAACTGCCTTTTATTTCTAAAGCGGCAAAAGATAAGCTTAGAGAATCCGAAGAAACAGCATTTACCATTCCCGAAAAAGGTGCTTTAACTTCTTTCTCGGAAACCTTCTTCTTTATTCTCAAAATCCCTTCTTCAGTCAGAGAATCCAGAATTCCGTTTACAGGGGCAATAAATTTATCAGCCTTGCCCAAAAAACTCTTTTTTTGGGCAACCAATTCCCCTTGTTTAACCGCCTGACCTAATTTTTTTTCTAAATATTTAACCGTTTTTTTGGGTGAAACATCAATCAATTTGCTTAAATGATAACTTTTTGTCTGAAAAGAGGCTTTCCTTTGGCCAAGAGTTTGACCCTCTTTAATTTTTTGACCTTTTTTTACTTGCAACCTTACTCCAGACGGAAGAGGTAGAGTTATTGAAGCGGTTACTTTTTCTAAATTGACTTTTGGGGCAGCCTTCATTTTTTTAAATTTGGGTGGTAAAAGGAACTAAGCCCAAAAACCTACTTCTTTTAATAGACTGGGAAAGGCGACGTTGGTGTTTAGCACAAACCCCACTTCGACTCCGAGGAATAATCTTGCCTCGGTCACTAACAAACTGTCTTAAACTCTCCACTTCTTTGTAATCAGGCTTTTTGCCTGATTCACAAAAAGGACATTTTAATCCTCGAATTGGCCTTCTCCGTTTTCGCCTCATGATTCCCTATTTATTATTAAAAAGGTATATCCTCAGCCCTAACCTCTTCCCCTTTCCCTTTTTCATCAGCCTTTTTGGCTTTCTTTTGATCATCAGCCTTTTTCGCTGGTTTAGCCGCTTTTGGGGCTGTTGCTTTCTTACCGGGTTTAGCTGCTTCGGCTGTTCCCTCAACTGGCGGCTCTTCCTTCATCTCCGTTGGTTCCTCTTCAGAAACTTTTCCTTCCTCTACTTCTCCTGGTGCTCGCTTAGAATCAAGAATGAGCATTTCGTCAATCACAATTTCGGTTGTTTGACGAGGACTGCCGTCTTGAGCCGTCCATTGCCTGGTTTTCAAACGACCTTCAACATAGACCCGTCGTCCCTTAAACAAAAGCTGAGAACAAATCTCCGCTAGTTTATTCCAAGCAACGATACGGTGAAATTGAGTATCTTCCCGCTGGTCGCCTGCCTCAGTTACCCAGGTGCGATTAGTGGCTAACCCAAAGGTACAAACCGCTGTCCCTTGGGGAGTATAGCGCAACTCGGGATCCCGAGTAAGATTGCCAATCAGCTGAACCTTATTGAGTGACCTGGCTGCCATATCCCTCCTTCCTTCCTCACTCCTTTTTAACTAACAGATAACGAATAATTTTTTCTTCCAGTTTTAATTTGTTTTCAACCTGGGTTGGCGCTGTCGAAGGCAGTTTCATTACCAATAAAAAATAATACCCCAGGTCTTTCTTTTTAATGGGGTATACAAATTCTCTCTTCCCCCACTCGTCTGTTTTCTCAACCTTACCTTTTAATTCCTCAATTATTTTTTTGACTTTGCTAACCAGTTTTTTCTGATCGGCTCCAGTCAGATCTGGATCAATCACCAAAACAAGCTCGTAATCTCTCATAACACCTTTTCCTTAATCTCAAAGATTTTATCACAAACTTTTATACCAAACAAGAATCAAGTGCCGAATTTGAACTCAACCACATCGCCATTTCTAACTTGGTATTCTCTTCCCTCTAATCTCACTTTGCCTTGGCCTTTAGCTGATTGCCAACTCCCAGCAGAAACCAAGTCATCATAACTAACCACCTCGGCTTTAATAAAACCTTTGGCCATATCCGTATGAACCTTTTCCGCTGCCTCAAAAGCAGAGGCACCTTTTTTTAAAGACCAAGCCCGGACTTCCTTACCCCCTTTAATGGTGTAAAAGGTAATCAAACCTAAAAGTTTATAAGCTTCCTGAATTAATTCCTCAACTCCTTCCCCTGTTTTAGCATTAACAAACAAAAATCCTTTAACAGGAACAACCTTATCCTGATTTAAAATATAAAGGGTTGGTTTTTTAATTTCTCCTAATTCCAATTCCAAATCAACAATCTCTTTATCTCTCTGGGGATCAATCGAACCATAATAATGAGAAACCGATTCATCTTTAAAACCCCGAAGAATATGAATAAGGGCATCGACTTCCCGAATCTTGGCCAAAAATTGATTGCCCAATCCTTCACCTTTATGAGCATCTTTTACCAAACCAGCAATGTCAATGAATTTGACCACCGCCGGTGTTACCTTTTCAGGCTTAATCATCTCTCCCAATTTTTTTAACCTTTCATCCGGCACTTCAACCACACCAACATTGGGTTCAATGGTAGTAAAAGGATAGGAAGCCACATTAGCAACTTGCCTTTTAAGCAAAGCGTTGAAAAGCGTTGATTTACCTGAATTGGGAAGCCCTACTATCCCGACCTGTAATGATGACATATTAAGGCTATTCTCTCGTTTTTTTTCTAGCTAAAATAAAAAATGCTCCAGGGGTATAAATCTGTGAGTGTAGCCAACTTCCTGGTTTTGGCGCCTGTCCATCTCCGTAAAGATCATTATAACTTGGCGATTCTTGAACCTTCTCAATTACAAATCCACTTTCAAGAAGACCATTAAATATTTCACTCAAATAATGCCTGAACTCTATAACCTCTTTGCCTTCTCTTTTTTTCTCCTTAACTTTATAAGGCACAGTTATGCGATACCCTTTTCCGTCCCAAGCAGTATCGTATTCAATAAATTGTGATAAAGGATTTTCAGCATCAACTCGATATAAACCTCCTGATCTTAATACTCGTGCCACCCCAGAGTAAACTTTTCTTACATCTGGAATGTAAGCCATTGACGGTGCCTGAAAAACTAGATCAAAAGAGTCATTCTTCAACATAGATAAATCACTTATATCTGCCTGAATAGTGGTTACTTTATAACCATAATGCTCAGCCGCTTTTTTATCGCCTTCAAGCTGTCCTTCGGCTATATCTACTACAGTTACATTGGCGCCAAGAATTCCGAAAACCGCTGACTGCTGGCCTCCACCAGAGGCAAGGCATAAAACATCCTTGCCTTTTACATTTGCAAGAATGCTTACGGGGAACATTTGATCAAGTGGCTTAGGAGGTTTCTTTAGTTTACCATTGGCATATTGTTTAACTATATCTGGATCCAAATCTAACCAGGGGCGGGTAAAACCATTACCTTCTGCAACCATCTTTTCCCACCACTCTTTATTGGTTTGTATTTTGGAATCTTGCATATCAGTCAATCAAATTATAACACTATAGATTATTTATGAATAATAAGGGAATCTTTTGAACTTTAGCGAAGAATGTAATAACCGCTTGTTCTGGAACTGGCAATAATGTTTTTCAAACTACTGAATAAAGCGATAACCTTTTCAATAAACCCTACCCCTCTTTCCAATTTCTTTTCATGAACCTCAAGATAATAACCAAAATAAATTCTTAAACCCGTTCCTCGTGGTGGTGGTTCGGCTCTAAAAAAGCCTTTAATCTCATAAATTGACCCTGGGCGCCATCCCGAACATTCATATTCACAGCTATTTCTTCTCCTCTGACAAAGCACCTCTTTTTCAGGGGTCAATAAAACAAGCTTTCCTGGCATTTGGGTGATAATGGCTGACCCCACATCAGTCACCAACAAATTCCTCTCATCCTTGCAACCGCAACAAGGGTCATCACTGGGACAATCAATCCGTTCACAAACCATATCCTCCTCAATCACTCGTCCCCGAACCATTACCGTTTCGTCCTTGTATTTCATCTTGTCTGCCAGAATCTTGGTTGGAATAAGATACTCCGCTGCCAACTCCTCCTCAACCTCTGGCCTAATCCAAGTTCTTTCTAACCATAAAGCGCTGGCGATAATCAAAATTGCTGGAATTACGAAAATGAATAAAACACTAAGAAAGATTAAGATTTTTTTCCTTTTAAATTTCTTCTCCATCCAACTCTATCTTATCATTTTGAACTAATTTTATTCTAGCAGAATTTCAAAAAAACTTACAACTATCAAGAAACTGGCTTCAATTTCGGCCCTTTGGCAGTATCTTCAACTTGCCAACCAAGTTTCTTGACTTGTTTCCGAACCTTGTCTGCCTCTTGCCATTTCTCGTCTTTTCTCAATTTCTCCCGCTTCTTAACAAGCTCTTTGACCTTCTTCGTTGGCTTAGCTGGTCGATAACCAGATAGGTCTAAACCCAAAACCTGGTCAAACTTTAAAAGCGATGCTTTTTTCTCTGATTCCGGATATTTTGATTTGACTAAATCCCAAACAACAGCTAAGGCCCGCGGCATGTCTAAGTCATGGTTGATTGCCTCTAAAAACCTTTTCTCAAATTCGGAAACACCCTTTTTGCCAGGCTTCCATTCTCCTACTTGCTGGCGCAGCTTATTCAAAGCTTTCTGACCACTTTCTAAGGATTTCCAGGTGAAATTAAGATTCTTTCGATAATGAACCGTTAAACACAAATAACGAAAAGCCAGGGGATCATAGCCTTTATCAACCAAATCTTGGATTAAATAGACATTGCCTTTAGATTTACTCATCTTGGCACCCTCAACCAAGTTATGACGAACATGAAGCCAAAAACGAACAAACCTTTTCTTGTTAGCCGCTTCTGATTGGGCAATTTCATTTTCATGATGAGGGAAAATATTGTCTTCACCACCAGTATGAATATCCAAGCTCGGTCCTAAGTATTTCATGGACATGGCTGAACACTCAAGATGCCAACCAGGATAGCCTACTCCCCAAGGTGAATCCCAATGCATTAAATGTTTGGGGTCTTTTATCCAAAGGGCAAAATCAAAAGGATTTTTCTTTCCTGGCACTGCTTCCAACCTGGCACCAGAACGAAGATCAGCTAATTTTTTGCCAGAGAGCTTGCCATAATCTTTGAATTTGGAAATATCGTAAACAAAATATTTATCTCCAGCCCAATAGGCATAACTTTTTTTCTCTAATTTCTTAATAAGTTCAATCATTTCTTTAATATGTTCAGTTGCTATAGGAACAACGTGAGGACGAAGAATGTTCAGTCTTTGAGTATCCTTAAAAAAGGCTTTGGTATAAAAATCGGCAATTTGCTTGGGGGTTTTCTTTTCTCTTTTGGCCGCGATCTCCATCCTATCAGTGCCCGTGTCAGCCGCTAAATCATCCTCAGTCAAATGACCAACATCAGTAATATTCATTACTTGTTTAACTTTATAGCCATTGTATTTCAAGGTTCGGCGCAGGAAATCAGAAACAAGATAGCGCCACATGTTGCCAATGTGGGCATACCAATAAACCGTTGGCCCACAATCATAAAGACGAACATAGTCTGACTTCAGGGGTTTAAAAACTTCCTTTTTTCTGGTGAAAGTATTGTAAAGCTTGATTTTCATTTAAATTCCAGATTTAATTTCACCTGTCCCTCGCCTCTTTTTAACTCTTAATGATAATAAAGCTGAACCTCGCTTTTTTCTGGTTGGGACTTCGGGAACTTCTCTTCTTTTTTCTGCTTCCTCAACCATTTTTTGTTTTTCCTTTTCCCTTTCCTCTTCAGGGATTTTGGGCTTTGGCTCTGGCTTTCTTTTTAATTCTTCAATTCTTCTTCTTGCTAAAGCTAAACCTTTTTTTCGTTCTTCTTCCTTTTCCCTAGCAGCTTCAGGAGCAAGCCGAGCCTCTTCCTCTCCCCAACCCTTGGGCATGACTCCAATTTGTTCACCCACGGTTTTGGCTAATTCCACTGGTTGTTGAGCCGTTTCTTTAATAACCTCTTCCCCGAGTTGAGCCAAATCTCTTGCCAACTTTTTGGGAATTGTTTTCGGCATCCTAAACTAATTCTAGCACAAAATCCGTAATTCCTAAATGATACTTGACAAGAGTGAAAATTTTAAGCTAGGCTGAATACAGTTAATTTTTTCACAAAGGAGGAAAAATGGCTATAGATACAGTTGTTGAAGAAGCTAAAAAAGCAGTTATGGAGCCTTACGAGGTGAGACAGGGGGTAAAGAAAGCAAAAGGAGCAGTGGCAGAAAAACTTAGAAAACCCGGAGCGGAACTTAGATATGGAGCTACTCCTTCATCAACTTTTGAAAATCTGCCACCAAGGTGGGGAGATCAATTATAAAAAGTGACCGTTTAAGTCTAATACTTCCTTCTCCCCTCAATCGCCCGAGACAAAGTCACTTCATCAGCATATTCTAAATCTGCACCCACAGGCAAACCATGAGCTAAGCGAGTGACCTTAATTCCTAAAGGTTTAATTAGCTTGGCAATGTACATTGCTGTTGCCTCTCCTTCCATGTTAGGATTGGTGGCTAAAATTATTTCTTTCACCTCTTCATTTTTCAACCTTGGCAATAACTCTCGGATATGAAGCTCGTCCGGACCAATATTATTCAAAGGCGAAATTGCCCCATGAAGAACATGATAAACCCCCTTGTAATCACCTGTTTTTTCCAAAGCCAAAACATCCAAGGGCTGTTCCACCACGCAAATTATTGATTTATCTCGATTGCGGTTAGAACAAATTGAACAAGGATCTTTGTCAGAGACATTAAAACAAATTGAACAAAGAACTGTATTCTTTTTAAGCGTTTCCAAAGCCTCAGCAAAACCATCAAGTTGTTTTTGAGGCACATGAAGTAAATAAAAGGTCAAACGCTGGGCGGTCTTGGGCCCAATCCCTGGTAATTTCTCAAACGATTCAATTAATTTTCGAACCGGTCTGGGAAGATTCATTAAGAAGATTTTACCACAAATTCAGTCATTAATTGAATAATCCTATAAGATTGACTTCAAAAGTCATTATCTATATAATCCACTCTAGCTCTTTGATGTGGATTCTAATCTTCTGGATTCGCCCAGAGGATTTAGAAAATATATTCTTTTCAGTTGCCGACCCTGAAAAGAAAACGGAAAGGAGACCTGAAAAGAGATGGCAGTTGTGACTGTTTCCGGGCCACCTGAGAACATCCATAAGGTAGCGGAAACGGTGTTTTTGGTTCTGGACGAGCTTCTTGATGTGTCTTCAACTGTCCAGCCCATTCCCGTTTCCGACCAGAAAGTCACCAAAAGTGGCAATCCGGATTCTTGTCTCGTGGTGATTCACTACGAAGCGGACTTAAAGGATCCGGAGGTGCAGGATGAGATAGGAGGAAGGATCACGACCACGCATTCTGCCTTTGACGCGATCGTGAAATTCGATCCGAATGGTCCGTGGTACGCGGACGGGGATCGACTCTAGCAGGAGATGGAAGGTCGGCAGGGCGGTGGCGAAATCTTGTCAATCAAGACGAGCAAAGTAGTCGCCGCCCATCTCTTATCCACCCAATAATCCACCCAACCCTCCACCCATTTCTTGAAGCTTCTTAGCAGCCACTTCTTGTGACTTCTTAATCGCCTTGTTCAAAATGTCAACCAGGGTTTGGTTTTCAACTCCTTTGACCGAGAGTTCCTTTATCTTTTGATCACCACTAATAACCACCTTAACTTCTTCCTCTTCAACCACTATTTCCTCGGCTGCCAATTCGCGCTGAATCGTCATTGCCTGATCACGCATCTTTTTCAAATCCTTTAATTGTTGAAATTTGTCAGTAATTGCCATGAGAAAAGAATAACTGAAGTAAAAGCTTTTGTCAATCAGCCCGAGTGCCAAAAATTTCTTCTGCCATTTGGACAGTATCTTCGGCTGTTTCTTCTTTTTTTACCACCTCTTCCCTTTGTCCTAAGATACAGCGTAATTTAAGAGGCTTGTTAACGACTTCACTGGCAACTTCCTCCACCACGGACCGACATTTATCCGTTTCCAATCTCTCTTTATGAAATTCATAAAAAACTTCAAGAATCAAAACGCCATTCTGAACTTTGTTTGGCCGGGTTGCTCTTAACAAAGCCTCAACCGAATGATTTAGAGGCCGGACTCCCGCTAAAACATCCTGCCAGCGCTTTTTAACCTCATTGAATAACTCACCATCTTGACGGCTTGTCTTTCCTGAAACAACCTGGGGAGTTTTTTCTACCTTTTTCTCCTCTTTTTCTTCAGGCTCCTTAACTCTTTCCTCGCCTAACCATTCCACCACCGCCAATTCCAAAGGCAATTGAGGAATAGGGTTGGTTTTTAAATCTTTGGCTGCTTGGGAGAAAAGGCGAATTAAATCAGTTAATTCAGGCACACTAAATCCCGCCACTTCTTCTGGAGAACTAATTTCTGTTAAACCAGCTTGGGACAACAATCCCAAACGCAATTTATCTAATATATCTTGACAATATTGAGACAAATCAGCCCCCAAAGAAACAACTCTATCTATTTCCAAAAGGGCATTTTTAAGTTTTCTATCAGCCAATAGCTCTAATAATTTCCCTGGTGCCGTGGCTTCGATTTTACCCAAAAGTTCTTTTGTCTCCTTTAAAGTGACTTTCTTTTTCACCATTGCCAATTGATCAAGAATTTTTTGAGCATCACGAAAACTGCCATCGGTTGACTGAGCAATTTCTTCCAAGGCACTTTTTTCTACTTTCAATTTTTCTCCTTGGACAACTCTTTTCAATGACCTCAGTACTTCATCTTTATTGGCTTTCTTAAAATTCATTCGGAGACAGCGAGAAACAATCGTTTCCGGAATTTTCTCTGGAGCAGTGGTGCAAAGAATAAAGATAGCGTGTTCAGGGGGTTCTTCCAAAGTCTTTAACAAGGCATTAAAAGCTTCTTTGGTAAGCATGTGAACCTCATCAATAATGTAAACCTTGTATTGACACTCGGCTGGTGCTAGTTTAATTTTTTCACGGAGATCTCGGACATCATCTATTCCTCGGGTTGAAGCGGCATCAATCTCAATTAAATCAAGGGCACTGCCGTCAGCAATGCTTTGGCAAATCTTACAGCGGTTGCAAGGCTCATAGGTTTTTCTTTTGGTCTGGCAGTTAACCGCTTTGGCAAAAATCCTTGCTGCTGAAGTTTTTCCGGTTCCTCTTGGTCCGGAAAAAAGAAGGGCATGAGGAATTTTTTTTGATTTAAGGACTTTCTCTAAACTCTCACGGACAGCGGTTAAATCAAGTTCGGAGATTCTTTGGGGCCGATATTTTAGATAGTAAACCCGCTTGTCGTTCATTAATTAAATTTTTCAGTCCATGATTTAATAATTGTTCAAGAGATAGATTTTGTTTTTCTGCCTCTGACAAACAAATAACTAAGTCGCCCAAACTTATTAATTTTCCTGGAGGCTTTGGAAAAGCCTGCCCTTCTTTTGTTTCCTGCTGTGAGAAAGTCAAAATTGTTGTTGGTCTATCAATCCCTCGATACTGTTGGTTCAATCGTCTCATCTCTTGGCGGCCAACAAATCTTAGACTTATCTCAACATTATCTATTTTTTGTTTCCTAAGAAAAGACTCAATTATCTGACGGGCTTTGTTACTCTGAGCAGGAGAACACTTTGCTGGCTTTATTAAAACGGAAATCATCTGAAGCTGTCAACTATTAATAAATATATCAAAAGATATCAACCACCCAATGCTTCTTTAACCACCCTACTTACTGCCCTACCATCAGCTTTGCCCTTAACTTTAGCCATCACCGCTCCCATAACTTTACCAAAATCGGACATACCTCCGGCGCCTGTTTCCTTTATAACCGACTGAATAATTACTTCCAGTTCTTGTCCGGTCAATTGTTGAGGTAGATATTTGCTCAAAATCTCCAATTCCTCCTTTTCTTTGGCAACTAAATCTTCTCGTTTTCCTTTTTGATAAGCTTCAATCGCTTCTTTTCTTTTTTTAACTTCTCTTTGGACAACATTGACAATATCTTCTTCGGTTAACTTAGCTTGTTTAGCAATTTCTTGGTTATGAACTTCCGCCAAAAGCAAACGCAAAGTAGAAATTTCTACTTCTTTTTTATTCTTTATCGCTTGATTCAAGTCTGATTGAATTTTATCTTTCATCCTAGCCTCTTCTTTTCTTCCTTCTTGATTCCGCCAATTTTTCTTTTTTCTTAACCGATGGCTTTTTGTAAAACTCTCTTTCCTTAATCTCGGTTAAGAGCTGCTCTGCTTGAACTTTCTTCCGAAACTTAGCAATAAGCTTATCATCAGACTCTCCTGGTTTTTTGCGAACGACTGT
>CAYFXA010000006.1:0-33396 GCA_964347135.1 uncultured Gammaproteobacteria bacterium | reverse complement strand
ACAACGGAAGACCTTCTTTATCACTTTCCCTTCCGCTATATTGACTACTCTTTGGTCTCGCCAATTGGTAGGGTGCAAGCAGGGGAAACGGTGAGCATCAAGGGAGAAGTTATCTCCATCAAGAACGAATACACCCGCCAGGGTAGAAAAATCCAAAAAGCAATAATTGCCGATGCCAGTGGAGAAATTCAAGCGGTTTGGTTTAATCAGCCTTTTTTAGTGAAAACCATTATTCCCGGACAAACAATTGGTTTATCGGGTAGGGTTGACTGGTTTGGAAAAAGCCTGGTTTTGGTTTCTCCTGAATACGAGATTTTGAAAGATGGAGAAAAAGAAAAAAGAGAAACGATTCATACGGGCAGATTGGTGCCCGTTTACCACGAAACCTACGGTCTTTCTTCAAAATGGCTTCGTTCACGAATTGCCCCATTAGCGAAAAAATATGTGCCTGGTTTAAAAGAATTTATCCCTTCTCAAATTATGAAAAAATATAATCTCGTTGAATTCAATCAGGCTCTTGCTGAAATTCATTTTCCCAAGAGCCAGGAAACGGCTCAAAAAGCACGCCAGCGCTTTGCTTTTGAAGAATTATTTCTCCTTCAACTTACGGCTCTTCAAAGAAAAAAAGAATGGCAAAAACACCAATTAGCTTTTAAATTTAAACTTGATCAAAAGAAAATTCTTGAATTTACGGCTAGTTTACCTTTTGAACTAACCCAAGCTCAAAAAAGGGTTTTAAGGGAAATCTTTGCTGATATTGAAAAAGATAAACCAATGAACCGCTTGCTAGAGGGTGATGTGGGCAGTGGAAAAACAGTCGTGGCCGCAGCCGCCATCTATATCGCTTATCTTAATAACAACCAATCGGCTCTGATGGCCCCAACCCAAATTTTGGCTACCCAACATTATCAAACCCTTAACCAAATTCTTTCACCACTGGGAGTAAAAGTGGCCCTTTTAACCGCTGCCAAAAGAAAAACCATCACCAACTTTGATTGTTTGGTAGGCACTCATGCTCTAATTTACAAACGAGCTAAGTTTAAAAGGCTAGGTTTAGTGGTGATTGATGAACAACACCGCTTTGGAGTTGAACAAAGAGGAAAACTGATTAAAAAAAATAAGGCTCCGCACGTCTTAACGATGACGGCAACTCCCATTCCCCGAACAATTGCCTTAACTCTTTATGGAGATTTGGACCTCTCAATGCTTGATGAAATGCCTCCAGGAAGGCAAGAAATTAAAACCTGGGTAGTCCCGCCTCAAAAACGAGCCTCTGCTTACCAATGGATAAGAAAACAAATCAAAGGCAAGCAAGACCAAGCCTTTATTGTTTGTCCTTTAATAGAAGAATCACAACACGAAACAATGCAATCGATTAAGGCCGTCACGAGTGAAAAAAAGAAACTGGAAAAAGAAGTTTTCCCTGATTTAAAACTTGGTTTACTTCACGGTCGACTCAAGAGTAAAGAGAAGGATAAAGTCCTTAATAATTTCAGAAAAGGAAAAACGGATATTTTGGTTTCAACCCCGGTGGTTGAAGTGGGAATTGACATTCCTACAGCCACGATTATGTTAATTGAGGGAGCTGAACGCTTTGGCTTGGCCCAACTTCACCAGCTAAGAGGCCGAGTTGGTCGGAGTGGCCAACAGGCCTATTGCTTGCTTTTCAGCGAAACTCCAAGTAAAAAATCATTGAAAAGGCTTAAGGCTCTAGAGAGCTTAACAACGGGCTCCAAATTAGCTGAATTAGATTTGAAACTACGAGGGCCTGGAGAAATCTATGGCACCCAACAACATGGCTTTTTCAATCTTCGAGTGGCTTCTTTTTCAGACTTAAAAACCATTAAAAAAGCTCGCCAAGCAGCAGATAGCATTCTTAATCAAATTAGCCACTATCCTTCCTTGCAAGCTAGGCTCAAACAGTATACAATTAAAGCAATTGAGCCTAGCTAATTCCTAATCTTTAAATATGGGGGCTTTACCTAAAAGAAGAATATCAACTGGCAGAAAGGGAAGAAGAAGGACGGCTATTAAACTGAAATTGCCTGGTTTGGTTGCCTGTGCTAATTGTGGTCAGCCAAAAAAATCTCACCAGGTTTGTCCTTCTTGTGGTTATTACAAAGGAAAAGAGGTTGTTAAAATTAAAACTAAGAAAGGGAAAAAGAAAGAAAAATAATGAAAACGCCCTATGATCCAAGACACATTAAAAGACAAAAAGCAATTAAGAGTCTTTTTCGCTGGAGTTTTCAATCCGAGCAAAAAATTGAGAATAAGTTAGCTAAAGCGGTTCTTGGTCGTCAAAAAAAAATTGACCAAATTATTGCCGAGTCGGCCCCGGATTGGCCCATTGAACAAATCAATCGAGTTGACTTAGCCATTCTCCGCTTAGCTATTTATGAACTGATTGTTGTTAAAAAGGAACCGCCTAAAGTAATCATTGATGAAGCGGTTGAGCTTGCCAAACGATATGGCAGTGAAAAAAGTTCTAGTTTCATTAATGGAGTGTTGGGAACGGTCCTCAAAAAAATAGAAAAAAAGGAAAAATGACTAAATTAGAAAAAAAAATCATCAACCTAATTTCTGAAAATCTAGGCGTTGCTAAAAAAGATATCACTCTGGATTCAAGTTTAAGAAAAGACTTGGGTGCTGAAACTCTTACCATCTCTGATTTATTAGCAAAAATTCAGGAAGAATTTAACCTCGATTTAGACGAGGCAGAAGCAGAAAAAATAAAAACGGTTGGGCAATTAATTAATCTTGTTACCGCCGAGGTTGAGTGAAATGGAAAATTTAGAAAAATTACAAAAACGATTGGGAATAAACTTTAATCAGCCCCAGTTGTTAGCCCAAGCCTTAGTTCATCGCTCTTACCTTAATGAGGCCACGGGCAAGGGGCTCGAATCGAATGAAAGGTTAGAGTTTCTTGGTGATGCCGTTCTTTCTTTTGTTGTTTCCCTCTGGCTTTACCAAAAATTTCCTGATTACAAAGAAGGGGAGTTAACTAACCTCCGCTCCAATCTTGTCCGAACAAGCACTTTAGCTAAAATCGCTAATCAATTAAAAATCGGTCAGAATCTCCTCATGAGCCGGGGTGAAAAAAGAGCAGGGGGAGAAAAAAACCTGTCGCTTCTAGCTAATGCTTTAGAAGCCGTCATCGGAGCAATCTTTTTGGACCAGGGAATGGCAAAGGCAGAAAACTTTATTAAAAATCAGCTGGAACCCTTTCTAAGTAAAATTCTTTCCAAAGGTGAGTTTAAGGACAGCAAGAGCCTTCTTCAGGAAAAAATTCAAGAAAAAATCAAGGAAACGCCCGTCTATAAAATTTTAAAAGAAAAGGGTCCGGATCACGCAAAAATTTTTACTGTTGGTGTTTATAGTCAAAAAAAATTACTCGCCCAAGCAACGGGCAAAAGTAAACAGGAAGCTGAGGAAAAGGCAGCCAGAGCTGCCCTTGAAAAAATAGCTCCTAATCGTTAAAATTTTGTCCACTATGGTTAAGATTAGATTGTCACGCACTGGTAAAAAAAACGCTCCTTCTTATCGAATCGTTGTCATGGATTCGCGCACTAAACGAGATGGAAGAGTAATCGAAAGGATTGGTTTCTACGACCCCAAAACTAAACCAGCGACAATAAAAATTGACCAAAAAAGACTCGATTACTGGCTCTCACAAGGTGCCCAATTAACCGAAGCAGTTAAAAAAATAACCAAAAGAAAATAGACAATGAAACAGTTGATAGAATACTTGGTGAAATCAATTGTTGAAAAACCTGAGAAAGCCAAAATCAAGGAAATTAAACAAGAAGGTTTTTCCGAATATCTAATCAAAGTTGACCCTGAAGATATAAAAATAGTGATTGGTAAAAACGGTCAAACAATTCGAGCTATCCGGACCTTGGCAAAAACAAAAGCAATAAAACAAGGAAAAAGGATTAACGTTAAATTAGAAGAAACTTAGAATTCAAACGGATTTTCCTTACCACTACCAACATAGGGCAGTCTCGTTCCCACAATAGCAGGTTGATAACGACTCAGTTTTTGATAAATCTCTTCCTCCTCGGAGCTAAGTGGAGTTATTTGTCTACTCACTTTACCAATATCTTGAGGCGCCGCAAGATGATAGGTGAATAAGTCAATAGAGCTCTCAATTGTGGTTCCTTCACGATCAATGCTCACATGGTCAATCCTCATAAGAGGGGTGGTAGATTCAATCGCCTCAAGAAAATCATATAAATCTCCAAGACTACCAGAAACACTTAGTTGAATATTAAGAGAGGGAAGCGTTTCTTTTTTTGTTTTTAGCTCAGCAGACTCGGTGGCTAATTCGCCAACATCAATCATGAGGCTGCTTATCTCTAAGCTATAATCATTAGCCAAACTCCTCATTGTAACTAAAATTAAAGGGGCATCTTTTTCTTTAGGCAAAACCCTAAGGATTTTATTAACTCTATCCTTCAATTCATCCTGGTCGTAACCCTCTAAAACGGTTACCTTTTGGGTCAATTGGGCCAATTCCTTCTTTTGTTTTGTCAGGTTTCCTCTTGTCTTCAATAAATCATCTAGCTTGGGCTTCAAAATGGCTATTGTTGAAATAACAATTAAAATAACAACCACAAGAGGAAAAAGATATATTTGAACTTTGCTTAATTCTGGTAATTTACCCGTTTCTATTTTCATTCTTCTTGAACTAAAATTTCTAAGGTAAAGTCATAAATTCCTTCAGTCTGTCGAGTTGCTGAAATAAGGGTACTCTTAGCAATTTCCTCTTCGTCCGTCTTTTGTTTTAAAGTATCAAGAAAGTCAGCCAAAACAACGGCATTCGCTGCTAATCCTGATAACTCCACCTTCCCGCCTGCATTCCATTCAGAATTTTCTATTGCCACTCCTTCAGGTACCAAATTGTCTAAATAATCCAACCAGTGCTTTACCTCAATACCATCAACTTCAACGACTTTAGTTAAAGAGGAAAGACGTTGTTTAAGCATTAATTGAAGTGATTCCACTTCCTGAAGCTCATTAAGTCTCACTTTTTCCAACTCAATTTTGTTTGCCACTAATCTAGATTCACGGAGAACCACTAATCCAAAGGCAAAAAGGGCAACGACCACTAAACAATAAAACACAATTAAAAAAATTGTTCCTATCTTGACATAAAAGGTTCTTTGTTTTTCAACGAAAGAAAGTTGATCTGGCTGGAGTAAATCGATACTTCTATCTGCCATTAACCTATGCTTTTCATTGCTAAACCAACTGCCACTGTAAAAAGGTGAGTTTGAGCCTGACTAAGTTGTTTTTTCAAGGCCTCTTCCATTGCCACCTGTTCAAATGGATCGCCAACTTGAATCTCTAAACTTAATTTTGAAGCCATCATGTTCACCACTTCTGGTAATCCGGCTGTCCCGCCGCTGAGAATGACTCTTTTTACCGTTTTTTTTGTTTCCGAACGATAATATTCAGCCGTTTTCTCAATTTCTTTAACAACCACATTAAGAATGGGTCCAATAGCTTCGCGGACTTTGCCTTCTAATTTTTGAGGATCAGCTCCGTAGGCTTTTTTATAAGCCTCGGCTTGGGTTGGGTCTAAGCCCAGACTTGAAGCAACAGCACGAGTCAAAGCTTCACCAGCAGTGGCAATTGAACGAGAAAAAACCACCAATCCGTTTTCCACTACGGCCATGTCGGTTGCTTTGGCTCCCAAATCAACCACCAAGGCAATGTCTCTTCCTGGGGCAACCAAACTTCTTGCCATAGCAATTATTTCCGTTTCTAAGCCAATACAATTTAAGCCAGCGGCCTTGAGAACTTTCAAAGCCTTATCAACCAATCTTTGAGGGGAAGCAACAATCAAAACCTGGATCTTTTGCTGAGTATCCATTTTAATTTGACCAACCACTTGATGGGCAATTGTTGCTTCCTCAAGGGGAATGGGTACATTTTGTTCTGCCTCCCATTTAATCGCTGACCTCAGCTCTTCCTCAGACAAAGGAGGTAAATTAACCGTCTGAGTATGAACTTGGTCTTGAGGTAGGGCGGTGGTAACGTTCTTGGTAGAAATTTTTGCTTCTTGGTGAAGTTTTTTAATCGCCCCTGATAAAGCGGTCAAGTCGGCATCAGATTCGGAGGCCAAACCCTTCCGAGTTGAAGGGCCAGACCCAAAAGCCACTAAGCGATACTGCTTACCGCTTTTAGCGAGTTGGACAACCTTGAGATTGTGCGAACCAATATCTAAACCAAAAAATTCCATGGGCAGGTTTTTTATTATAAACTACTTTCACTGTACAAAACATAATCAAACATGCCTGGCAAAACTGGATAAAGCTGACATTGTTCAACCTTACTCGCTATTCCCGTTGTTCCTGAACTTGCTGTTGACGAAAAACAATTGCCTTGGAGAGGCAAAGTGCGTACACCACCCGCAACCTCAATCCCCAGCGCGTGATTCGTTCCTTCGCTATAAATCAACTTTAATCTTAAAACATATATATTTGCAGGAAAGCTACCAATTAACCTCCGAAATTGGAAGGTTTTACCACCTATATCAAAAGGTCCAACAGTTAAATTAGTTTTGAAAAATCCATTGGAATCGGCTCTAAGTTCATAGGGATCGGAAGTTCTTTTTGTTGTTTCAAAACTATCTCCTGATTTGTAAAAGAAGGTTACTTCAAGGGCAGGGGTATCGGGCTGGTCTCTTAGTGTATTCTCATTACCCCAATAAATATAAATCTCATTCGGAGCGCATTGGGCAACATTAGGGTCAGGATTGCCAGCATCATCATGTCCCACAAACCAAACCGTTTGAATATTGCCAGCGGCAACACCCTCGCCAGGAAAAACAAAAATATTGCTATTACCTAACTCTTGTGTTTCAGTTTCGATTGTAAAATCGCCAATGGTTCCGGGCGCTCCTCCTGTAGCTAAAAGGCTTTCCAAACCCGCTTCAGCGGCAGAAAAGGCTCTGGCTGATTCTTCTTGCTCTTGGGAAATGCGAATATCAGTAATCGACCGGGAAACAACGGATAATCCGATTGTTAAAGCCACCGCCATAATTAAGAGAATAATCAATAAGGCTTGGCCTGAATTATTTTGTTTCATCATACCTATTTTAAAAACATTCTTGACCAACTGTCAAATCAATCTTCAGAAATATTCCTTAAAACAACCGTTGTTTTGAAATTAATAATCGCCCGTTCTTCAAAAGGGGATAATGCCCCAGTGCTTAAGGTAAAATCAATGGTGACTACATCAGGGTCAAAATAGCCACCTTCCACGCAATCAAATCTGCAACTTTCGACGGCTACTTGGTCGCTGGTTATTGGCACTTGGCTACCAGTTTCGGCTGAAGTTGAACTAATTGCACTCGAGTCACATTCAAATTCTGTTTCTCCTCCATCAGGATTTTTAATTTTCAATTTACTCATTCCCGATACACACACTCGTGGGGGAGAGTCCGTATTTCTTAAGATCCCTCTAGTATTTCTAACCATTTTTGTCATAATGCCTAAAGCATAATCACCTTCCTGCTTAACCAAGTTGGCTGCTCTTGTTTTTGTTGAACCCTTAAGAAGATTGAAGAAGCTTGTGGAACTGATGATGACAATAATGGCCAAAATGCCAACAACAACCAATATTTCAATTAGCGTAAATCCCCTTGATGGTTTCATTTTCAACTTCATTGCTTTTCTGACAAATATGTAGTGAGTATCGTTTGGTGTTTCCCTCTGGCATCATCCCAAGAAACGGTTACTTCAACTTCACACCTATTATTAGCTTCAACGCAAGGGTCTGTTGTTCCTGGAAGATTACAAACAGGAGCCTCCAAAACAAATGGGGGAGAGGGGTCTATTAACCCCAATGCCGTTTTATTAGTACAATCAGCAACAAAAGTTGCCCAGTTGTTTTGGTCCCGATATTTCCGAATTTTTTCAATTGTTTCTTGGGCATGCTTCGTGGCAAGAGATTGATTTTTGGCAAAGGTTGAGTTACGAACAGAGACGGTGGTAACGGCAATCAAAGCAAGAAGAACCAAAACAACAACCGACAAGGCGATTAAAACTTCAATTAATGATTGCCCCTTTGTTTTTCTTTTCATAACTTTATTATGGAACTAATTGTATTTTCCCGCTAGGGGTAATGATTAAACTTTTTGTGTTTCCTCCAAAACCAGTTAAAGTAATCGTCTCATCAGCTTTTAAATAGGTTCCGCCAGTAAGAGTTTTAAACAAGACTCCGGATCCTAACCCACCAGTCCTTATTACTCCTTCAGGAAACCAATGTTCTTCAATCAAAACCACATCGCCTCCATCATCACATTGAGAACTAATTCTATAGCCTTGATCACCATTGGCTTCAACTAAAACGCCATCAAACGCACCAGCGCATGTTTTTTTGCCTGCCAAAGCCATGTTTCGTGCCTGGGTAAGATTGGTCTTTAATTCCAAAACTGTTTGGACTAATACCTGCTGACGGTTGAATTTCATGTATTGGGCTACGCCAATGGAAAAAAGGATGGCCATAATAGAAGTAGTTATTAGCAGTTCAACGAGGGTAAAACCAGTTTTGGTCCAAAGGGGTTTTGAGCAGGCTTTTTCCATACATTTAAGGTTGAGTCAATCCGTAGTTACAACTACCTAATCCACAGCTTTCCGAGACAATACAATTATCAGGAGCGCCACCTTCTAAATAAGCACAAAGTACATAAGTGGTAGTGCTTGTTCGGTCATAATAATAATTACCTGTTGGAATTGGGTCAGTGGGAGTCGGATCCAAATAGGTACTGTTGCCAACGCAGGTAACACTCCCACTAATAGAATCTGGATATTGGTTATCATCTGAATAGCACATTTCCAAAGCACTTCTTATTGTTTCTAGGTCTGATTTTCTTTTTCCATCCCGCGCTGTTTTTCTTGCGTTTTGATAAGAAACCAAAGCCAAACCCGCCAAAACAGCAATGATGGTCATAACAATCAGTAATTCAATTAAGGTAAATCCTTTTTTTCTCATAATCCTCTATTTTCAAATAAAAACCTAAAGCAAGGAACAACTACCCCCGCTGTCGTCAGGTGGGGTAGAACTATCATATTTCCCCGACCTACCATCTGAACAAACCTCCCAATAACCACCAGTTTCCATTTCTACCCACAAAACGTACTGAACTCCAGTAGCGTCGCTTTGAAAATGATAATTAAAATCTCCTGTGCCAGTAGGGTCGTCTGGGCAACTACTGATAAAATCGGTAGCTAAATAATTAGTACAAAGGTCTGACTTCGGTCCAATCGCGTCATCATTTACATCAAGCGGATAAAGTCCATCATTGGCGGCGGCATAATTGGCTAATCCGTTTCTGTATTGGGCTAAATCACTTCTTCTTTCTGTGTCTCTTGTTTGTTTTTGGGCACCGGTGTAACTAACAAAAGTCATTGAAGCCAAAATGCCAATAATCGAAATAACAACCAGTAATTCAATTAAGGTAAAGCCTTTTCTTTTCACTTTCACCTCCTTTGCTGTGCTTCAATTTTCAATCAGCACAAACTACATAAAAATAATCTTTAGCGCCAAAACTGCACACACTCGCACAATTGGCTTTCGAGTCAGCGATATCACCGTCCGATTTATTCTCTAATTCTCCCCAAAGACAAAAATCTTGGTCAACTGCCCTTACTTGATACCGATATCTTTGGTCAGGAGCCAATGGGTCATCAGGAATGGTCTTCATATAAACCATATTGGCTGAACCAGCCGTCCAAGTTCCGCCCCAGCTACAAAGACCTTGCCCAGTAGCTCCACAGCCTAAGATATTGTCGCTGCCATCATCCGCCGGATAACCATCATAGTCGTTATAATACATTCTCAAGGACTTTTTAATTTGAACCAAATCAGATTTTCTTTGAACATCGCGAGCTCTTTCTCGAGCAGCATTAAAGTTAACCACAATTAGAGCCGTTAACATCCCGATAATCGAAATAACAACCAAAAGCTCAATCAGAGTAAATCCTTTTTTTAATCGCATACTCTTACATTAGCACTAGAAACTCCATAATTACAAGACTCATTCCCGCAAGTTTCGTCGGTGACGGCGCTACAACTCTCAATATCTTTGTCTTTTTGGTTTTCTAAATAAGCAAAAATCTTATAACTTGCTCCATCACTCCGATAAGTATATTGGTACCGAGGATGTGTGGGATCAGAGGGAATCTCTTTTATATACAAGGTGCCTGCCCCTCCACTGGGAAGAGTGTCTTGCCAGGGTGCTCCTGCGCTTGGAAGGTCAGCAGTCAAAGGATACAAGCCTTTATCATTGAAATAAGCTTCTAAGGCTCGTTGAAGCTGTCCAAGATCATTTTTCCTTTGAGCATCGCGTCCTTTAATCTGGGAACTGCGAAAACTTGCCAAGCCGACAGTGGCCAGAATTCCCAAAATTGCCATGACCACAATCAGCTCGATTAAAGTAAAACCTTTTTCTTTTATGACTGTTTCTGTTTTTTTCATTCTATCTTTTGGGTGCACCAATATTTCTGGTCATATTTAGCTGGATTACAAAACCCGTTTGGCTCTGTCTCGTCTCCTCCGCAATATGGGTCACAAAACCATTGGCGGCAATCCCATTTTGCTTTATCAAGTTTATTACAAATTCCACCTTGACAGCTATTAGGACACCAGCCACAGTTTTCCAGCTCAGTATTTGGGCTACAAACACCATAATTGTAAATGCATTGGCCTTCATCAGTTCCAGCACCAGGTCCACAACCCGAACCACAGCCAACCTCAGCTATGGCTGGATCCTTCTCATTATCTAATTTAGCATAAATTCGAAACACATCACAACCATCAGTTGACCATTCATAAGGTTCCTGGGTAACGGGATCAACCAGAAATTCAGAAAGATAATCGGGTACAAGTTGATTAATTCTCTCGGGATAGCAATCATGGTCATTGTAATAATCTTCAAATACTTTTTCCAGTCTGTTAAGATCTGCCTTTCGTCTAGAATCTCTTCCTTTAAGAAGTTGAAGTCGATAAGACCAAATAGCGACAAGAATCAAGATGGCAATGATAACAACAACAACCATCACCTCAGTTAAAGATAAACCCTCTTTTCTCTTTAGAGAAGAAGTTTTTCGAGGAAAAATTGCCATATTTTTTGTCCCCAAAATAAACTAATCCAAGTAGCGCTAGTTAAAAAAGGCCCAAAGGGAATGTGCTCCCCAAAGCGCTTTTTGCCAATTAAAATCAGTATGACACCGACTAGTGCCCCTGTCAAGAAAGCCAGCATCAAGGCAACCACTATTCCAGGAAAGCCCAATACCAAACCCATTAGCCCTGCCAACTTAACATCACCCATTCCCATACCCCGGCCTCGAGTAACCAAGTGTAAAACTAAAAAAAATAAGCTAGCCCCTAAGGCAACAAAAATAGCCTGGGGCATATAAAGGAAAGCATATATCAAGGAAATTAAAATCGTGGGAAAAACAATCTCGTCAGGAAGGGTTTGGTAACGAAAATCAGAAACAAAAAGAGCGATGAGAGCATAGGTGATAAGCAAATAATAAAAAGATAGAAGATAGCTTGACAAGAAAAATAAAGTGAAAATGGTTGTTAAACCAGCAGCTAATTCAACTAAAGGATATTGCCAACTAATAGGGGAATGGCAAGAGCGACAGCGACCACGAAGAAGAATAAATGAAAGTAAAGGAATATTATCTTGCCAAAGAATTTTCTTTTTACATTGGGGGCAAAAAGAACGCCCTTGAAAGGGCGAGAGATTATGGTTGAGCCGATAGACAACAACATTAAGAAAACTACCAACGCATAGCCCAAAAAGAAAAAAAATCATTCCCACAAAAATACCTGCCATAAGTCCACTATAACACATGCCTGTCCTTGTTTTAAATCAGCCCAATTCTCAAGCCAGCTTATGGCAGGCAAATACAGTTCTCGTGAGTTCCTGATGCTCCTAGCAAGGCAGCACAATTACCCCGAGCATCTGCGGGATAGCCAACTGGTACGCCAGCAGCAATTCTCCTGTCTGCTTCTTGGGCAAAAGACATTGACTGAGGACTGAAACAAACGTAAACGCTGTCACCTGATGCTCCTCCAAACTCCATATAAAGAGCATTGTAACGGGTGTCTGATATGCGGTTAACAAAAGACTGTTTAATTTCGTCTGTTCCAGGACAAGCAGTATCAGTTTCATCATAACGCAAGTTACTTAACACCGGACAGGAACATGGGGCAGGGGAAACAGGCCCTGTACCCGTAACCTGGACCCAAGCCAATACCTGACTATCATCCGCAACACATTGCCAAGGCCAAATCATTTGCGAGGCATTATACCTATCAACCGCTGACAAAAGTTGCTCAGCATCAGAGCGGTTACCCGTGTCTCGACCTCGATTAATCTGCTCAATCGGGTTAATCGCCGCTAAAACAGCGATTGCCAAAACACCAAGAACGGCAATAACAATCAACAACTCAATCATGGTAAAACCCTTAATCCTTTTCATATTTTTCTTATCACCCCCTTTCTAAAATTGTGATGCTAAGTTGTAAATCGGCATAATCACAGCAATAATTAAAAAAGCAACACCGACTCCTAATACAATCATGATAAGAGGCTCCAAAGCGGTTGTCAATCCTTTGATGGCCATTTCTGCTTCTTGCTCAAAATAGACTGATACTTTGTTCAAAACTTCATCAATTTTACCTGTCTCTTCACCAACAGCAACCATTTGGGGAAGAATCGGGGGAAAAATCTCTTCCTGGGCCAAAGCCGTTCCTAAGGGAATTCCTTTTTCTACTTTTTTTGTTACTTCTTCTAAAGCATTGCGATAAAGAGGACTGCCAAAAGAATAAATCGTAATTTTCAAAGCATCAACAATAAGGACCCCAGCACCAACCAACAAACTCAAAGTTCGAGTGAATTCCGTTAACATGGTCTGCGTCTTTAATTTACCAATGATTGGCAAACGAAAAGTCAAATTATCAATTTGGGCTCTAAATTGGGGATTAGTGCTAAAAAGTCTCAAAGCAAAGCCTAAACCGACTAAAAGAACCAAGCTAAAATACCAATAGCTAACCACAAAACCAGAAACAGACATCATAACCTTAGTAATCACCGGCAGTTCTGCCTGAAACTCTTCATAAATTGTCATCATTCTGGGAATAACAAAAATAACCATAATTGCTCCCACACCACACATACCGGCAACGACAATGGCAGGGTAAATCATCGCCGACTTAATTTTTCGCTGAAACTCTCTTTTTCTTTCCAAGTTATCCGCTAATCGGGCAAGGACTTTATCTAAGGAACCAGCTGCCTCTCCGGATTTAACCAAAGCCACATAAACTTGGTCAAAAATGTGGGGATGTTTTTCCATTGCCTTAGCCAAAGTTCCTCCGCTTTCCACTTCTCGCCTAATTTGGGCGATTACTTTTGCCATCCTCGGTCTTGATTGAACCTCAAGAATATCCAAAGCATTGGTTAGCTGGAGACCGGCGGTTACCATCGTCGATAATTGTCTGGTGAAATTAACTAAATCACTTGTGGTTACTCGACCAATAATCGGTCCTGTTTGGGCAAGTAAACTTTTGCGAAAGGGAGCAATTGAAATAACCAAAAAGCCCTTTTCCTGAAGTATCTTGGCCGCCTGCTTCTCATCTCTTGCCTCAACAACTCCTTTAACTGTTTTGCCTGCTTTATCTTTAGCTTTATAATTGAACTTTTTCATCAGCGTTTCCGGGTTAACTTCATTAGCTCTTCAGGCCGAAAAGCATACATTTGGGCAACATCAAGGCTTATCTTACCCTCTTTCACTAATCTGGCGAGATCCATTTCCAACATTTTCATCCCTACCTCAGCTGAAGTCTGAATAATGTTATCAATCATATGGGTTTTTCCCTCTCTGATAACCGTTCTTACAGCCGGAGTGGCGATTAAAATCTCGGTTGCCGGAATCCTCCCACCTTCCAAACAAGGGAGGAGTCGCTGAGAAACAATTGCCTCAATCGTAGATGAAAGTTGCATTCTTATCTGTTCTTGTTGATGTTCAGGGAAAACATCAATGATTCGGTCAATTGATTGGGCAGCCGAGTTAGTGTGAAGAGTAGAAAAAACAAGGTGGCCTGTTTCGGCAATTGTCAATGACATCGCCATTGTTTCCAAATCTCTCATCTCACCAATCATCACCACGTTCGGGTCTTCTCGCAAACACGAGCGAAGAGCAATTGGCCAAGAATGAGTGTCACTCTTCAATTCTCGTTGGGAAATCATTGATTTTTGATGTCTAAAAACATACTCAACTGGATCTTCAATCGTAACAATATGCTCCGCCCGAGTTTGATTTATCTCCTCAATAATAGAAGCTAAAGTCGTTGATTTACCATGACCAGTAGGTCCCACCACTAAAATAAAGCCTTGTTTCAATTTAGTAAAAGCGTGACAAATTTCAGGGAGATTAAGTTCTTCAATTGCCGGGATTTTCATTGGAATAGAACGAAGGGCTGCTGCCAACATTCCTTTTTGATAATAAGCATTAACTCGGAAACGGGCGTATTCACCAAAAGCAAAAGAAAAGTCCAGTTCTTTATTAACAAGGAGAATTTCTTTTTGTTCTTCAGTAACCAACTCAAAAACTAGTTTTTCTGTTTCTTCCTTGGATAATCGCTCAAGTCCTGAAACCGGAGTTAAAGCGCCGTGAATCCTCAGCATTGGCGGCACATTGGTAATTAAGTGCAAATCAGACGCACCTTTATTAACCGTGATTTCTAATAAACTTTTAATTTCCATTTTTATTCCTCCGCTACTCTAAGCACCTCTTCCATAGTAGTAACTCTCTCCAAAACTTTCAAGTAGCCATCCTGCTTCATGGTTATCATTCCTTCCTCAATTGCTTGGTTTTCAATGTCAGCCGCAGAAGCTCGCTCCATTGTCAACCGACCAATCCTTTCAGTAATCGGCATGACCTCAAAAATACCTACTCTTCCCAAATATCCAGTGTTGTTACATTTGGCACATTTTTTACCCCGAGAGAGTTTTGGTTTTTCTCCATCTTTATAAAGATTACCCAAAATTTTCTTAAGATCAGAAGTTACCTCGGGTGGAGCAAAAAATTCTTCTTTACAATCAAGGCAAATTCTTCTTACGACTCGCTGGGCAACGATACAAGTCATTGAGGAGGCGAGTAAAAACGGTTCGGCTCCAAGATCAATTAAACGAGGAATGGCGCCAGCAGCATCATTCGTGTGGAGAGTTGAAAAAACCAAATGCCCGGTAAGCGCTGCTTGAACAGCAAGACTGGTAGTCTCCTTATCACGAATCTCGCCGACCATGATGATGTCAGGGTCTTGACGAACAAAGCCCCTTAATCCCGTGGCAAAAGTCAAACCAGCCGCAGGATTAACTTGGACTTGATTAACCCCTGGGATTTCGTACTCAACCGGGTCTTCCAAAGTAATAATATTCACCTTAGGAGTATTAATTTTAGAAAGACCCGAGTAAAGTGTTGTTGTTTTTCCTGAACCAGTTGGTCCACAAACAATAATGATACCGTGAGGTCGGAGAATCGAATCATGAAAGTTTTTCAAAGCCACACCTCTTAAGCCCAATTCGGGTAAATCAAGAATTCCACCGCCTTTTTTTAACAACCTCATGACAATTTTCTCGCCGTGGACAGTGGGTAAACAGGAAACTCGGAGATCGACTTCCTGCCCATCAGCCCTAAAAGAGAAGCGTCCATCTTGAGGAAGACGCTTCTCATCAATCTTCATGCCAGAGAGAATTTTCACCCGGGAGATAAGACCTTCATGAACCTTTTTGGGTAAAACCAGTTTTTCGTGCATGATACCATCAATTCGGTACCTGACTCTTGTTTTTTCTTCTTCTGATTCAATATGAATATCTGAAGCCCTCCCTTTAACCGCAAATTCCAGGAGAGTGGAAACGATTTTAGCAATTGGCGCTTCTCGAATAATTTCACCTAGTTTAGTAATGTCAACCGCAGCGCTTTTGGCTGGCACCGCTGTTTCTTTAAGAGCGGCTTTAACCTCAGTTGACAAACTCTCCTCGTAGTTAATGGCAATCGCTTCTTTAATTTGATTTGGTGTGGATATGAAAGGTTTGATTTTTGCTCCTGATTTCTTCTCAATAAATTCAATTGCCTGAAGGTCTTTGGGGTCCGCCATGGCTATCGAAAGCTGGTTACTTTTGGCGTTGTAAGCAAAAGGAAGAACAATATAGCGTTCAGCTACGGCTCGAGGTAGTTTACCCAAAGCTTCAGGAGAAGCAGCGGTTTCACCAAGCTCAATAAAAGGAATATTATAAACTTGAGCTTCAGCCTTGGCCAATTGCTCAACTGAAGCATAATTGTGTTCCAAAATAATTTCTTTTACCTCTCTGCCCGTGTTCGCTTGTTCAACCTTTACCTTTTCTGTTTGTTCAGGGGTAAGAATTTTCTGGCTAGCAAGGATACCTAAAATGGAAGGCGTATCAGCTTTACTCTTAACGATTTGAGGAGCTGGTTTTAGGGCAGGTTCAGCCATCCCTTTTATCTTATATGGTTATTTGCTAAAATGTCAAACCAACAACCATGTTTTCATCCCAACTTGTTATTGGTGGTTTATTTCAAGAAAGACTGAAAATTGCTTTAAAACTCATTCAGCCTTTTTTTGATCAGTCAATCAATCCAGATAAACCTCCTGTGGATGTTTTAGTTATCGAATCAGATAATTCAATTGGTATCAATCAGGTTAGAGGTTTAAAAAAGTTCCTTAGTCGTCGACCTTATCAAGCGAAAATAAAGGTTGGTTTAATTATGGAGGCAGAAAAACTAACATTACCGGCCCAAAATTCACTTTTAAAAACCCTTGAAGAACCACCAAGGTCTTCTTTAATTATTCTTTTAGCCAGCCACTCGGCCAGCCTCTTACCAACAATTGTTTCAAGAACGAAAATCACTCTTCTCCCTGCCAAAAGCCAAATTATTCTTTCACCAGAAGAAACCGAGGAGCTCTCTAAAACCTTAATCCACTTGCTAATGCAGGGAGTAGGGGAAAGGCTGAAATTAAGCCTAGTTTTAGCCAAAAACAAAAATCAAGCACTAACGTTAACAGAGAATTTACTTTTCCTTTGGCGCCGATTTTTGCTTACCAAAACCGGCGTTGACAAAAAGAAGCCCAGTTTTTTAAAAAAACTAAGTCTTCAGCAAATCGAAAAAGCCCTTAAAAACACAGAACAGGTCAGAAAGATGTTGGTTGCCAACGTTAATTTTCACTTGGCAATTGAGAATCTCTTTCTTTCTTACCCTCATCTAAGTTGAGCTTGCATTAGCCTCCCAAAATTGGTAAAATAATGCTAGATTATTAACTGGTAGGGTAATTAACTTCTTATTTCCTCCCTGCCAATTTTATGTCTTTTTAAAATGGCTAAAAAGAAAACTAAAAACAAAAAGGACATTCTTTCTACTTATACCGCCGCTCAAATTAAGGTCCTCGAGGGTTTAGAACCCGTCAGAAAACGTCCGGGGATGTATATTGGCTCCACTGATAAAAAAGGTTTTCATCATTTAATCACTGAAGTAATTGACAATTCGATTGATGAGTCGCTCGCTGGTTTTGCCAAGAACATCTGGATCACCTTAAAAAAAGACGGCAGCGCTGAAATTCGAGATGATGGTCGGGGTATTCCGGTTGACAAACACCGGTCTGGCCTTTCTGGGCTTGAGGTAGCGATGACTAAGCTCCACGCTGGCGCCAAGTTTGATGACAGCGTTTATAAAGCCTCAGGAGGTCTTCATGGAGTCGGTGTTTCGGTCGTTAATGCTTTATCTCAATGGCTTCGCGTTGAAGTCCATCGCCAAGGTAAAGCATATGTTCAGGAATACAAACGGGGCAAACCGGTGACAAGAGTCAATATTGTTGGCAAATCCTCAGATACAGGCACAATTACCACCTTTATCCCTGATAAAAAAGTTTTTAAAGGAATCGGTTTTGACTATCAATTAATTGAACAAACAATAAGGGAAAGAGCCTATCTTATTCCTGGACTTAAATTTTATCTTCAAGACGAAAGAGAAAATATTAAGAAAAATTTCTATTTTGAAGGCGGAATTCGTTCTTTAGTCAACCATCTCAACCGAAATAAGAAACCAGTTCACAATATCATTTACATCCACGGTCAAGATAATGGCATGGACGTTGAAGTTGCTCTTCAGTACAACAATGGTTATTCAGACAATATCCAATCATTTGTTAATGTCATTAATACCCGAGACGGTGGGACTCATTTAACCGGATTTAAAATGGCCCTTACAAGAGCAATCAACGACTACGGCAAAAAAATCGGCGCCTTCAAAGGCGGCAATGGTTTTGTGGGCAATGATACGATTGAAGGTTTGACTGCTGTTGTAGCAACAAAAATTCCCATTAACAAAATCCAATTTGAATCACAAACCAAAGCCAGACTCAATAACCCTGAAGCTCAGGGTTTAGTAGCCACCATTGTTAAAAACGGATTAGACACTTACTTTGAAGAGCACCCCGCTGATGGGCGAAAACTAATTGAAAAAATTGCCTTGGCAGCTCGAGCTCGTTTAGCTGCCAGAGCCGCCAAAGAAGCGGTTATAAGAAAAGGGGAATTAACTGGATTAGGCTTACCTGGCAAGTTAGCTGATTGTCAAGAAAAAGACCCAACTAATTCTGAACTATATATTGTTGAGGGTTCTTCAGCTGGTGGTTCTGCTAAGCAAGGGAGAGACCGTCGATTTCAAGCCATCCTTCCTTTGGGAGGAAAAATTCTTAACACTGAACGCGCTCACTTAGATAAAATTATCAAATTTGAAGAACTTAAAGACTTAATTGTTGCTTTGGGAATGGGAATTGGTGAAACCATCAGTCCCAAAAAACTGCGCTATCACCGAATTATTATTATGTGCGATGCTGATGTTGACGGCCAACACATTGTTACTCTTCTTTTGACTTTCTTTTATCGCCACCTTAAAGAGGTGATTGAAAAGGGATTCCTCTATATTGCCATGCCGCCTTTATATCGAATTCAGATTGGCAAAGAAAGTTTTTATGCTTATAATGAAGAAGGGAAGGATGAAATTGTTGCTAGGCATGGGAAGGGCAAAAAGAATATTGTCATTCAAAGATATAAAGGTTTGGGCGAAATGAATCCCAAGCAACTTTGGGAAACAACCATGAACCCAACCCGGAGAGTTCTTAAAAAAGTAACCGTCGAAGATGCCCAAAAAGCCGACCAAGTATTTACGACTTTAATGGGCTCAGAGGTGCCGCCTAGGAAAAGGTTTATTCAAACAAGGGCGAAAACGGCTAACTTAGACATCTAGTTTAAACAAATAAAGTATTTAGTTCATTTAATTAAAGTGGAGGAAAAATGAATAAAAACAACCAAAATTTATTTCATATAGTTTCTGTTGGAGAAAAAAAACCTAAGGAAATCAATTGCCTTGTTGAAATCCCTAAAGGAAGTTCCAACAAGTATGAATATGACCATCATTCCGGTTATTTTCGTCTCGACAGAGTCCTTTATGAAGCCGTTTTCTTTCCTTTTGAGTACGGCATCATTCCTCAAACCTGGAATGACAAGGACAAAGATCCTTTAGATATCGTTGTTTTGTCCAGTTTTTCCACTTTTCCGGGGTGCGTAATAAAATGCCGCCCTATTGGCGTTATTCGAATCGATGATACCGGCGAACAAGATGACAAAATTATTGCTGTTCCGGTTGACGACCCCCGTTTTTCTCAAGTAAAGGAGTTAAAAGACTTGCCTCCTCACTCCAAAAAAGAAATTGAGAATTTTTGGGAAAATTACTCCGAACTTCAGCCGGATAAAAAAATCAAGATTGAAGGTTGGAGTGAGAAAAAAACTGCTCAAACGCTGATTAAAAATGCAGCGGCAAACTATCAGAAAAAGTTCCCTAAGTAGTTTTAGATAAATATATGGCTAATAGAATCGGCAAAGTCAAACCAGTTGAGATAACTGACGAAATGCAGAAGTCCTATTTGGATTATGCCATGAGCGTCATTGTTGCCCGGGCTCTTCCTGATGTTCGTGATGGTCTCAAGCCGGTTCATCGTCGAATTCTTTTTGCCATGCAAGGCATGGGTCTAAGCCATTCCGCCAAACACACCAAATCAGCAAAAGTTGTTGGTGAAACCATGGGTAAATATCACCCTCACGGCGATATGGCCATTTACGATGCTTTAGTTCGCTTGGCTCAAAATTTCTCGATGCGTTATCCCTTAATTGATGGCCAAGGAAATTTTGGTTCGGTTGATGGTGACCTGCCTGCGGCGATGCGTTATACCGAAGTGAAAATGGAAAAAATCACCACAGAGATGCTTACTGATATTGATAAGGATACGGTTGATTATGCTGATAATTTTGATGCTTCCTTAAAAGAACCCGTTTTCCTCCCGGCGAAAATTCCCAATCTTCTTTTAATGGGCGCCGATGGTATTGCTGTGGCAATGGCAACCAAAATCCCGCCCCATAACCTTAAAGAGGTGATTAACGGACTCATTTTGTTAATTGATAAGGGTGGTGTTGTTTTAGCCAAAGAAAAATTGCCAGCCAAAGGTGAGTCAGAAAAAAAAGAGTTTGACATTAAAAAAATCCAACTTAATGAGGTAGAAATTAAAAAACCCAGCCAAATCCCAGCTCTTAAAGCCAGTTTTGAATCAGAGGCAACGGTTGAAGATTTAATGAGACATATTAAGGGCCCGGATTTTCCCACCGGTGCATTTATTTATGATAAAGACCAAATTCTCCAAGCCTATTCAACCGGAAAAGGAAAAATCCTAATGCGAGCTGATGCTGAGATTGAAGAGACAAAGGGTAAAAGATTCCGAATCGCCATCACTCAAATTCCGTATCAAGTTAATAAGGCCCAATTGGTTGCTAAAATTGCCCAATTAATTAAAGAAAAAAAGATTACTGGCGTTGGCAATTTAAGAGATGAATCTGATAGGCAAGGAATGAGGATTGTCCTTGAGTTAAAAAAGACAGCCAAACCCAATGTCATCCTTAATACTCTTTATAAACACACTGCTATGCAGACCACATATCCGGTTAATATGGTTGCTTTGGTTGATGGAGTTCCCCAAACCCTTACTCTTAAACAAATCCTGACTGAATTTGTAAAACATCGCCAATCAGTTGTCACTCGAAGAAGCATATTTGAATTGGAAGCAGCCAAAAAGAGGGCTCACATTCTCGAAGGATTAAAAATTGCCCTTGATAATCTTGACGCGGTGATTGCCACGATTAAGAAATCCCGTACCGTAGATAGCGCCCGAACCAACTTAATGAAAAAATTCAAATTAACCGAGATTCAAGCAAACGCAATCTTAGAAATGCAACTTCGGCGTTTGGCTGCTTTAGAAAGAAAGAAAATTGAAAACGAATACAAAGAAATTGGCAAATTAATCGAATATCTGGCTGATATTCTTATTCATCCAGAAAAAATTCTTCGGATTATTAAAAAGGAATTAAAGGAAATCCAAAAGAAATATGGTGATCCAAGAAAAACAAAAATCTATCGTCAACAAGTTGATAGTTTTGCTGACGAAGACTTGATTCCCAAGGAAAAATGTTTGATTACCGTAACAAAAACTGGTTACATTAAGCGATTACCAGTGGGCACTTACCGTTCCCAACGGCGGGGTGGAAAAGGAGTCACGGGAATGACCACTAAAGAAGCTGATGAAATCGCCCAATTCATGACAGGGGAAACTCATGACCAGGTTCTCTTTTTTACCAATAAGGGGCGGGTTTTTTCTACCCGAGCCTGGGAAATCTCAGAAGGAACAAGAACAGCAAAAGGCCAGGCGGTTATCAATCTCATAAACATTGACCAGGGAGAAGAAGTTCAATCAGTTCTTAATCTTCCCACCACCGCAAAAAGTAAATATAAATATCTCCTGATGGCAACTAGAAAAGGCGTTGTCAAAAAAACATCCTTAAGAAATTTCAAGAAAATTCGCACCTCAGGACTGATTGCCATCAAACTTAATCGGGGCGATGAACTTTGTTGGGTCAAACCCACCACTGGAAAAGATCAGGTTTTATTGGTTACTCACAACGGTAAATCAATTCGCTTTAACGAAACCGACACCCGGCCCATGGGAAGAGACACGATTGGCGTCAGAGGTATTTTATTAAAAGATAAAGACCACGTTGTTAGCATGGCAGTTTTTCCAGCAAGGGCTAAAAGACCCAAAGACCGCCGCCGTAAATATTTCCGCGATGTTTTAGTGGTCATGGAAAACGGGCTAGGGAAGAGAACTAACATTCGCTCTCACCCCATCCAAAAAAGAGGAGGTATTGGGGTTAAAGCCGCCAACGTAACAACAAAAACTGGCAAAATTGTTGCCTGCAGATTAGTTACTCAAAGAGACAAAAAGGTGATTCTAACAAGCAGAAAAGCTCAAGTGATTAAGCTGCCTTTGAAAAACATTCCTCGATTAGGGCGGGATACTCAAGGAGTCATTTTAATGAGATTCTCTAAACCCGGTGATTCTGTGGCGGCGGTCACTTGTTTGTAAAAAATGATTCGCCCGGAAAGATATTACTACGATTGCTTCAAATCACAAGAAAAAATAAATTCCCTATTGTCAGATCAACAAGAAGAAGTATTGAAACTGGTTGCTTCCGGGCTTACAAATGATGAAATTGGAACTGAATTAGGAATTGCGACTTCTACGGTCACATGCCATTTATCAAAACCATGCAGACCAAGAGGGATCTATCAGCGCCTTGGTGTCTTTTCAAGAACGGAAGCGGTGAAAAGAGCAATCACTTTAGGAATTTTAGACGCCAATGAATTTGTCACTGATGAAGAAATAGAAAGATGCAGAAGTTTCGAAAACCCAAGACATGTTGATGTTCTCAAAGCTCTTTCTAGTCCGTTGCTTTCCTTTCATCTCTTAACGGAAGTTGCAATTGCCAAAAAAACAGGCATTTCTCATTACATGGTTAAGCGTTATCTTCATCAAATTTACGAAAAATTAGGAATTGATGGTAAACATGGACAAATAAAAAGTACCCGTGCCGTAGTCATTTTCATTGCCGCCCGACAAAAGACTATCTTCCCTTCCCATGAAAGGCTTCGTGAACCGAACGGAGTTGGCGATTAGTTACATGAGTATAAATTTGGGTAGTTTGGATGTTTTTGTGCCCTAACATCTCCTGGACCGCTCTTAAATCAGCACCAGCAATTAATAAATCGGTGGCAAAAGAATGGCGAATCACATGAGGCGTTACTTTAACGGGTAATTTTGCTTTTTTTGAATATTTATCAACGAGTCTTTGGACCGAACGGGCTGTCAGCCTCATTTTTTCACCACTTTTTCCTTTTTCTTTGGTTTTTCTGTAATTAATAAACAAGGGTTTCCAGTTATCTTTGCGATTATTAAGATATTTTTTCAGCCATTTAACTGCTCTTGCTGACAAAAAAACGACTCGCGCGCGTCCACCTTTGCCAACAACCCCAAATTCCCGTCGTTTTAAATCAATTTGATCACGATTTAATTTAACCAACTCGCTGACTCGCAATCCAGTGGAAAAAAGAACTTCTAAAATGGCTTTGTCGCGCAATCCCGTTTTTTTAGAGGGCAAGGGTTGGGCCAAAAACCGTTCAACTTGGTCAGCTGAAAGAAACTTTAGTGATTTTGATTCACTTTTGGGAAGATCAACTTTTTCCGGTGCCAAAACTTCATGATCATTCTTAACTAACCATCTAAGAAAGGCTCGCAAAGCTATCACATGATAAGCTTGAGTGCTACGCGAAAGAGACTGACCATTTGGGGCGCTAAATCGAGCTAAATATACCCTATATTTTTTAATTTTTTCCAAGTCAATCGAACTTGGTTTAGCCTTGAAATTATTTCTTTTTAACCAATTAGAAAAACGTCCTAGATAATGGCGGTAATTGCGGATGGTTAGGGGAGAGGATTGGCGTTCAATTTCCAAATGCTCTAAAAATTCTTCAATCAAACGGTCCAGTTCTGTTCGGGAAGTGGTTTCTTGATTTAAATCAGCCATTAATCACAGTTTATACTAAGAAAAGTGAGGTGTCAACATTGTGCGACATTAGTCTTTAACATTGTGCGACGTTAACCAGCTTAAATCTTCATTCCGAGACAAACAGAGAACAATTTTATAAAAAACCCACCAGTTTCTAACCAAATTTTCTTTAGGAACACGCAAATTATAATTAGTGACAAGAATGAAAATTCTATCTTCAACACCTACTGCCAGCGGATGTTCAAGCAATTCACCCATATTATCAAAATGGGCATGAAGTCCAGGAAATTTCTGATACTTTCCATCAGGAAAATCACCGTGAATGGCTCTTAATTTAAATTCTTCGCCCGACATGGTCTCTAAATAATATTGGTCACGAATCAAAATATTACCGCCATCAGTCCAGTCACCTTTAATCCAATTAATTCCAGCGGCTCTTAATTGCTCTTCGGTTGTTTTTTCAAGTCCTGGAGGTCTTGAAGTTATTGCCAGCGGTTGATGTCCAAGACGATGAATCCCATTTACAACGCCAACTGCTCCGGGAATGACTGGAGACCTTTCATAAACTCGATGTTTGTTGGGAGGAAAATAAAGTTCTTTGCGAAAAGAAAGAATTTCTTCTTCTGAAAGACCAATTTTTTTAAGAAATGTTTGAACATACCAATGATCATCAATATCCCTTTCACTAAAATTAGTGCCATATCTCTCATTAATGATTTTTAGTGATGGTTCGGCCAGATTAAAAAACAAACCATCCAAATCATAACCAATTAATAAACCTCCACTGGATCTTTCTTTACTTTCCGGAAGAATTTCTTGATAAGACATAAAAAACGGACAGGAGAAAGCCTATTTAAACAGAAAAAATATGCCTTGTCAAACTCAACAAAGCTCTTAGCGCCTTTCTAAAGCCCCTTTTTAAAAGAGGATAATTCATCAATCATTAAAATCAATTAGTTGATGAAATTTACTAATTTTTTCAAAAAAATTTTTATAAAAATTTAGATAAAAAAACCTATAGCAGAGGAGCTATTTCGGGGTGACGCCAATTTTTAAAAACAAAGGCATCTGTTGTTCCATAGGGCCAAAAATGGACAGTACAAGGAGTTCCCAATCTAACAACAAACTTAAGAAGTAAAATCATTTTTGTTGGCCTAATTGATCCGATCTCAAAAATTCCTAAATCATCAGCATAAACTAAAACATCGGCAACACCAACTGAGATATCGACTTCTGTTTCAACTTTTAAATCCATTGATTTTGCCCATGACTTAACAATTTTTACCCCAGTTTTGTGTTTTTTGAATTTTGGATGTTTTTCTTTAGTAAGAATTAACGCTTTTTTATCTAGAAGTTCAAACATTTCTTTAGCGCAAAAAGATGCGTGAACCCCTTCAAGCGCTGGGCGCTCAGAAAACAAATAAGTGCCTCTTGAACAAGGAAAAACTACTTCATTTAATAGTTTCAAAATTTTAACTTGTTTATTTTCACTCATTGCTTTTTAAAGGATGAAATTTCTTATGTGTTTCTTCGGCATAGCGGTCCGAAGCATGAACATAGCGGGTAGTTGTATCTAAAGACTCATGGCCCAAAAGAATTTGAATCGCCGCCGGATTGGCTCCTTTCTCAGCCAAGTAAGTGGCAAAACCATGGCGCAATGAGTGAGCAGAGGTGGGAACATTAATTTTTAATTTCTCTCGATATGCCTTTATTTTAAACTGAATATAATTAGGAGAAATTCGGCGTTTTGGTGAGTTTACATTGGCACCGCTATAAGGAATGAATAAAGCAACCAAGCCATCATCTCTAGTAAGCAAATATCTTTCCAAGTGATTCTTGGCCCTTGGAGTCAAATAAACAAATCTTTCTTTTTTACCTTTTCCCATCACAAAAATCCTTCCAGTTTTATCGATTTGATTGCGATTAAGATTAACTAATTCACTAATTCTCATCCCCGTAGAAAACAAAACCTCCAAAATGGCTCTGTTTCTTAAAGACACCTTTTTATTTTTTTCCAAAACACTAGGAGCTTCAATTAGGCGAATTAAATCTTCCAATTCCGCTACTTGAGGGTGCTTTCTTTCGGTTTTAAGCAGCTTAACTGCCTCTGGGGCAATTGGCGCTTTATAATCCATATCAATTAGATAACGCAAAAAAGATCTTAAAGCAGAAAGGCTGCGATTAATACTCCGCGAGGCTAATTTTGCCTCCGATTTTTTTCCTGATACCAAACGGCGATCACGAGAAATTAAATAAGCTTTGTAATTCTCAATTGTTTTTTTAGTGACATTTTTAAAAGAAGTGGGGGAGTGTTCAGACAAAAAGTCATTAAATAGGCTCAAGTCTCGCTCATAGTTGTAAATTGTTTCATCAGAATAATTATTGGTCTTTAAATAAAGGAGGAAATCATCGAAATTGGGTAAGGTGATTTTTTTTGACATATATTTAAATAGGGAAGTAATTAATTTTTTAAATCTTTCTTCCCCCTCCACTCATGTTCTGACTGAACTGAGTGTAAGGGATATTATACTCAGTTGTCTCTAGTTTAAAAGACTTTTAATTATCTTGTCAAGGGTCAATTATGATTGACTGTTCTCTGGGGAACAAAAGCGGAAACAATATTCTCTATACATTTATCCCAATTAATAATAAAACTCCTTTTAAAAAGGCTCTAAAAGCTCCTTTCTAGTTATCCACAATCCCCAGCCTGTAACTATATCAAACTATATCACCCAAAACGCCATTTTTCACCGAAATATAGCCCTTTTTTGCTATTTTCAAGGCTAGGAAACCATCTTTTGGAGAGACGTCTCAAGAAGGAGAACACCCTTCTTTTTATGCCTAAACAAACGATAGCCCCCAGAGAAGGGGTCGTGCCTAATTCTTCGCTGTTGGCAGTCAAAGATTTTTTCTGCCGTTTTGTGAAAATTTTAGGTCAATATTCGTGAAAACCCACTTGTTTATTATAGGATATTTACTCATTTACTTGATTTTCCAACCCCTACTCCCCTCTTCCAACTGTCTGTCAAAAAATTTTTATTGCTTTATCTTCTAAAAAAGTTATAATAAAACAAAATGGCAGGTAAAAAAACTTCTATTATTGGTAGAGAGATTACTTTCTTAAGTGACAACTTAAAAAAACAGATTGATAAATCCAACCATCATGACACAAGAGCAAATTATGTTTTAGGAATTGCCATTGCCATTTTCCTTTTTAGTTTGACCCAAATTTCTGGAAATAAGCCTGGGAAAATAGGATTTTCAATTATCGCTCTTTCTTCTCTAATCGTTTGTGTTTTAAACCTCTTCACGATTAAACCTCCCCGCTTGAAAAAGAAAAGAAAGGAAAAAGAAAGCCTTCTCTATCACGACGAAATTGCCAGTTATTCTCCAGAAGAATATTTAAAACAATTAAAAAAGACTCTTGAAAGTCGCGACCTTATTATTGAGCAATATGCCAAAGAGATCCACAATCTAGTCACCTACCATATAATGACCAGAAAGATATTTTTCCGTTACGCTGTTTGGATTTTAGTTATTGGATTAGTCGCGGGGTTAATTACTGTTGTTCTTTTCCCCTAATCTGAATCGCCTGAAGATTCCCCAGATTGTTTCCCAGAAACCTTGTCTCCAACTCTTATCTCTGCCCCAAATTCTTCCACGGCAGCTTTAATCATTAGGTCCTCTAAAAGCTTTGCCTCTTCCTCTAGAGTGGGCGGTCTAAATTTCTCTTTTTCTTTTCCTCCCATGCTATCACCTCCTTTAAAAATATGTTAATCCTCTTCTCCTATCTTCTTATGCCTCTCTGCTGCTTCCCCGGAAATTCCCTTTCCTGAAATAAGCGACCCTATTTCTCTATCGTACTGCTTTGCTTTTCTTTCTCCTTCTTTTTCTCTTCTTGCTTCTTCACTAAGAGCTTGCCAAATTTCTTCAAAACCTATTTCCTTACCCTCTCTTATTGTAAACAAAAGACTTTCAATTGGATTAATTCCCTCTATTTTACCTATCTTACTCAATGGAGTTAAAAACCGATTAAACCAACGACCCCTTTGCTCCTCATCTAAAAGACTAATGTCTTTTTTTAATTCTTCGCCAAATGGACCAGCAATTATCACTCCCCGCCATGGAGAAGTTTCTGTTCGTCTTGTTTTGTAAAGCCATAGAAAAAGGTCTCCTTCTTTTTCTGATAAAAACTCCTCAATAAGTCTTGCTTGAAACTCTGGTACCCGAACAGAAAATGATCTCTGCTGTTCTAAAAAATCAATCGTTTCCCCTTTAACTCTTAGCACTCGGGTGATTTCTCCTACTAACGGTTTGGCTACCTCTCTTTGTTCTTTATCCCCTAACATTTTTATCCTCCCCAATGAGTGGTTATTAGTATAACCGCTAAGACAACTAATCCCACGGTAAGATATTCGTTAATCGTTCTTTTAAACAAACGCTGACTAAGATAATGCTGCGTTAGTCCCAAAACAACATACATCACCGTCACTAAAGCCAAAGAACCAGCAGAAACGGTAACGGGCCAAAAAGATAATGCCAACGCCCCTTCAGCTATTATCAAAGACAAAGCCAAAGAGTAGAACCAAATTTGACCACTAATCCTTGTTTCAAGTTTAACTGACCACAATCCTTGGATAAAAAGAGGAAAACTAATAAGAAAAACAAAAATAAAATTAAGCCAAAAAGGCAAACGAAAAGAAAGAACCGTGTCATAAAGAAAGAAGGCGGTTAAAAGAGTTAATAAAAACCCAACTGCATGGGCAGCTCGCAGAAGTTGAATGTTGCGAATGGCGGCAACCGAAAAAATATTCTTTGTTAATAACAAAGCGTAAAGCCCCAAACCATAAAGAGCGGCGACTGGTAAACGGGCTAACCAAGTTGATGGTAACAAGAAATAGAAAAGTCCAACTCCGGCGGTAAATAAGGTTGGTAAAATCAAAACCGTTAACCATTTAATCCCACTAAGTCCTTCTCGTAATGACCAAGCAGATAAGAAATAAGTCAAAATCGTTAAAACCAAAATGGCTTGATACCGCCAAGCAATGTTAGCCAACTGAATTGCCAAAAGACCAATTGATAAAAGAGCAGCACTAATAATAAATTTTTGTCTTTTGTTAATGGTAATTTTTTTAAGTCTCATGAAACTTGCTGCAACACTTCTTCAGGAATATCAAAATTAGCAAAGGCTCGCTGAACGTCGTCATGTTCTTGGAGACTATCCATTAATTTTAAAATCTTAGTTGCTTTATTAGCATTTTTAATTTTGATTTCATTTTTGGGTTGTTTAACTAACTCGGCACTTAAAACCTTAAAACCCTTTTGATTCAACTTTTCTTTAAATTCTCCTAACTTCTGTGATTGAATATAGACCTCCAAAGCATCAGTCGCTTCTTCAACGTCTTCTACTCCCAAATCAATGATTTTTAAAATCTGTTCATCCGGATTATCAGATTTTTCAACCGTAATTAAACCCATTGGTCGAAATTGATACGTCACCGTTCCAGGTCCACCCAAACTCCCCCCTCCCCTTTCAAAAAGTTGCTTTATTTCCGCGGTTGTCCGGTTGCGATTATCAGTGGCTGCTTCAGCAATAATCGCCACTCCTTCTGGACCATAACCTTCATAAACCACCTCTTCCAGTTGCCCCTCCCCTGCTCCGCCGCTTGCTCTAATAATTGCTCGTTCAATGTTCTCTTTGGGCATGTTCGCTTGTTTAGCCCTGTCAACCTCCAACCTCAACTTGAAATTAGTGTCCGGGTCGGTCCCTTCACGAGCAGCAATGGTGATTGCCTTTGCTAATTTGGAAAAAATCTTACCCCGCTGCTTATCCGCTGCTTCTTTTTGACGTTTAATTGTTGACCACTTGGAATGTCCGGACATTAAGCCAATTCTACCAAATTTAGCATAAAAAAACACGGACTTGACATTGATTTATCATTTATTATATCGTCAAATCCAATGGCGATTGATGATTTGGAAAAGCAGGCTATTCAAGCTGCTATTAAAGGTAGCTGGCAAAAAGCAGTTGATCTCAATCGTCAACTAATTAAGGAAAGGCCCAAAAACATTGCTGCTTTAAACCGTCTTGCCAGAGCTTATTGGGAATTAGGAAAAATCAATCAAGCCCAAAAAACATATCGCCAAGTTTTAACGATCGACCCCTATAACTCAATTGCCACTAAAAACCTCCAGCGCTTAGTAAAGAAAAGGAAAAAATCTAAAAAAACAGTAATTGATTACCCAAGCAATCTCTTCCTTGAAGAACCAGGAAAAACCAAAACCATCAAACTAATTAGATTGGCTTCAGCTGAAGTTCTTTCTGAACTGAGTAACGGTCAACCAGTCAAATTAGAGCCAAAAAAAAGAGCCATTAGTGTCACCTCTGAAGACAAAGTTTATCTGGGAACGGTTCCTGACGACCTTTCATTGCGTTTAATTAAATTGATAAAAGGAGGCAATCGTTATCAGGCTTTTATCAAAGCCGTTGGTCGCCAAAATTTAGAAATCTTTGTTCGAGAAATTTTTAGAAGCAAACGTTTTCGCAATTTACCCTCTTTTTCTCCTTCGGGCAGTGGCTACCTTTCTTATCTTTCTCCAGAAAGTGTTTACGAGGAGCGGCCAGAAACCACTCCCACTGGCGAAGAAGAAGAATAACTCTCCTCACCAATTTTCTTCAGCCAAGATGATTAAGAGGTCCCACCGACTCTCTTTTTCTAAACCAACCTCCACATGACAGTCAAAAACATTAACGAGCTTTTTGCTGGTATAGGTTTTTCTTGCTGAAGGGGTGGTTTTAATTAGACAATTTTCCAATTTCTCTGGCCAATCACCAACTTCAACCAAACGCCCACCAATATTACTAACTAAATTCGCTGCTTTGTTAGCTAATCCAGGTTTATCACTCGCATTCATAATGGCAATGGCAAGGCCTTCCTCTCGAAACCGATAATCAGTAAAAAGATTGCTGATAATTCGACTAATCCGTTGGTTTTCAATTTTTCTTGCTTGAGTTCCATCAGGCAAATTAAACTCTTCAGCAACGGTTGTCTCTCCTAAATCAACTGCTTCAATTTTATGGGCTCTGGTTCGATTAACCATTAACCAAAGACGGGCCAGATCCCAACGACTGAGATTAGTTAGTGATTTTTCTTTAACCCCTAAACCGATTAATCCCAAAAGCAGTTGTTTGGCTCCACCTCTTTCTTGCCAGTTTCCTTCGGCATCAATCCAACCGTCAATGGGTAAACCAAAAAAGGTTTCCAAACTATCCGCTAAAAACTCAATTCCCTTTCCTTCAAGTTTCCCTAAGGAATAAATTTTTTCAATTCGATAAGGTCCATAATCACCAGTGGCTTCAATGTATGTCCCATCGGGAATAGTTAAAAAACTAATCGTTTGTGAGCCTGGGTCAAAAGAGACTAAAGAAATTGGCTTGATATTTAAAACTAAATTGAGTCTGTTTTCACCATCCCAAACCGAATTTTTTAAATCACCGTAAACTCGCCAACCAATACCTAACAAGAGAATAATAAAAATAATAAAAAGAACAAAGCCAATCACTTGACGACTCTTATACTTTTTACGCTGCTTTTGTTCTCGTTGCCAACGAGGCTCCTTTTTCTTTTCCATGGCTTTATTTAACTCCGTGTTCAATTTTAATCCGCTTAATTTTATTTGCCACTTCTTCTTGAGCTACTCCAAAAAATTGTAGAGCTCGGTGAATAATGGATAAAGCTGCCTCAAACTCTGGCTGAATAATTGAGGTTACTCCTAATGACTTCAATCGAGACTGATCGCCTTCATAGTGAATCCGAGTAATGATTTTTACTTTGGGGTTAAGAGTTTGACAATTGGCAACAACCATTTCTTGAGTGGCTCTATCAGGAATGGCAATAACAACCACTTTTGCCTTTTCTACCTGGGCATAATCTAAAACATCAATATCCGCTGGATCACCATAAAGAACGGGAATATCTTTTTCCTTTAGTTGATTAATTACCTGATGGTCGTAATCAATCACCACAAAAGGGACGCCAATCATTCTTAGGGCTCGGGCAATCCAGCTCCCCACCCGACCATGGCCACAAATAATGACATGGTTCTCCAAATCTAAGCCCGCAGCGTGGGGCTTGAAAGAATCATATCGAGTAAACAAACGGTTGTAAATTTTGGGAAAACGTTTTTGACTGATTTTTCTTAAACTAAGATAAAGTTTGGGAGCAAAAAGAATTAATCCTGGTGTTGCCAGTAAGCTTAAAACAGCCACGGACAAAATAAGGGAATAAATCTGACTATCAATCAATCCCTGACTCATTCCCAAAGAAGCCAGAACAAAAGCAAATTCTCCCACTTGGACTAAACCCAAACTAACTAAAATAGCGGTTTTGGCGTGATAACCAAGATAAAAAATAAGAATCAAAATAATCAAAAATTTGAAAACCATTACCCCAAGAGATAACCCAAGAATTTGGAGTAAATTAACCATTAAAAATTTTGGCGTGAGAAACATCCCTAAAGAAACAAAGAAAAGAATTGAAAAAATATCTCTTAGGGGACGAATCTGGCTAAAAACAGCGTGGCGTTCACTCGTTTCAGAAATAATAATGCCTGCTAGAAAAGCCCCTAGGGCAATTGATAACCCCAAAGAAGCACTGATTAAAGCAAGAAACAAACAAACAGCCACCACCGCTAAAAGCAATAACTCCCTGGACTTCAGGTCAGCCACTTTGCCAATAACAAAAGGCAAAATTTTTCTTCCCAACAAAATTACCACCACCAGAAAAACAGCTGCCTTGGCCACTGAAAAAATTAATTCTCCCCAACCCCCGTCCCCCACTCCAGCCACAGCTGGCAAAATAATTACCATTGGCAAAACAGCTAAATCCTGAATTAAAAGCCAACCAAGCATAATCTCACCGTGAAGGGTATCGAGTTCGCCCTTTTCCGAAAGAATTTTAACCACCACCGCTGTTGAAGAAAGTGAAAAAGCAGCTGCCATAAACAAAGAAGAATAAAAGTCAAAACCAAAAACCTGCAAAAATAAAACGCCCAAAACAATTACTCCCAAAATCTCCAAAATCGCTCCCCAAAGAACAACATCCCGAACCCGATAAAGCCGCTTAAAAGAAAGTTCTAAACCAATGGTGAACATCAAAAAGGCAATCCCTATCTCAGCCAACCCAACAAGAATTTGGGTTGCCTGAAGACGGGAAATCAACCACGAACCAAGAAGAATTCCTGCTAATAAGTAACCAATAATGGTTGACTGTTTTAATTTTTTAGCTAAAAACCCACCAAGAAAAGCAAGACCAGAAACAATGGCTATGGTCCAAATTAAAGATAGGTTTACCATC
>CAYFXA010000005.1:0-11001 GCA_964347135.1 uncultured Gammaproteobacteria bacterium | reverse complement strand
CTTTTTTCTTGGACCTTGTTAGATATTTTGCGAGTTTTAAGAAATGACTTCCTAATTTTGTTTCATGGCTATTCAATTGCCGCCATTATAGGCGGAGTTATTGCCTTTTTTTGGCTAATCAAAGAGAAAAAATACAAATTATTAATTTTTATCTCACTCTTCATGACTTGCTTTGTTATTACCGGCAAGTTTTGGTATGGGGGATTATATGGTCGATGGAGTGCTTTGGTTGCTTATCCTTTGGCTTTGCTTTTAGCCTTGATTCCTTGGAAAAAAGTTTATTGGGCATTAATTATTCTCTTAATTGTCAGCGCCTTTCCAACTTTGATTGTTTACCAAAAAACTCCGATTCCCAAAATTCAAGCCAGTCTGATTCAACAAAGTGGGATTACTAACCAAGACTTATTGATTTTATCTGACTACCAACGCCCCCAGTTACTATATGACAACGCTCTTTATATTGTCGGCGCTAATCAGAAAATGGTTGAGCAAGAGATTAGAACCGCCCTGGAAGAAAACCGTCGAGTTTTTATTTCCCAACAAGCAGTTACTTTTCCTTACTGGCAATATGATGGTCAACAGATTCATATTATTTCCAGAGGAGACAAAGAAAAAGCCCACTTAAAAAAATTTCTTGAAGATAAAGAATTGGAATTAATTTCAGAAGATAGGAATTATCCTTTATTGTCAATTTATCAGGTGAAACGACTCTAGGGAACGCAGTTAGGCCAAATATAGGCCCGGTTAATGGATAGGACATAAGCGGCTGTTTGAACCGCTTCTTCGGCATTAAAACGCAAATCAGGGTTGGTATCCTCGCCCATTAAGCCACGGTACTTTATCCAAGTATTGGAAGAAAATTGATAGAGACCAGCGTAATAAAGTTTTTCCGCTAAAGGATTAAATCCAGATTCACAAATAGCAATGTGTCTTAAGATATTGGGGTCAATGTTGTACTGACTCGCAAATCGCTCAATAAATTCATTGATTTGTTCAGCACTAACGGGTGGTGGAGGAGAAGGCTCTGGGGAGGGCGAAGGAGAAGGCGTGGGCGTTGGTTTTGGAGACGGACTGGGGCTGGGTGAGGGTGATGGAGAGGGAGAGGGGGAAGGACTAGGAGAAGGGGAAGGAGAAGGTATCAATCCCTCCTCTTCAACCACAGACTGTTGAGAAAAAACTTCTCCTTTGGCAAAAATATTCTTTTCCCAAAAATAAATGCCACAGCAACTAAAAAAAACACCTAAAAAAAAAGAAATGACAAAAAGAATTTTTTTCATTGTTTGAAAGTTATAAACAGAGTTATTAGCCGCCCTTTAAGCGTTTAAAGTATTCCACTTGCCGGAGCCGTTTTTTAGCCTCTTTTTTTGTTTTGTAAGGTCCGCCAAGATTTTTCCGACTTTTTTCGGATAAAACATAATAACCATTTTTTCGCTTGACAATCATTTTTTAAGAACCCACTGGCCCTTTTCGTTTTTAAAATATTTTTTCTTCACGGCTGACCAGGCAACTCTGTGGGAGGCACTTTCTCTATCACCCCCATACTTTAATTTATGAGGGTCAGCAAACTGTTCCCAGGCATTGTTAAAAGCTTCTTTGTAAATATCTTGAGCATCAGCTGGAAGGTTCTCCCTTACGGAGTCAGGAAGATCTTTTTTTGTTTGATACGGAGCCATTCTTCTAATTATTATAGCATTACTGCGTTTCCTGGTTAATTTTTATCTCTTTCACAACCTTGGATTTAGTAAAGTATTGTTTCAAATCGCGGTATTTAAATTGTTTGGTTTTGATTGTTTCTTTTTCTTCTTTTTCAATTTCCCAAGGCAGAAGCTTTGTACCAGGAAAAATGCCTTTTTTACGCGCCTCTTTATGAGAGAGTGTTCCGCACTCATTTGAATATTTTCCAATAAAAACAGCATCTGCTTTCACAGCGTCTTTATAGCCATAATCAACTAAATCCGCGGCATATAAAACAACGGGATTTTTTATATTGTTTTTTATATCTTCCAAAGCAGCATTAGCAGTGTTACCAAAGCATTGATTTCCTTCGACTAATAAGATAACAGGGTTTTTGGGAATCAAATCAATATATCTTTTAATGGTGATAAAGCGGCGCAGTTTCATTTTTCCTTTTTCTCGGAAATCATAATGGTAGTGAACAGGTAGAATACTTAGAACATGCAAGGCATAAGCTAAATATATTCCAGGGACACCGCCACCCCTCATTATCGGGACAACAGTATCTATTGTAAGGCCATTCTTTTTAAGATGTTTTGAAATATCTGAAGATAATTTTTCCAGAAGTGATTCGTATTCTTTCCAGGTGAAACGGGGGAGAGCCATGTTTTCTGGGGTTTTATGTTATCACGGTTTTAATTAAATAACAACGGTGGGCGACTATTTTTGCTTTTTGCTGCGAGTTGCGGGTAGGGTTCGAGTCTATTTAACCTGAGCAAAAGCAACAACGTAGTTATGGCCATACTTTTTCGCACACTTTGGGCAGGTGGTGAAGTAGAAATAGTATTTTTTGGATTTTTTTCCTCTTTTGGCTAAATATTCTTCCATTTCTTTAAACCATTTAGGGACGGCATTATAAGGACCGTCAAACACCTTACTGATAAATGTTCCCGAAAGCTTAACATTATTGGCGTTAGGGACTTCTTTTGTGACGGCGATATAATGCTCAGATTTCCAGGGTGAGGGGTCATAAGCAAGCCAGAGAAAGTCCTTAATTTCAGGAGCGGCACCAGCTTCTTGGGCTTTTTTCCATTGTCTTTGGACCATCCGGCTAACCATGGGGGGAAATGGCATATGTAAAAACTGGGGAATAGTGTCTTTGATAAAGAGCTTGTTTTTCCAGTGATGAGTTTTACCATCCCAAAGTTTTGGGTTAAATTTAGGACAACACTCTTTTTTATCTTTTGTATTCATTTTTTTGCCACTTAGCTGGGCAGGTCGGTTTGGGACTATTTTAACCTCCTTTAACTTCGTTGTCTATCAATTTATAATTAATGAATAATGGGCAAAACAGTAAAAGCTTTAGGGACACATTGTTATTTAGGTGGGTTTCTGATTGGATTACAAAGAGCTGGTTTGGATGTTGTAGGAAGTTTAGAAACTTGGAAACAAGGGATGAATGGGGCACGAATTCTTGGTTTGCCTTCTCAGGAATTTCCTAAAAAACCAAGATTGAAAGAAATAAAGTCAAATATTATTGTTGGCAATCCTCCTTGTTCAAGGTTTAGTCATTTAAGTCTCAGCTTTTTCAAAAAGGAAGATCATGAGAATATTGAAACGTTTCCTGAAATTCTTAATCTATCCCAAGTTGCTAGAGAAACTAAGGCTGGTACAATCTGGTGGGAAACAGGACCATTGGCCTGGTCGCTTGGAGAACCATTATTGTACAACTTTCATAAACATTTAAAGAAATTTTGGGGAGAAGTAGCAACTTTGATTGTTAGAATAGATTTAAGATCAATTGGAATTCCTCAAAAAAGACCGAGAACTCATATTATTCATCGAGCAACAAAGAGCCCTCCTCCAGGTTGTTCTCGACCTATCTGGCCTCCAACCAAAAGAGTCGGTGAGTGGGTCGGACAAAAAACTAAAGGGTTCAAATTAGAAAATCCTGTATTTCAAAACAAGTCTAAAAACCCTGTTGAATGGGCAAAAAAGAAAAGCTCTGAGCTTACTTTTCGCTCTATGGTACCAAAAATTTTTAGCAAAAATGATTGGTATACAACAGCAGTAGTTTCGAGGAGATTAATGATTTGGAAAGAAGAAAATCGTTGGTTTGATCTATTAGAGCACGCTTCCCTTATGACATATCCGCTTGAGCAAATTCCAAAACTCCTAAAGGTTGCTAAAACTTCACTAGGAGCTCAAGTATTAATCTCAAAATCTGTAGCTCCCAAGATTACTGAATGGGTTGCAAGAGAGATAGTTCTGCCTTGGATTAGAAATGAGAAAAAAGACGGTGAGATAAAACCGACATTACGCAGACAAGGTATCTGGAAACTAGATTTAAGAATTTCACCTAAAATGGAAAAGGCACTTCTGTCTGGCCAAAAAACTCTTTTATAATCAAGCTCATGGATCTTATTCAGTTCCAGAAAAAACTTAAAAACTGTCGGATTTGTAAAAACGTAATTGGTCCTCCCTTGGTTTGGGGTGATAAAAAAGCCAAAATCGTTCAAATTAGTCAGGCACCTTCTCAGACTGCGATTAAAAAACAGAAAGTTTGGTCTGATGCTGCTGGTAGAAGATTAAAGTATGAGTGGTACCAAGTCTCAGATAAAGTTTTTTACAATCCAAAAAATTTCTACATTACTGCTTTAGGTCATTGTTTTCCTGGCAAAGATAAGAAAGGAGGAGATAAAAAACCACCAAAGATTTGCGCCGACAAATGGCTCCATAAAGAAATCTCCTATTTGAAACCAAAGTTATTTATCGTTATTGGTAAAATGGCAGCAACCTATTTATTTCCCGGCAAGGAATATAAAGAACTTATTTTTAATGACCAGAAGTTAAATGAAATTCGATGTTTTGTCTTACCTCACCCTTCACCCGCCAATATTAAATGGTTTAAGGATAATCCTGAATTCGGGAAGCGGCGATTATCCAAAATCCGCCAGACAATCCACCAAATTCTTAATTCAGGGCTGAGCAGGTCGGTCTAGGACCTCGTTATTATGAACAAATCTTGTCTATAGGATTAGAATTAGCCAATTTCCTCTTTTAAATCTTTTATATATGTCTACAGCCCGATCAGCGATTTCCTCAGGCCAGGCCTCTCTTCATTTACTTCTTCCAGCTTCTATTAACTCCTCGTCTTCACTCATTACGCCTGCTTCAATTAATCTCTGAGCTACGGAAATAAGATCCGCTGTATCTCCAGCTGACTTTTCATACATTTTTTCTCTCATATTGGCTGGGAGTTGTTGATGATTTCCGAACTTATAATTGGGTTCATCTAAAGATAGTTTATCAAAAGTCTTGTCATTTTCTCCACTAGGCGATATTTGATATAATTAAGCCTGTGAAAAAAATAGTTGCTATCGGTGGTGGTGAGATTGGGAGGCCGGGCTATCCTATCGAAACCACTAAAATTGATAAAGAAATCATTAAACTTTCTGGTAAATCCCGCCCTAAGTTGCTTTTTATTCCCACCGCCAGTTCTGACTCGGAAGTCTATATCAAAGCGGTTGAAAAACATTTTGGTAAGAGATTGGGTTGTAAAGTAGATTCTCTTTCATTACTTAACAAAAGATTGACAGAAAAAACAATTAATAATCAGGTTTTTGCTTCAGATATTATTTATGTCGGTGGGGGCAATACTCTAAAAATGATGAGGGTCTGGAGAAAAATTGGTTTAGATAAAATTTTAGAAAAAGCCTGGGAAAAGGGAATTGTTTTATCAGGATTAAGCGCTGGAGCAATTTGCTGGTTTAAATTTGGTGTTTCTGATTCGAAAAAGTTTAACGACCCCAAAGCATCACTAATCAAATTAAAAGGTCTTGATTTCATTTCCGCTCTTTATTGTCCTCACTATGACGTAGAGAAAGATAGAGAGCCTGCTTTAAAGATAACTATGAGAGAAACGTCTGGAATAGCTCTTGCATTTGATAACTGTTGTGCCATAGAGATAATTGGAGACAAATATAGAATAATCAATTCTAAAACTAAAGCCAAGGCTTATAAAGTTTATTGGAAAAGAGAGAAGTATCATCGGGAAGAAATTCAAAAGAAAAAGAAACTTACATCTTTAAAAGAATTGCTTTCTAAGTAAATTTTTTTCAACAAATTCAAGTAAACAAGGCTGATTCCGAGCTGCGGGGCTAGGACTCGAACCTAGATCTTCGCGTTCAGAGCGCGACGAGACTACCAGTTACTCCACCCCGCAATGGACATTAACTTCTATACTCTTGAAATTTTATTTCTTTTAAAAATCTCTTTGCTTCTTTTTTTCGTCTTAGTCTGACTGCATTTTTTCTTAAATTTGGACTATATTTTAGCATTTTTAATGCCTGATGTACATTCTTCAATAAAGATTTGTTGGTATTAGAAAATTGTAAGTTATAGGTATACGTTGGTTTATGTACTGAATAGGATCCTTCAGCATTGTAGAGTCCAACAAGGCACGCTTTTAGTAATTCCTCCGATTTCCAAACCCATTCCGGAATTCGTAGTTTATACTTCTTTTTTGCTCCACATGGAATTCCTAATCTTTTACTGATATGCTTTTCATAGATCCATATCCTCGCGCAGCTTCCTATTTTATTTTGAGTTCCTATTGGTTTTTTTTGAAATATCTTCTCCACAAGATATTGACCTCTTTTAATAATTTTGGGGTATTTGGTATTAAAAGAAATAGTTAACCGCTCGGTTCGTTTATGTTTATACAAATTGCCATCTCCTAATACTAAACCTATTAATTCTGCCACTTCTTCATTTTTTGGAAGTGACGGATATTGAGATTTAATTTTCCCTAAATGTCTCATTTCTTCTCGCCATTGTTTAAAATTATCAATTTTTCTCTTCTTCATCGTTTGGGAAGTTTTTAGTACACCCGGGTGAGTTTCTTTAGTATGACCTTTATTCCATGGAGAACCGCGCTTTTTTAGACTGTTTTTCCATCTAATAAATTCTTGACTATTTTCAGGCAGGAGATTTGGTGGGGTTGGAAATCCAATTTTTTGGTTAGGAAATCGTTTTTTATATTTGGATAGGGTAATATTATGTATTGCCTTCAAGTGAGTGTTTGTAATGGCTTTAAACTTTTTATTACAGAACTGACAAATTATCATAGCTTCATTATACCGTTAGACGACCTGGCAATCTCTTCAATTTTACCATTTTTTGAACCTAGAAACAAAAATTTTTATATGTTACCATGGCTCTAATGAAATTTTTTAAAAGATTTTCTAGGGCTAATAAAGTTTTCTTAATTGGCTTACCATTAGCAATTTTAATTGCTGGGGGAGTCCTGTTTTTTTCAGCAAGAAGATTTCTAATTGATACTTCTTGTGGTTGCGGACCACCTTCTGCTGATGCCACGGGGGAATATGAGGAGACCGATGAGGCCGCCATTTTTAATAATCAACCAGTTGATTACAAATTGGTTGAACTGACTCCTAGTCAAGAAGCTTTGGAACTTCAGGAGGGAGCCGTTCTAGGAGCAACAACCGATAACCGCTGGGTTGAGATAGACCTTTCTGACCAAAAACTTTATGCCCATGAGGGTAATAGAATCGTTTACGAATTTTTGGTTTCCACTGGTAAATGGGCACCAACTCCAAGTGGAGAATTCAGGGTTTGGATAAAATTGAGATACACCAAAATGGAAGGGGGGAGAAGAGGCACCAATACTTACTATTATTTACCCAATGTTCCTTACACCCAATATTTTTACAAGGGTTATGGGCTTCATGGAACCTATTGGCATAATAATTTCGGTCATCCCATGAGTCATGGCTGTGTTAACATGAGAACGCCTGATGCCGAGAAGCTTTTTTATTGGACCTCGCCTCCAGTTCCATCAAATCACAATGTTGCCTATCCCTCAAAAGGTAGTCCGGGAACGAAGATAGTTATTCATCAGTAATTCCCTATTGACATTTAGCAGACTTTTTGTTAGACTGCTAACAATTCAAAGAAATTACAAATGGCTGTTCTATTTAACAACAACAAAGAAAAAGTTCTACCGATTATTGCCATTCGTCGACCGGTAATTTTTCCTCACACCGAAACGACCTTGACTTTGGGTCGTCCCAAATCAGTTGCCGCGATTGGTGCTGCTTTTAGAAGTAATCGTTTGGTTTGTTTGTTCACCCAAAAAGACCCTCGGACCAATGATCCAGGTATTAATGATCTTTATCGGGTGGGTATCGTTGCTAGAGTTGAGGATGTAATCGAAGAAAAAGAAGTTAAACATGCCTTGGTCAAGGGTTTGGCTAAGGTTCGTTTGGAATCAATGCAAGCTAAAGAACCTTTTCTTATCGGCAGCGTTTCTGAGGTTAGCGATATCATCGAAGACTCTCATGAAATTAAAGCCCTTTACAAAAATCTCCTTAGTAATTTTCAACGAGCGATTAATTTAGGAAAATCAGTTGACGCCAGGATAATCATCCGCTTAATGAGCGGCGTCAATCCAGCTGAATTGGCTGACCAAGTTGCCTATGTTTTGGAATTGGAAACAAAAGAAAAACAGGAACTTTTGGCAATGACTGATGTTCGGCGGCGTTTAGAAAAAGTAACCAACTGTCTTGCTAATGAAATCAAAGTCCTAGATTTAGAAAGAACGATTGCTTCAAAAACCCAAAAGAAATTTGATAAATCAATGAGAGAAGCAATTTTAAGAGAAAGGAAAAAAACAATCGAGGAAGAATTAGGAGAGATCAGCGAAGAGAGTGAAGAGCTTAAAATGTATGAAAAGAAAATTAGAGAGGCCAAGATGCCCAAGGAAGTGGCTGATAAAGCCAGAAAAGAATTGAAACGACTTTCTAAAATGAATCCCAATCACCCTGAAGTTGGCTACATTCGTACTTACCTTGATTGGCTAACAGAAATGCCTTGGTCCAAATCTTCTCCCAACAAGCGCTCGATTACCAAAGCGGGTAAAGTTTTAGAAGAAGATCATTATGGCTTGAAAAAAGCAAAGGAACGAGTGGTAGAGTATTTGGCGGTAATGAAGTTAAAAGGGAAGGTTAAGGAAAAGAAAAAGGGGAAGAAAAAGAAAGAAGAACTTGGTGGCCCAACGATTCTTTGTTTTATTGGTCCACCGGGTGTAGGTAAAACTTCAATTGGTAAATCAATTGCTCGAGCTTTGGGAAGGAAATTTGTCAGGATGTCTTTGGGTGGAATTCGAGATGAAGCTGAAGTCCGAGGACACCGAAGGACCTATGTTGGCGCCATGCCGGGGCGAATTATTCAAGGAATTAAAAACGCGGGCACCAACAATCCGGTTTTTATGTTGGATGAGATAGATAAAGTCGGGATTGATTTTCGGGGTGATCCTTCTGCCGCCCTTCTTGAGGCTTTAGACCCAGAGCAAAACTATGCTTTTTCTGATAATTATTTAGAAGTTCCTTTTGATTTATCTAAAGTGATGTTTATTACCACCGGCAATATTCTTGACACGATTCCACCGGCATTAAAAGACCGAATGGAAATTATTCGTTTTCCCGGTTACACCGAAGAGGAAAAATTTAACATTGCCAAGAAATTCCTTTGGAAAAAACAATTACTCTTTAATGGTCTGGGTGAAAACAAAATTAAAATTGCTGATGCTGCTCTTCATGAGATTATTAATCGTTACACTCGAGAAGCTGGTGTCCGAGAGCTTGAAAGAAATTTGGCCACTGTTTGCCGAAAGATTGCTCGAAAAGAAGCTGAGGGCAAAAAATTCAAAAAAGAAGTTCTTAAAAGGGAAATAACTAAATACTTAGGACCAAGGAAATATTCAGAAACAATGATTGAAAAAACGGACAAACTTGGTATGGCCACTGGCTTGGCTTATACCCAAGCGGGTGGAGACATTATTCTGATTGAAGTGGCTCTTATGCCAGGCAAAGGAAAGCTCTTCCTTACTGGAAAACTAGGCAAAGTGATGAAAGAATCAGGTAAGGCAGCTTTGTCTTATGCCAGAAGCCGTTGGCAGGCTTTAAGACTCAAAGAAACTTTTTACAAGGATATTGACACTCACGTCCATATTCCTGAAGGGGCGGTGCCAAAAGACGGACCTTCTGCTGGAGTAGCAATTACCGCTGCTCTTGTTTCCGCTTTTACCAAGATACCAGTAAAACGGGATGTGGGCATGACTGGAGAAATAACGCTTAGAGGTAGAGTTCTAGAAGTGGGCGGTATTAAGGAAAAAGTGATTGCCGCCCATCGAGCAGGATTGAAAACTGTGGTTTTACCCAAAGATAACAAGAAAGATTTAGAAGAAATCCCCACCAAAGTGAAAAAGGATATTAAATTTGAATTCGTGGAGCATATGGATGAGGTTCTGAAGATAGTTCTCAAGAAAAGAACAACAAGAAAAAGAGCAAAAAGGATTACAAAAAGACCCGTCACCCCCACTGCAGTCCCTTTGGCTTCTTAAAAAGCTTCCTTGACAAACTTGAACCCATTGTATTAAACTGAAAATAATTCTGATAAACAGAAGTTTTCTTTTTCATTTCCCACAAAAGCGTGGATAATAAAGAAGGAAAAGCACATTTAAAAGGGAAACGTGATGAGACAATTTTTCAAAGGCAACAGCAGATTGGGTGTAACCTAATTAGTGTTGTATCCAGTTTGCTGTTGCTTAAGAAACGCCCCGGACGACATAAAAAAAGGAGGTGGTACCCTAAAGAGCCGTGGGGAGGCATATAGTGAAGGATCAGATGTATAGCTGAAAGGAGTAGGATATGCTTGCGATAGTAGTGGATCCAACTCCGATGGTTGTCAGGACAAGCCAGGCGAAGTCATTGCCATACGCTGATGGCTGTTCCACCTACACCTTCGGGACTACCGGCGCTGAACCGCGGGCCTCACCAAGCCACACGTCGGAGAGCATGCTGGCGAGCCCGACTACAGGACGTTGCTACGGCAGGAGCTGACGCATCTGGTAAGCAGCTTCTTCCGTTCTGGCTATACACGCCGAAGGCGTGTGGCGAGTGAAATGACCAAGGGGGAGCAATGTTGCTCTCCTTTTTCAACCTTTTCGTCCAGTCTTTGTCTCATCCGTTTCCTCGCTCACAAAGAACCCGACCAAAAAGGTGGGGTTTTTTGATGGAAATTTCTTGTTTTTCTTCCTGTTTTAGGCTAAAATAGGCTTGTCCGGCCCCATCGTCTAGTGGCCTAGGACACCAGGTTCTCATCCTGGAAACTGGGGTTCAAATCCCCATGGGGTCACTTGAAATTTTGCGTTAAATTGCAGATAATTAATTCACTAAAGGGAGAATGAAAAAAAAACTTCATTTGGTTTATCTCGCTGTCATTGTTTTTGGCGTTATCTACTTT
>CAYFXA010000004.1:0-6231 GCA_964347135.1 uncultured Gammaproteobacteria bacterium | reverse complement strand
AGATTGAAAATCGATAAACTCATTTTTCTCGATTATCCCGATACAACCATCCATAAAATAGAAAAAGAAAAACTAAAAAAAATAATCTTAAAATATCTCAAAAAAGAAAAACCCAATTTAGTTTTAACTTTTGAGGAAAACTCAGGGCTTACTGGAAACCAAGACCACATTGCTGTTTCTCAGGCAACGACAGAAGCGATTAAAAAAATTGGAAATCAATGGCCAATCAGACTTTACTGGGCAGTGATGCCAAGAAACATCACTAAAATAATTGAGGGAGCAATTAAAGAGAAGCTTAATACACCTAAGCCTGAATTTTGCCTTTCATTCTTTCGTCTTGGATTCGCTGGATTCAAAGCATTACAAAAAAGATATCTAGCCTTTACCTGTCATAAATCCCAGTTTGCCATGTTTCGCCCAAAAATGGGAATTCCTTTTTGGCTGGCTAATCTCATTATGCATCGAGATTATTTCTATTGGAAGAAAATCTAAAAAAACAGCTTCAGCCACCTCTTCCAATTGGGCAATTCAGGAGCAGAAGGGGAACTAATTTCTCCGGTTTCACCAACATTGGGGGGTAAAATCACTAACATTTCTCCTGGCTTGCCCAGATTGAGTCTATTTCTTGCTTCTTGTTCAATAAACTCCTCGGATTGATAATATTCTTTTTTTTCCAATAACTCTTGGTGTTCTTTTTCCAGCTTTTCAAGGCGCTGTTGAGCTAATTTTACCTGGTCCCCAGCCTTAAGAAGACGATAAATATTCCTAGAAAGGCTAATTATAAGCCCAATTCCAATGATGACAACAACTATCTTGATGAGGCGATTAACCTTCATTTTCCTAGTTGACACTCCTTCCTATAGGTGTTATTATGGGATTGATAATTCCAATCATGGCTGACGATAAATCGCTAACAACTGCCCACAAAAATTTTATTGATTACCTCAAAAACAGTGGCAAAGCTACATCCACCATTTTAGCATATGGGGCGGACATCGGGCAGTTCGTTGACTTCCTTAGCAAAAAACAAATTACTCAAATTACCTCCGTTTCTCAAGAAATGATAGAGGAGTTTAAGGACTACCTCGATAAACAAAAATACACGAAAAAATCAGTTTCCCGAAAACTTAACTCTTTAAAAACCTTTTTCCGCTACTTCAAAGAAAAAGGCCTTATTGACCAAGACCCAGCTGCTTCGGTTGAACATCCCAAATACGAAATTCAACCGCCGCGGGTTCTCACCAAAATGGAATATCGGGCTCTACGAGATGCCTGCCGAGATGACCCCAGAATGGCGGCGATTATTGAAATTTTTCTTCAAACCGGTTTGCGAATTGGCGAACTCGCCAGATTGGAACTTGATGATATCGGTGAAAGGGAAATTCGTGTCCGGTCTTATGAATCCCATCCCGAAAGAACCGTTCCTCTTAATCAGCCTGCTAAAAGAGCTCTTGATCGTTACTTTGAAGTCCGACCAAAAACCAAGAGTCGGGCGGTTTTTGTTACTAAAACTGGCCGTCCTGTTTTAGTTAGGAACATTCGAGCTTCAATTAGTCGCTACTTCCGAATTGCGGGAATTAAAAAGGCAACGGTTAATGATTTACGCCATACCTTTATTGTTCACCAACTCACTTCCGGCACTTCGGTTACCACGGTTCAGCGCTTAGTGGGTCACAAGCGTCTTTCAACAACGGAAAAATATTTGGATTTAATTGGCGAAAAGGCAGAAGAAAAAGTAAAGTTGGAAGAGTTATAAATCGAACTAAATCTAAATACAAAAAGGCCGCCAAGATGGCGGTTTTTTAGTGGGCCCGGAAGGAGTTGAACCTTCGTCTGGTCTTTATAAGAAACCTGTTCTTACCGTTGAACTACAGGCCCCGATTTAGCCTTCTTATTATATCATTTCCCCATAGTAATCAGCAATTGCTTTGATCCCCATTAAAATCCGTTCTTTTAACCTAGTATCGTGCACTAATAAACCACACGTTCCATGGCCAAACCCTCTATGATCAATGTCTGCTTTTTTACTTTTTTTGATATATGGCTTATTAAATCTCGAGAGAGGAATTTTTAATTCATTGCTCCAAAACTTCATCTCTTCCTTAACATCCATATCACTATACAGATGAAGATAGACTCTAATTTTTTTTTCAGGTATTTCGAGTGCCTCAATTAACCAATGTAATATAAATTTCATCACTTGTGGATCAGTATTATTTAAACTAACAGTGTGGCGAATAGCTTTCCCTCCTTCTCCCCAGTAAAGAAAAAGTCCAGCAATGAAAAATTCTCTTTTAGAAAGAGGTAACCATTTTCGCTTTTCTTCTCTACAGTATCTCCTCAATCTTTCTTCTCGCTTCTTTCTCATAGTTTTTCTATATTTTTCTATCCTTGTCTCGTTCTGACCCCGAAGCTCGTCAATTCTTTTTTTACTCAATGGGTAATCTCTCAGCCAATAACTTAAAGTGCTCTTGCTAACACCAAGTGTTTTTTTTATTTGACTATAGCTCATTTTTTTCTTTAGCCTGAGTTCTAAAGCCTTTTGTCTGTCTTTAACTCTAGCCATAATGAACCATTGAAAACTAATTTAGAGATAATAATTCAATTGTACTGATTTATGGAGGAAAAGGCAAATTTTGAAGCTAAAGTCGAGCCCTTTGAGCAACGTCCGACTCGACAATTTCCTTGTCTTTTCCGTATTTCAAACGCGAGAGTTGCTTAATCATCTCTGCCACTTTGGGGTTGGCTTGTTTTTGCTGGACCTTAATGTTTTTGGTTAAGTCCATTGAAAAAGCGGGTATTGGTTCATTCTTAACAATCGTCTTGATATAAACATGGAAACGATCAATATTAAGCAAATCATCTTCAGCAAAAGTGGGTTGGAATTCGCGTTGCAAATAATTCGCGTCGGTTACCCCTACCCGAAAAGCAATTATTGTTCCCACATTACCGAAAATGGCGTTCTTTACCTCATCCTCCATTTGACCAATAAACTGATTAGCGACCGTCAAATTTAGTTTGAATTTTCTTGCCTCAGAAAGAATCTGGGCAAAATCAGGGGTAGCAAAATTCTGAAACTCGTCAACATAAAGATAAAAATCTCGTCGCTTTTCAGCTGGAATATCAGCCCGACTCATGGCAGCAATTAAAATTCTTGGCACCAAAACCAAACCCAAGAAATTCGAATTCTCCTCCCCTATTTTTCCCTTGGCCAAATTAATAATCAAAATCTTACCCTCATCCATGATTTTCCGGAAATCAAAAGAAGATTTTGACTGACCAATGATGTTTCGCATCATCTTGTTCGTTACAAAACGACCAAATTTGGAAACAATATAATCCAAAACTTCTGATTTATGGAAGTCAGCGGTCCGAGCAATTTGGTCTGTCCAATAACGCTTAACAATCGGGTCTTTTACTTTGGGTAATAGTTCTTGAACAAACTTGGGGTCTTGTAAACAGCGCATCACTTCCACAAAAGTATTACCCGATTCACTCATTACCGTGAGCATCGCGTTTCTTATCGCGTGCTCAAATCGGGGGCCAATAATGCCGGTTTTATAGGGATCATAGAGTTTGTACATTAAGTTAATAATTGAAGAAGTAATAAAATGCTGTTGTTCTTCGGTCTGAGCCTCGAGCATATTCAAGCCCATGGGGCGTTCGGTATCTGAAGGATCAAAATAAATCACCTCTTCGGCTCTTTCGGGCGGGATATAAGCCAGTAAATCTTCAGCCAAATCATGGGGGTCAATCAAACAAACTCCTTTACCAGCTCGAATATCTTGGAGAATCATGTCTCGCAAAATTTCGGTTTTGCCTGTACCAGTTTTACCAATAATATAAATGTGGCGACGACGGTCATCATCACTAACATAAACTGGCCGGCTCAGTCCTCTATACGTACTCTTACCTAAATAAAGTCCTTTTTTAGGCACCTCAGCAGGAGCGGGTGCCCGCTTAGCATAAAGCCAATAAATGTGGGGTGTTTCTACTTGTTTATTGGGAAAATGATAAATGGTGGCGATTTCCTCAGAATTAAGAATTGTTTGTTTGCCCAAAAGACGAAAAATTGGTTGATAGCGATAAATAAAATCAATCATGAAGCCCTTTTTGAACCAAATTTTCTTGGTTTTCAAACCGTTGAGGTCAGAATTATATTGAGAAAAAGCTGATTTGATATTACTCAGATGAGAGTCGGCTTCTTCTTGGGTCGGCGCAGAAACAACGATTCGAATAGTAGCAGCAAACCCTGGTTTAGAACACTTATTCTCAACTGCCTCTAAGGTCTTCGGGTCAACCTTGAATTTTGCTTTCTCAGGGTCAGCCTCTGCTTTTTTAGTGGCACTGATATAACCTCTGCCCTGTCCCCGCCATTTATTATCTGCCGGAGAAATTAAAATTTGAATGGCGGCTCCCTCATCTTTACCCATTTTAGCTAGAGCGGCGGTGGTGGCAGACAAAGGATCGGTGGGCAAATCTTTGTAAACCTTGATGGGGAAATAAGAAGCACCTCTCATCCCCAATTCGGTAAAAGCAATCTTTCCTTTCTCAGAAAAAATATTGTATTCCTGAACCTGGGTAATTTCCGCATCAGGATAAGCACCATGAATTTGCTTCTCCACCATGTCTTGAAATTTCTCAGGAACAGACACATAAAAACGAATGTCTTCGTGCTTGGCAACGATTTCAAAAGACAAGTGAGGTTGGGTCTTGAAAAACTGAAACCAGCCGCCTTTTTTAATTGAATGAAGAGAGGCGAACATCTGCTCAGCAGCATCAATCTTAATCTCATTGTCAGCGGGCAAAGCGATTTGGAGAAGAACATAAGACAAAGACTGTTCTTCTCGACGGGAGTGGCGAAGAAAAAGTATCAAACCATAAAAAAGTCCCAACAAGGCCAGTAAAATAAAGCCAATGGCGACTAGAATAAAAAGAAAGTAGCTCGCTTGTGAGAACAATTCAGCTAAAGGACCCGTCATTTCTTTGCTCCCTGATAAATGAATTTCCCTTGGGTAATTTTAACTAAACGCCGGCACCATTCTGCTAACCAACGGAGTGAGTCAACAATTTTGTAATGCAAACCCCGTTTTATCTCTGCTTCGGTTAAGGGCAGCTTAATCACCACTTTCCTTGGGGTAATGTCATCAGCCACTACTTGACCCTGGTCATCAGTAATGGGCTGGGGCAAATCTATTTCCGTGGCTGTTTCTACTTTGGTAATATAGTCTTTAACCTCAGGCTTAATTTCTCCTTCTTTTCTTTCAACAATCGGGATTTTTTCTCTTTCGGAGACTAAAGTTTTTTTTGGTTCGGGCAGAGCCATACTGGAATTATTATAGTATATGGAATGTTTGAATTAAAGAAGGATAATTAAGCTATTTATCACCAATATATTTAAATCTCGGTATTTTCTTGTTACCAATCTTAACCTCTTCAAAAAACATTTCTTTTGGTCTCACCCACAAAGTTCCTTTTGGAAACTTACTTTTATAAAGCTGTTGATAAACCACCAACTTTTCCAATGTCTCGCTGTGCCTTGCTAGTCCTATCACTTCATACATCTTTCCTTTGTAGTGCTTATATTTACCTAGCTTAATACTCTCCATATTATTCCTTTCTTAATTCTACTTTAGAATAATATCTTTTGACCACTTTTAAAAAATCTTCTAATTTCTCTTTTTTATAAGGCTTTTTCTTTTCAAACTTAGGATCAAGGCAATTTTTCGGTTGAAAACCTTGCCAAAACCAAGGTATTTTCTTTTTACCAACTGTTTTTTTTAACTGTTTTGCTTCTAAAACCAGTGTCTTTTTATCGTGAATCCCTGGCACAATCGTTGTTCGTAATTCAAAAGGAATTTTGGATTTTAAAAGAATTCCAATTGTCTCAATAATTATCGCTGGATCAAACTTCTTTTTTCCTATTGCTACCGCATAACTCTTATCCAGCGGTGCCTTAATATCCAAAGTCACGTAGTCAAACAAGTTTTTCTTTAAAAACTTTTGAAGCGTTGAAGGCGAAGCGCCATTAGTATGAAGTTTGACTTCAAAGACCAATTTTTTAATCTTGCCGATAAACTTTTCTAATTCCGAATGGAGAATCGGCTCTCCTCCGGTAATAACAACACCATCCACCCATTTTTTTCTTTTCTCCAAATCAGTTAAAATTTTCTTTTCCGGAATACGAGGCAATTTCCTAGGATTCAAAACCAAATCGCGATTATAACAAAA
>CAYFXA010000003.1:0-63970 GCA_964347135.1 uncultured Gammaproteobacteria bacterium | reverse complement strand
AATTTTTCAATTCGGTCAGCAAGAGTGGTTGCTTCTGGTTCTTCCATTCCTCGCAAGGCTTTGTACAAATCTTCCATTAAGGGTGGCTCTTTTTTTTGAGTAGCGGGGTCAGGGGTAATTCCTTTCATTCTGTAGGTTAAGATTAAAGCCCGGTCAAGAACTGCTTCTTCAGTAGCCGTGAGTTTACCCATAATTACTTTAAACAAAGAGTGAAGGGAAAGGATTTTTAGTCCCAGTTCATTCTCACCTTCCTCGTAAACCGCGGATAAATCAAAAGGATTAATTTTGGAAGGGGAGTCAAAACCAAAGGTAATGTATTCACCCCCCACGACTTTGGCTAAGGCTTCATATTCTTTTTCTGGGTCAATAATAATTACTTCCGTGCCAAACAAAAGAGAACGAAGAGCTTCGAGTTTGACCATGTAAGATTTACCTCCACCCGACTTACCAAAAATAACTGAATTGGCGTTTTCCAAAGTAAAACGGTCAAAAACAACTAAAGAGTCATTGTGGTCATTGATGCCGTACATAATGCCTTCATTGGCGGTTAATTCTGATGAAGTAAAAGGAAAGGTGGTGGCCAAAGAGGTGGTGTCCATATTGCGAGTAATCATTAAGCGGTCAACCATGGTGGGAATGGTAGCTTTAAAGCCATCTTCCATTTGAAGAGTGGCGTGTTTGGAAACAATTAGCAAAGCACCAAGGGCAGATTCAACTTCTTTAGAAACTTGGTTAAGTTCTTCAAGAGAATCAGCGGGGATGGTGATGTAAAGACCAAATTGGAAAAAGCGCTCCGCTCCTTTAACTAACTGTTCCTGGAGATTACGGGCGTCTTCGAGTTTGGCTTGAGTGGCAGGGTCAACGATTTTCCCTCGCTGGATATCGGTTTGGATTTCCGCTTCCATCTCCGCAATTTTTCGGCGTAATTCATCAAGAACAGATTTTCCTTCAACAGGGTAGATATACATCGCTACATCAAGTGAATGGTCGAAGTTAATTAAGGAAGCCAGCCAGTTAGCAGCAACAAAGCGGGGATAACCAGCAACAAACAAGGTTCGAAAGTATTTATTGCCAATTTTAAGGTGGTCAAAATCAACTTCAAGAGCGCCAGGAGCAATCACATCTTGGACCGAAACCATTCCCTGACTAAGTTGGGAAAGAGGGTCAACCACTGGCCTAGTAACGCCTTCAGTAGCCGCTACTTGAGGGGAAGGAGCTTTTGCCTTTTCTTCTTTTTTTTCTTTTGAAACCTTTTTGCCAATAATTGGTAGTTTCATTTATTAACCGCTTTTTTGATTAAGCCATCAATTTGATTTTGAATTGATTCTTCTTTAGCTGGTTTGGTTTCTACTTCAATTTCTTTTGGAAATTGGGAAGGTTTTCTTACCTCTGTTTCTTGATTTTTTTCTTTACCAATCGGACTTGGTTGGGTTGGGATAGTTGGAACCTCTTCTGCTTTGGCCATGGCTGGTTCAACCATTGGTCTTTGATATTGGCCTGCGGTGGTTATTTGCTGGCCTTTAACCTCAGGGTTGTAAACATTAAAGAAAAGCTGGATTAGTTCTTGAGTGTTAAGTTGTTTTCCTTTGAGCCCCAAACGAGCTACTTGGCGCAGAACGTGGTCTCGCTTGGGATAAAGATTGGTTTTTGCTTTTTGTAAAATGTAGTCTTTGTCAAAGGGTAGTTTTTTCCTGGCAAAAGCAGAGGTAAGCGCTTGTTTAACTCCGAGCTCCAAGGCGCTCATGGGAATAACAAGGTAGAATTTTTTATCAAGGACTTCATTTTTAGCCACGGTTTCCTCAATAAATTGACGATATTTTTGAATTTGAGCCTTGATTTCTTTTTTGGTTTCTTTTTCCTCGGCTTGCCTAACCAGTTTGACGTAGCCAGAAATGTCTTTTCTTTGAGAACGAAGAACGATTTGAATGGAAAAAGTAAGGGAGTTTAGAAGGCCAGCGTAGGCATAGATGGTTGCTTCTTGTTCTTTTTCTGAAAGCAAGCCAAAATTAATCGCTGTTGTGGCAATAACCAAACAGCAACTGCCATCTTTAAGAATGACAATACCATCTTGGATATCTTCGATATCCAAATGCTCTTGGGTAGAAGCGCGAATAGGTATTTTGGTTGGGTCAAGCGTTTTGGGCAGGTCCACTGGCTTTTCCTTTGGCGCGGATTTCTAAAGGTTCAACTACCGCGCCGGTTAATTTAATTTTGAGAATATCAAATAAATAAGTTTCTTTTTCGATTTCGATTTCGTACTGACCATCTTCCAAAGGGGTAACGCTTCGAAATTGGCCTAATTTATTGGTTTTTAAGGCTCTTACGGGAATACCTTGACTGTCCCTGATTTCAATTATCGCTCCTTCAATGATTTTGCCTTGCGGGTCAAGAACCATGCCCACCAGAGTGTTAGGTTGAGAAGGTCGTTCAGGAAAAGGCAGTTCCGGACTGAACTTGGCTTTAACCTTTGGCTTTTTGGGACGACCTGGTTCTTCAGGTAAAACCACTCGTTTTTTCTTTGGAGGAGTAATTGGTTTTACTGGAGGAGAAACCTTTGGTTTGTAGGTTGGTTTTGGTTTTCGAGGAACGGGCTGAACTGGTTGAGTTGGCATTGGAGGGATACTGGGTACTGGTTTTGGCGAAGGCATTTTGGCTAACTGAAACATATTGACCGCTTTTTTAACAAAATTTTCTTCTTGCTGATCAAGGGTGCTTTTGGGTTCTGTGGGCAGAGTGGCAAGATATTCGGTCAGTTGTTTTCTGTCTGGCGGCGGTGTTGGTGCTTTTCGAAACAATTTTTTCTTAGGAGTAGTTTTGAACATTTCTAATTTCTTAGGTTGTTTTTTCCAAGCAAATTGAGTGGGTGAGAAAATGGCTTTGACAAAAGCCATAATCCATTGATCCAATGGTCTTTCTTGAACCGGAACAAAAGCAAGGGCAACACCCAGGGCAATTGAGAGAACAATCAGGGGCCATTTAACAAGAGAAGCAAGGGGTGAGGCATAAAGGATTAAACCAATAATGCAGCCACTCGCCAACATGCCGAACTGCTTAATGGTCATGTCACCGATCAAACGGAATTGATAAGAAGAAATGTGTTGTGGGACAGGATGTTGTTCCATGGTTACTTTTTTATTGTAGACACTGGTGTTTTTCAATTCAACCAGCTCATAATAGGTCAAATTACAAGCAAAATAGAGCAATTCTTTGATTATTTAAAGTGGTATAGTATAATTTGATTGAAAGGAAAATTACACCAAACATGCCCGAAGAAAACATGGTTGAAGAAAGACCAAAACCGCTAAGCGCAGAAGAACGCGATGAACTAGAAGTAGAAAGGGCAGCGGAAATGGCAAAAGAAGAACAAGAAGCAAGAATAAGAAAAATGGTTGAAGAAAGACCAATTATGGGAGGACAGGGCCCTGACGAAGAAGAGCCTGCTCCGCTCTGGCCAGAGGGAGAAAGGCCTTTTTTTGTTCGAGGCTATGGAATGAAACAAGTTGAAAATATGGAAAGAGCAAAAACACTCGAAGATATGAGATTTCATTTCAGAAGGTTGTTAGGGGGATTGGAGGGTTTAGGAGGTCGGTTCAGTTACATTATTGTTGACCAAACGAGGGGTGTTTTGGACGAAAAAAAATGGGAACTTGAGGATATTTCTCCAAAAAGTGTTGAGCAAGAAGCTTTTTTCGAAGAAGTAAAAAGGTTGAGAGAAGAGTTCGATGCCCGAAATGATCTTAATACAGCCCTGGATGTTTTTGAGGGTGTAGATGATGATTTACCTTCTATAGCCGCCTTATTTTTGAAATATAAAGATTATACTTTGCTGGATTCAAAATATGTTTGGGGAACTTTGTTTAAGGCTCCGTTAACAAAAGAGGGAGAACCTGCTTTTGGAGACAAAATTGATAAGGGAATGCGCTGGTTTACCGCTTTGGCAATGAGTTTTGATGAAGAACGGTTTGAACAAGAACTGAATAACAGACCTTGGTTGAGAAACATGATAAGCCAAGAAGATAGAGAATGGATACGACAATGGCAACTAGGTTTGAAAAATCTTTTTGTAGCTGACCCACCTGAAGATAAATTAGAAGAAATGCGAGATTTTGTTCTTGAAAAATTGGGTGGAGATGAAGCAGCGGAACAATTGGCTTGGCGAATCTTTCGTTTATGGGGTATTGCCACTACCTTCGCCAGAGGAGAGGTTGATGGAAAAGAGAAATTAGGCGGTTTTCCTGTTGCCGATGACAGGAGAAAGATTTTCTGGCCCAAATTAAGAAGAGAATTGGAAGCAGGTGCTGGTCACTTACATGGTCCTGATAAGACCGTTAAAGACACAAGCTCCCGATTAGCTGTTGATTTCTTACACTATCTCCGAACTCCTTATGAACCAGAGGATGATGTTAGCTGTCAAAACATTCGTTCCTTTTGGGAATTGTGGTGGAATGAGGAAAAAAAACTAGGAGAATTGCCCTGGGGAAAAATGCCGAAGTACGCCTGGTATGATTATTGTCTCCGAATTTTCTTTGCTGGCAGAAAAAGTGAAGGTGGAATTAGTGGTCTTTTTGAGGCTTTGACTAGAGAAAAGTGGGATGCTAGCCTTATGGCCAACCCTGTTACTTGGAGAGAAATGAACAAAGCTTTTAATATTGTTGTTGCTCCTTATTTGATTACCGAAGGCGAATACAGCCGTTTTCCTGATAGAACATGGGGGGATTTAAATAAGATGGCTGATGCCGAAAAATTAAGAATATCGGAACTTCTTGTTAAAGGAGCAGCAGCGGCTTCTAAACAAGATTTTTCAAAAGAGAAACTTAAAAAGAGATGGGGTGGGGAAGAGGCAAACGAAGCAAAGGCCGCTCAAGTAGCGAGTGGGGCCCCTTTTGGAGAAGTGGAGTGAAAATTCTATTTTTCAGAAGACCATCCTAAAACGTCAACAATTTTTTTAAAGACTCTGCCGGCCTCACTTGAGGCAGGTTTTCCTCCAACTTTGTTAGCGAAATAACCTATTCCAAATTTAGCTGCTCCTTTTGCTGGTTTTAGGGATTCTTTTATGGCTTCTTCTGGACTAAAGTCTTCTTTTTTTTCCACTTTTGTTATGGCGGCGGCGTAAATTTTTGAATTTCTGCTAATTGACGGACATAACTTGTCATCGATTCTATTTTCTCAGCAATTGTTCTTAGCCGTGTATCTTCAGGTGTTCTCGCCACAAGCTTACCCGCCCATGTTTGCGCCCGTCTCGTCCCGTAGCCAACTCCGTAAGGGGCAACCATTGGTATTGGTCCTAGTGCTTGACCAAGGGCCGTGCCGTTTTCAAAAGGTCTACCGGCAACAAAGGATTTTATCATATCTGATACTTTGGGTGCCATGAGAAGAATTCCTAAACTAACAAAGCAGAGAATTGTCATTTCTGGAGCGTTGCCAATGGAATCTCCAATTAGATACATAAATTCTTCAAAACTGCTAATTTCCCCTGTTAGTAAACTAAGTATTCGATCAAAAATGACGCCCTTCAAAGCATAATAAACAAGGTAAAAGGAAAGAAGAATCATCATTAAAGTTGCTGGAAAAACCGCCAAGTTAGCGATTAAATTTCTAAACCATGTGCCGATGGTGTTACTTCCTGGCAAAACCCCAATTAGAATTATGAAAGGAGCAAAAATTAAGTTTATAATTACCATTACGTAAGCTTTCAAAAGAGACCAAAAAACGCGGATAAGAGCAATTAAAAAGACGATTGCCAAGAGAACAAGAATGAAAAAATCAATAGCGCCCATTGCCAATATTCCTGGTACTCCTGCTACGATTGCGCCAATAAATCCACCAACAACAGAAGGGACAATCATTAGAAGTAAAAAGAAAATAATAATCACCAATGAGGGGAAAAGCCCAGCTAAGATGATAACCCCGAAAGCTTTGAAATCACTGGTAATCGCCATGTCATAGCCAATCTTTTCAGCCCAATCAAAAATTCCTATTAGATCGCCAAAAGTAAACAGGATAAGATTGGCAGCCACGTACATAAAATCAATTAGTAATCCTACAATGGCATAAGAGAAGGTGATTAAGATTAAAGCAAGAACCACTTTTGGCAAGGCTGATTGGAGAGTAATAACCGTTTGGGGGTCAATTTTAACCCTAAACATAATAGCGAAACCCATGAAGATTAGAATGAGAACAAAGAAAACATAACTTAAATCTCGGAACTTTTTCCAAATATCAAGGTAAGGTCTCATTTTTCCAAAGCCTGGACTTTCCTCTTGAGCATAAGTTGGTTGAGCAACATTTAATCTTCTTCCTATACTCGCCAAGTACTCAACTCCCGAAGCCGGAGGGCTAGAGTAAAGAAAGGCAATGAAACTGCTGATTGTTCCGATTGCTCCTCTTTCACCTTCTCCTGGCGCACAAGTGACACAACCAAAAATTGTGGACATTATTGACCCCATTACTGCCTTTAAAGTTTCATAAACAAAACTTTGGAGATTCATGTCTTCAGGACTTTTATAAACCGCTTGTTCAAACTGAAACTGGTAGGTTGAATTCGGGGTGTAGAAAGCCTGGCTTGGTTTAGACAACAAAATGGAAGTTAAAAAAAAGAAAAGAATAATTAGAGCAATTTTTCTTTTAGCTAAGAATTTGGACAGCATAGTTAAAGATTAGTTTAACAATAACACCCCTAATGGATGATTTCAATACTACTTTTCAAAGGCATTAAGGCTCTAGTTACCCACTCTTTAGCTAATTGGACACCCCCAAGATAATTAAAATAGAACTTACCAACTGAGGGTTCGATTGACTCAAAACCTGTTTGGGTGTAAATAATTTCACTACTGGCGTCAATCTCTCTAAATTTGGGAATTTTCTCACTTTCAGGTCGGAAAAAATTAAACAAGCCAGCGGTTTCCGCTAACCCAGTTTGTTCCCAAATATCAGTGAGATATGGGTGAAGAAGGTTAATGCCAAAGCGCCGACTAACAGCTTTTTCAACTTTTTCTTCACAAGGATTATCACAACTAATACAGCTGACTCCAGGAATACAACCTGGCGGTTGACAGGTGATTCCTTCGGCTCGACATTTTTCGTATTCAGGATTTTCAAAAGCATCAACCGCATTAAGAGTAATGGTAATTGGATCACAACAGAGATCGTCTTTTTCATTTGGGTCAGTAATTGCTGCCTGTTCACAGTCCATAACAGGTGCTGGTCCAGAGATACCACAAACAGGTGGTTCAACCGCAACAGCTCCACAAGTAGTGTCAGTAATATTACAACCTTCGTCAACTGTGACTTGGCAGCTCTCTGATTGCCACTGACCCCAACAACCTGGGCAAGCTTCGGAGGAGTCACACTTAAAAGCAATGCAAATATTGGCTGTTCCTCGACAACTGATGGGTACTGGTGGAGCAATCGCCGGATGATTGGTTGAAAAACAAGGAGGGGGAATATTTTTCATTTGGCTGACTCCACCGCAAGGACCAACAAAAACATCACCAATAACCCCATGACCAGGACAACTATGGCAGAGTAAATAAGTGTAATGAACCATGCCGTTAGAAATACCAGGATTGGCGATGGAAAGCTCAGGGCATTCTTGGCACGCTTCTCCTTGGGCTAAAAGCGCTTTTTCCCCTAAAATATTTTTTTCAGTGGGATTAATGGTAGTTGGCTGAAAAGTTTTTGACGAAGCAAGGGTTGATTTTGCTTTGTTTTGGGTGAACAGCAAATCTTCTTGATAAAATGGTGTTAGCATCGTTTGTACTTCTTGAGTAGCTTCATAGAGCCGAGCAACGTGAGGAACCTTTTCCACTTCTGGTGGGATGAATTTTGGCTCATCTTTTGATTTATAGCCTAGGTAGGGAAGAATTTGTCCCGGAGTATCTTCATGAGAAAACATGGGCACAACTTGCCAGAGTTTATACCATTTACCTCCGTCTGATTTTTTCCACTCGTCCCATTTTTCAGGGTAGTTTTCTTCGAAGGGGTCAGGAGGGAGATGTTCTTCAAGCTCGGAAAGAGTTGCCGTAACTCCCTGATTGTACCGGTCGTTGATAAAAGGAAGGTCGCGAATCGTATACTTATATACTTGAATTAAAGCAAACTGCTCTGGGTGATTTTCTGAATCTTCGAAAAGGCAGAAATTGGTTACATCAGGTATGGTAAGCCCGAAAGCCCCAGCAATTTTCCCAAGAACAGTATTAATCACTTCAATCCAAAAAGGAGCATCCCAACAGAGTCGGCCAATGTAATTAAGTTGATAATCGTGAATACCTTCTACTTGAGGTTGATTACCCAAAGCAAGGGATTTTTCCGCTCTTTCAACCATCTGTTTTTTCAAAATATTTTGATAGCTCATTGGCGATAGCTTTCGCCAAACTCCTGCATAATTGATCCAATCTTTCCAATAATGGGAATAGTTTTCGTAGTACTCATTTGTTCCCTCAAAATAATCCGCCAAATATTTTTCTTCACTTTCCTCTCCCTTTTTTCCCACAAAAGGAATTTTGGTGTTGGTTGGGTCAATGGTAACGGTTCCTTCCCAAGATTTCTCAACACAATGGGGTGGCTCTTCGGCTCCGGCACCACGTTTGTAGGTTACGGTGTCATGAACCGCAAAACTAGTGGCGCAGGAAGAACAGAATAGACCCGTAAGGTTACAAAGGTCACAAGCGCGCTCTTGAGGAATGTTGTAATAAGGGCGAGAGTCTCGTTCGCCAGTCAAATCAGGATTGCAATCAAGCTGACTGAATTCTCCAGGAATAAAAGGAACACCAGGGACATTGATGTTATAGACTTTATATTCGTCAACCACCCATTCACAATTTCCGGCATCATCACACTGACGATAAATTAAATATTGTTTGTTGGTGTTTTCGTCCATTATGAAGAAAGTAATTTGGTCAACATTAAGGAAAAGAGAAGGGTCGGCTTTAACTCTGGCTTCAAGGGCTTGAGCAAAGGCGATGGTGTCTCTCACTCTTTGCTCAAAATTGCCTTCATACATGCCCGGATCCAGACCAGCCTCAGTGATAACAAATCTGGTGGTAGCCGTGTTAACACCCAGACTGGCAAAAAAGTTAAGTTGGGCACTAAAATCACTAATGAATTTGTCAACATTCGCATTAGGATTTGCCCCTGGTGAAGTTAGGGGATAGACATTTAAGCCAATATAATCAAAATCTTTAACACAACCTCCACAGGCGTTGTTAAATTGGGTCCAATAATTTTGCTCGGATAAAAAAGAGCCATAGTTGGGTGTTCGGGGTGACAATGGCATTAGGGCAAGAGGAATTTTAATTTTTCCTTGTTCACTAGCCTCAAGAAAAACAAGGGCTGCCTGGGCATCAGCAACAGGGTCTGGTGTTGAGCCTGAAAAGCAGCCAAAATAGCAGTTGTTAGGTTCATTAAAAAGCTGGAATTGGCCAATGGACAAAACGCTGGCAGCATCAATCCAAGCTTGAAGTTCACTTCCGCGAGGCATGCCGTTGCCCCAAGGTCGCCAGGTGGGAACAAAATTTAGTTCTCTTAAATTTTTTTCAAGGTCTAAAAGAAGCTGGTGGTTGTCTCTCTCAGCAGGGGTGATAATGACTTCAATGGGAATGGGTCCGGAACAATTGGCTTGATTTCTAATGAATTCAAGATTCTCGCGATACCAATTTGTTGCTACATTTGAGCCAAAGATATCGCCACATCCCTGGGCGTTTGTTTGGGATGGATAAATAATTGCTAAAAAGAAAATGGTTAAAAAAGAAAGTAAAAAGGGCAGTTTTTTCATTATGGACTAAATTCAAACTCAAGAATTTGGGTTACCCCAGTAAATTCTGAAATGAATCTAAGAATAAACCAAGCAGCAATAATCAAAACCAAACCAAGAATGGCGTATGTTAGTGTTCCTCTGGCTGATTCAGCCGCTTTAGGGTCACCGCCCGCAGTTAAATATCTAAAACCGCCAACAATAAACATGATGAAAGCAGCGACTCCGGCAATGCGAATGATAATGCTAAAGATATTTTCAATGATAACAACAATATCTTTGATTTCGTGAACGTCATCAACCATTAATTTTCACTTTACAACAGCAAACACCTACCGTCAAGAGTAGGTGTCTGTTCGGTTTAATTAATTAAAGTGATCAAATCTACTCTACTGTCCAATTACTGGAATTTCGAATTCGAAAATTGGTCCCAATCCAAAGAATGTTTGCAATAAACGGATTATTGCCCAAGCAGCAAAAACAATCACCAATCCAATCAGAGCCGCTGTAATCGTCCCTTGAGCCTTAGCTGTTCCTTCTTTGTCACCAGCGGAAGTGATCCATCTGATTCCACCAATTACTAAGAAAACGAAGGAGACTAAAGCAGCAACAACCAAAATAAATTTAATCGCCGCTGAAATAATGGCTGGAACAGTAATATTCTCCAAACCTGCAAATTCTGGTCCTGGTTTGATTATAATTTTATCTTCTGCAGCCAGAACCGGAGCAAGCATCAGGTAGCTTGTTAATTCTTTTAATTTCTTCACCTTTTCACCCCCTTTCTTCTTTTTCTAATCAGAAATTAAGTATGGCGATATATCAAAAAACAATTGCTTTAATTGTTCGATGCCAAAGATGGCACCAATTATTTTTATTATAGCAAAGACGGTGAAGAGAACAACCAAGCCAATGATAGCACTAATAACTTTGCCTCTGGCAGATTCCATTGCTGCTTTATCATTACCAGCGGTCATCCATTGAATCGCACCAATAACGAGAAAGATAAAAGCAACAATAACGCCAACGATTAAAAGAATGCTAATGAAATTACTTAAAAAGGTGTTAAGAATGGTTACCCCTTCGCCTCTGCCAATAAAAGGATCTAAGGCAGGGTTGTAGATTCCTGGTGGCTCTCCTTGAGCTAAAAGGATTTTTATCATGATATCTTTACGGACCTAATAAATCAATAACATCCTGGGGATTAAGAATATCAATTCCCAGCAATCTGCCAATAAGGGAAATAAAAGCGTAGGCTAAAACAATTACCACCAAACCAGTTAAGCCATTACCAATTCTTTGGGTAGCGCTCTTTATTTTTTCTGAGTCGCCTCCGGCCGAAAGATAGCCAAAAGCCCCAATCATCAGAATAAAGAAGAACCAGATGCCGGCAATCACGGTCATCACCCCAATGATTTTAGAAAGGATTGAGGTAAATTGTCTGGCAGCTTCGCCAACGTCAGAAAACGCCCAAAGATAGCCAAAAGGCCCAAAACCTTCTTCTTTTCCCCCGCCAATAGGGCCAAGGGGAAGTTCAGCAGCAAAGACTTTTTCTATCATGGTCCGTAGATTTTAGGATAAAGGATCGCTCTGGCGTCTCCAAACAAAAGATAACCAAAAATTCCTGCTAAAACAAAAGCACCAACAATAAACAAAAGCCCCATCAATGATTGCCAGATTCTTGCCCATGCCGCTGCCATTTTTTTGGGATCATCACCAGCACTTAAAAACCCGTATCCAGCGATGATGAGATTAAAGAAAGCGAACAAACCGCCAACCACAATTAAAAGACGGACAACGTTGTTTAAAAAATCTATTAACCCTCGCCCTTCAGCTTGAGTGATGCCACCATAATGTCTCTCAGGATTAATGATTTCTAAAGGATTTCTAATGGTGCCAAAAATATCAAGCATTTTATTAAAATCCTCCGGGTTCGAAAATATTAACTCCGGTAACGAACTCTATTATTTGGATTATCCAATAACTAGCAAAAATAATCAAGAAACCAATTAAAGCACCCGTAATCGCTTTTTTCCCTTGGGCTGCTCCTTCCGGGTTTTCTTGACCAGCACTAAAAATGAACATTAGCCCTCCGCCAATCAGGAAAAAAAAGAGAATCACCCCCGCCAAGATATAGATGTTTGGCAGGACATTGGAAATAATGCTGCCCAAAGTCATTGAAGGTGTTAAACCGGAGTGTTCTCCAAAAAGCGCTTCGCCAATATTGAAGGCCAATTTTTGCATCAAATTCAGTCTATCAATATCAAATTCCCTCTGTCAACTTTTTGCAACTTAGAAGAGTTTCCGCTATACTCTTTTCGATGCAAGCCAAGGCTTATCTTGAAGACTATATTAAGAAAACAGAACCAATTTTGGATTCTTTTTTCAAAACCCAAAAAAAAGAGGCGGCCAAGATTTCGCCAATAACCGCAGAAATGATGCGAATTTACCGCAAGTATATGGGAGGAAAGAACATTCGGGGGAGTTTAACTAAACTAGGTTATGAATGCTTTAATAGCAAGAACGGAAAAGCGATTTTAAAAGCTTCCTTAATGGTTGAGATTACGCATACCTGGATTTTGATTCATGACGACATTATGGATAGAGATATTCTTAGAAGAAAAATGCCAACTATTCATGTTCAGTACGAGAACTTTCATAAGAAACGATATAAAAAAGGAGAAGGAGATCACTACGGTCTTAGTATGGCAATGGATATGGGAGATATTGGTTTTGCCCTTTCTTATCTTCTTTTGAGCGATTCTGATTTTAGTGATAAGGTGAAGACAAGAGTATTAAGAGCTTTTAGTAACCAAATATTAAGCACTGCTTATGGGCAGGCTCTTGATCTTACTTATGAACTCGAGGATAAACTATCAGAAGAGGATGTTTTAAGGGTTCATCATTATAAAGCTGCTAACTACACTATTACTGGCCCCTTACAGTATGGAGCCTTATTTGCTGGAGCAGACGAGAAAGAGGTTAAAAAAATCGAAAAATATGGTTTACCAGTAGGGATTGCCTTTCAGATTCGAGATGATGAATTGGGACTTTTTTCCGATGAGAAAACTTTGGGAAAACCAATAGGCAGTGATGTTAAAGAGAACAAAATTACCCTTCTTCATCTTAAAGCTTTGGAATTAGCAAAAGGCGAGGATAAGAAATTCATTAGGAATGCCTATGGGAACAAAGACTTGACCAAAAGAGAACTTAATAGGGTAAGGAAGATTACTCAGGAAACTGGCGCTTTAGATTATTCCCAAAAAATGGCAAGAAGGTTGGTTGAAAAAGGAAAGAAATTTATTCCTCAAATCACTCAAAATCCTAAATTGGTGGACACTCTTTCGAATATGGCTGACTTTATGATTGAGCGAGAGAGTTAGGCGTGGTACAATACGTTCGACATGGCGAGGAAAACTTCTAGACCAAAACTCGATAAGAAAAAAATTCCCAAGCATATTGGCATTATCATGGATGGTAATCGTCGTTGGGCAGCTAAAAAAGGATTGACGCCGATGCAGGGTCATGAGGCAGGTGTTAAGGCTTTGGTTAAGATTGTTGAGCACTGTTTGGATTTAGGGGTGGAAACTTTAACGATTTACGCTTTATCAACCGAGAACTGGAAGAAAAGGGCAAAAAAAGAAGTGGAAGGATTATTTAAACTTTTAACTAGGGCGGTTGAGGAAAGGAAAGAAGAGTACAAAGAAAAAGGTGTCAAACTAGCGGTTTTGGGTGATTTTCAAGCTTTTCCTCGAAAAGTGGTTAAGGCCATCAAAGAGATGCTTGCCATTGTTATAAAACACGAAAGATTAAAAGTGAATGTGGCTTTGAACTATGGGGGTCGGGACGAGATTTTAATGGCAATCAAGCAAATCATTGATCAAGAAATTCCTCCAGAAAAAATTAATGAAAGAATGTTTGGCACCTTTCTTTACACCAATGGTGAGCCTGATCCTGATTTAATTATTCGCACCGGAGGAGAAAAAAGGCTTTCCAATTTTCTTTTGTGGCAGATGTCCTACAGCGAACTTTATTTTACCGAAACTCTTTGGCCATCTTTCACTCCTCATAAACTGGATAAAGCCATTATTGAGTATCAAAAAAGGACTCGGCGTTTTGGCGGAGGCGAATTCGAAGTATATAAAAAACCTTCTAAAAAATCGTCAACCCGAAAATAACTTCCAAAATTTGGACCAGCCAAAAAGCAACAAAGATAATAATGAAGCCAGCCACGGCATTGGTTAGCTTTCCTTTGGCCGATTCCATTTTCTTCGGGTCACCAGCAGAAGTCATCATTTCAAAGCCGCCCCAGATGAGGATAAGAAGCAAAACTAAGCCAGCTAAAGCAAAAATATAGGGAACCAAAGCGTTGATAATTTCACCAATATTTCCTCCAACAAACTTGAACCCCTCTGGTTCCGAAATGCTGTATCCACCGGGAAGATCTAAAGCTAGTTTTTTCATTTTAAAAAATATCTAGTATTTGCACTCCAATTATACGCAAAATAAAGACAGAAAAAATAATTAAAAGTAAACCGGCGATGGCAGAAGTAATCATTTCTTTTCCTGCCTTAACCCTTTCAGGATTGCCGGCTGAGGTTAAGATTTGAATCCCACCAAAAATAATTAGAAGCATAGCAATTCCTCCAGCCAAACCAATGGCTAATCTTAGGATGGTATCAACAAACTCACTGGGGCCACTGATATCAATGCAACCAATGGCAGTAGGAACGCATTCAGCAGCGAGGGCGTTTGAGGTTAATGGGGAAGTAAAGAGGAAAATTAACAAAAATGATAAAAGGACTTTTTTCATCAAATCCAGTCTAGCACAAATATTTTGTGACGCGCAATATGGGCTGAATAATGGCTGTGATATACTTGAGAGGAAATGAAAAAGGCTAAGGGGTTGGCAGGATTAGGAATTTTTCTTTTATTCATTTTTTCTTCTGTTTTAATTGTCCGAGCCGCCTGTCCAGAAAGCGACTATGATTGTCAAATTGGCGAAATCCAGAAAATTATTGATGCCTTAAAACCTGCTCATGAACGCAACAAAGCTGAACTCGCTAACCTCAAAACTCAATTGGCTGATATTCAAAAAAGGCTTGATGCGATTGGGATGAGTTTAAAGCAACTGGAAGTTAGTATTCTTGAAAGAGAAGTTGACCTCGCTTTTCAAGAGGAGCTTTTGGCTGCCAAGGTAAGAAGTTACTATATCGAAAGTCAGAAATCTTCACCCCTTCTTTTATTTCTTTCTTCTGCTAGTGCTCAAGAACTTGCCCGAGAACTTGCCTTTCGTCTTAAAGTGGTTAATCAAGACCGACTGATGATTGTTCAAATTTCTTCTGATTTGAAAAAACTTGGAGAAGATAAGGATGTTCTTGAAAGAACTCAAACCAGTCTTTCTCAACTCCAAAAACAAGTTGATGAGCGCGCCACCTTCTTAGAAGGAGAGGTAGAGAAAGTGGAATCTGCTATTGCTTCTTTAACCGCTAAACAGCAACAATTATTAGCTCAAAAACTGGCTAGTTTGAATCTTCCCACTACTTTAGGAGCTGGTCCCTTGTTTTGTGTTGATGACCGAGAAAGAGACCCAGGCTTTGGTCCTGCTTTTGCCTTTTACACTTATGGTATTCCTCATCGGGTAGGAATGAATCAGTATGGGGCTTATGGTCGAGCCAAAGCCGGCCAGTCTTATCGCGACATTCTTAATGCTTATTATGAAGGAATTTCTATTGAAAAGCGCGCCAATATCAATATCAAGGTTCAGGGCTACGGCGAAATGTCTTTGGAGCAATATTTGCTAGGCATTTATGAGATGCCTGAAAGCTGGCCTGCTGAAGCCCAAAAGGCTCAGGCAGTGGCGGCTCGGTCCTATGCCTTGGCCTATACGGATAACGGTGCCAAGGAAATTTGTACCACCCAGCAATGTCAGGTTTACAAAGGTGGTAACAAAGGAGGCAATTGGGAAGCAGCCGTAAAAGCAACCGAAGGTGAGGTCGCGGTTCACAGCGGTCAGCCAATTACCGCTTGGTATGCTTCAACCGCGGGTGGCTACACTTTTTATTCTTCTGATGTTGGCTGGAGTCATAGACCTTGGACAAAAAGAATGCGAGATACTAGTGATGGCGTTGATAGTTTTGCTGACCTTCAATCAAAAGCTTATGATAGAGATTCACCTTGTTTTTATGCTGCTCAAGGTTGGCGAAAAGAATACGCCAGTTCTGCTTGGCTTAAGTCAGAGGAAGTAGCTGACATTGTTAATGTTTTGCTTTTAGCTAAGGCTGATTCTTCAACCCAAAAACATCTTCCCCAAGTAGATAAGCCTAATCCTGATGGAGTGGATACTTGGGATGCGGGTAGGGTTAAGCAGGAACTTGAAAATCGCGACATTACTTCTTTTAACAGTATTTCTAGTGGTTCCGTTGGTTGGGACAAAGGATTGGGAAGAACAACGGCAGTAACCATTTCTGGTGACGGAGGAACAAAAACCTTTGAGGGGCCTGAGTTCAAAAACTTTTTCAATCTTCGTGCTCCGGCTAACATTCAAATCGTTGGCCCGTTGTTTAATATTGAGGAAAAGTGATAAAATTAGCTTAATATGCCAGATATTTTTGTTGCCAAAGAAAAAGAAAAGAAGCCAAAGAAACCAAAAATTAAGCCCAAAGCGGCTCAGGTTAAAACAGTAGCTGAGGAACTAAAAGCCAAGAGAACTACCAACCCCTTGGCGTCTTTGCTCATTCGTCCCCGAAAAGTTACTTTTGATACCCAGGATAAAGAGGAAAAAATCATTCTTTTAACCAGGCGTCATCTGGTGACTAATGTAAGATGGGTATTCATTACCATTATCTTGATTTTGTTACCGAGTGTAATTTTCAGATTTTCTTCAGATCTTTTTACTTCCTTTCGTTTTCGCACGATAGTCAGTTTGGTCTGGTATCTTTTGACTTTTTCTTATGCTTTTGAGCAATTTTTAAGGTGGTTTTTTAATGTCAATATTGTTACTGACGAGCGGGTAATTGATATTGATTTTCCTAGCATTCTCTACCGAGATATTTCCAGCACGAAAATTGATATGGTTCAGGATATCAGCGTTAAGATGGGTGGTTTTATTCGTTCGCTTTTTAATTTTGGTGATGTCCACATTCAGACAGCTGGAGAAGAGAGGGAATTTATTTTTGAGGCTATTCCCAAACCAGAAGAAGTGATTAAAATTCTTAATCAATTAATTCTTGAAGAAGAACAAGAAAAAATAGATGGAAGGGTAAGATGACACCGTTTGAAAAATTAATTGAATACTTGACAACCCTTAGTTTTAATTTCAATTGGGTTTTTAAAGCGCTTTTGCTTCTTGGGATGTTCTTTTATTTAGCTTTTGGGGTGATTGTTATTCGCCAGGTTAATTTGATGGCGCGAACCTTAAATGGCGCTTTTGACCTACCCATTAAAGTTATTGCCTGGATTCATTTGGGGTTGATTATTGGTTTGTTTTTGATTATTCTTCTTGCTTTTTAAGCTGATGAAAAAATTCCTTCTTGAAACTGCCAAGATTGTGGGAACCGCCACTGAAGAAGCCTGGTCTCAAGTCCACACTTTTTCCCCTACTGAAAAAGAAAAATTAGCCAAAAGAGGCCAATTTTTGGCGGTGATTAGTCTTTCTGAGTTAACCGAAGGAGAGGTAGTTGCTGCTGGGAGAGAAATAATTTCTCGTCTTCACGAGGAGTATTACGGAGGTTTGGAAGAAAAAGCGATTAACCAATTGGAAAAGGCTTTAAAACAAGTATTGGAAGAAACAAAGGAAGAGGCAGCCTTAGAAGTAGAAGCCGCCGCTCTAATCGGAGAAACAATTTATTTTGCCATTGCAGGTAAAGGAAAAGTTTTGGTTCAGCGAAAAGGAAAAATTGCCACTATTTTGTCAGGTAAAGAAGCTGAAGTGGAAGTTGCTAGTGGTCGGGTGACCAGTGGTGATGTTTTTCTTTTAGGCAGTCAGAAATTTTTTTCTTTTTTGGCTGAGGGAGCAATTAAAGCCGCTTTGTCAGTTGATTCAGCCAATGAAGCAGCAGAGTCTTTAGTTCCCATGATTCATGGCCGAAAAGAAGATGGTCAAGCGGCAGCAGTGGTTTTAAAGCTAGAGAGTTTGGCGGAAGAGGAGCCTAAAGCCATTCTTCCTCAAGAAGAAAAGCCCTCAGAGGAAAAACCAACTTTTGAAAGGCAGCGGTTCAAGTTTGGCATTAGACAGCAATTGACTGGTTTACTAAATCGAGGAGTGGGGTTAGGTCAATTACTTTTTTTCAAAGTAGGAAAAAGGCTGAAGCGGCGGGCAATTTACTTGGCCAAAGAAGACAAAGAAAAAGAAAGACCTAAAAAGACTTTAATGAGTGTTGCTGCCATTCTCCTTATTTTACTGGTAGTGAGTGTTGTTTTGGGGGCCAGGCAACGAAGCCGCCACCAAGAGGGTGGCGATCAGGCCGCTATCTTAAAACAAGCCCAAATCAAAAAAGAGGAGGGGGATGCTTTAATTGATCTTAATCCGATTAGAGCTCGCCAATTGTTACTTGAAGCCAGAGATTTGATTAATGAAATTAGTGACGAAGAAGCTACCCAGGCAGTTTTTGATTTTCAAGAAGAGTTGGAGCAATCACTTTCTTTAGTGATGCGCGAACATGAGGTTGAACCCACTAGTTTCTTTGATTTGGTTTTTATTAAAGATGGAGCTAAAGGTGATGATTTGGCTATTTCCGGAGGCGAAATAGTGATTTTTGATAAGGAGAAAAAAACGATTTACAGTTTGGAGATTGCCACTAAGAAATCAGCCATTTTAGCAGGAGGAGAGAGTTTGACTGATGGTCAACACGTTGCCGTCTTTTTGCCCAAAATTTATTTACTCACTGATAGAGGAATCTTGGAGTTTGATAAAGAAACCAAGCGGGAAAAATTAGTTATAGAGGCTGATGAAGAATGGGGAGAAATCATTGATTTCCGCGCTTTTGGGGGCAATCTTTATTTACTTGATAAAAACGGAGAAGTTTGGAAGTATCCCGGGATTGAGGGTGGTTTTGGAGCCTACCGACGCTGGTTAAAAGGGGAGGAACCTGATTTTAGTGATGCGGTGGCAATGAGTATTGATGGTTCGGTTTGGGTTTTAAAATCTAACGGAACGATTTTTAAATTTACCCAAGGAGGCAGAGACCCTTTTGCTATTTCGGGTTTAGACCAGCCTTTAAGCAATCCCATTGCCCTTTTTACTGATGACGACCAAGAAAGGCTTTATATTGTTGATAAAGGCAATTCGCGAGTAGTGGTGGTTGATAAGTCAGGCGAATATCATTCCCAATATCTTTGGCAAGGAATGGGTGATGTTGTTGGTTTGGTTGCTTCCGAGGAAGAGAAAAAGATTTTACTTTTGTCGGGTAATCAAATTTTCGTTATTGAGATTAAATGAAAAAGATTATTAATCGGCGGGCAAGATACGACTATCATCTTCTGGAGAAGTTTGAGGCAGGAATTGTTTTAACAGGGGCAGAGGTCAAGTCGGTTAAAGCAGGAAAAATGAGTTTAAGTGAGAGCTTTGTTAAAATTATTGATAACGAAGCCTGGCTACTTAATGCCTTTATTAACCCCTACCCTTTTGCTGACAATCGAGATTATGATCCAAAGCGCAGTCGGAAACTCCTTTTACATAAAAATGAGCTTCTTAAACTAACCCAACAAACCAAGGAAAAAAAGTTGACTGTTATACCTGTTTCGTGCTATACTAAGGCTCGGAAAATCAAGCTAGAAATCGCTTTAGCAAGAGGTAAAAAGAAATACGATAAAAGAGAAGCGAAAAAAAGAAAGGCTTTAGAAAGAGAAATTGAACAAGCTTTAAAAGACAAGGGGATGTAGGTTTCGACGGAAAGGGTTCTTTAAAAACGGCAAGTCGGCCTGAAATAAGCCGCTAAAAGGTTTCAAAACATAATTGGCAACAAAAATGTTGCCCCTCTTTATGCTGTCGCCTAAAGGCGCCTCAGCATAAATGGCATCTATGGTTTTTTCTCCTGACGAGAAACTATGGGTGTGAACCTAGTCAGGATACAATTCAATTGGTTCGACTAAACCAATTGAACCAAGGATTAATTGGTCTTGGTTTTAGCTTTCCGGCTAACAGGATCAGGCTAAAACGACAAACAAGAGTTAGCTAAACTTGTAGAAGTTTTTAGAAATTTTTTTCGGACGTCGGTTCAACCCGGCCATCTCCACAAGAGAGACACCTTCGGGTGTCTTTTTGCTAGAATTGATTTAATGCTGCTTGACTTTTTATTTCCCCGTTGCTGTTTGGGTTGTGGTCAGTGGGGAAAGTATTTTTGTCAGGAATGTCTAAAGAAAATTAAGTCAGTTGAGAAGCCAATTTGCCCGGTTTGTCAAAAACCAGCCATTGGGGGCAAAACCCATCCTCGTTGCCAAACTAAATACTCGCTTGATAATTTAACTTCAATTTTTGCTTACGAAGGCATTGTAAAAGAAGCAATTGGTCAATTGAAATACAAATTTATCACTGATTTGGCTGAAGAGCTGATTGGATTAACTCCCAAACTACCTTATTTCAAATCTTTCACCCTTGTTCCCATTCCCCTTCATCCTCGCCGCCAACGCTGGCGAGGCTTTAATCAGGCCGAGCTCTTGGGCAAGATATTAGCTCGGAAGCTTGGTTCAGGCATTCGAAATGATGTCTTAATTCGTTACAAATACACCAAACCTCAAGTTGATTTAAAGGGAAAAGAGCGGAAAAAGAACATTCGTAACGCTTTTAAAATTACTCCTAAGGCTAAATTAAAAAAGGTTATTCTTTTTGATGATGTTTGGACAACGGGCTCCACTTTGCGCGAATGCGGTCTAGTACTTAAAAAAGCAGGCGTAAAAGAGGTTTGGGGATTGACTTTGGCAAGGTGAAATTTAAGCCATTTTTTGTTAAAATAGAGACAATTTAGGAAGGATGCCGGAGTGGTTAAACGGGGCGGTTTGCTAAACCGTTGGTCTGAAAAGGCCACGTGGGTTCGAATCCCACTCCTTCCGCCAGGTGGGGTGGCAGAGTGGACGATTGCGCTGCTCTTGAAAAGCAGTATGGTCGTAAGACCATCGTGGGTTCGAATCCCACCCCCACCGCATGTTACAATAGAGTTGTTAAAGATTAATTAAAGAAAAAACATGCCTGCTCAAGAAAAACAACCAAAAACTCCACCAAGTACTTTGAAAAAGGAAAAGCCTGAGAATGAGAAAGTCCAAGTGGTCAGACCAGAGCCATTAAAAACCTTGCTTACTTGGTCGGCTCCTGACAGACCCTTCAAAAGGCGCAGCCGGGAGTTTTTTACCACTGCCGGAGCCTTTGTTTTTTTGTCAATTGTGATTTTGCTTTTTTTAAGGGAGTGGGTTTTGATTTTGGTTCTAATTGCTTTGGCTTTTGTGGTTTATATCATGGCCACGGTTGAGCCCCGAAAAGTCGAGCATAAAATTACCAATCGGGGGATTGTTACTGGGAAGAGAAAATATGATTGGGAGGGACTCGGGAGATTTTGGTTCACGGAAAAATTCGGGGATAAGATTTTAAATGTTGAGACTTTGTTTGGTTTATCGCGGCGGTTGTTGATCTTATTGGGTGAGGCAAAACGGGAACAAGTTGAAAAGATTCTTTCTGATTATCTTCTTTTTGAGGAACCAGAAAAAACCTGGATTGATCGGTCAAGCGAGTGGGTCTCGCAACGGGTTCCTTTAGAAACACCTTCTTGATAAATGCGCCCGTAGCTCAATTGGAAAGAGCATCTCGTTGCGAACGAGAAGGTTGTGAGTTCGAGTCTCACTGGGCGCACTATTGGTGGGATGCCGGAGTGGTTTAACGGGCTGGTTTCGAAAACCAAGCGAGATGAAAGTCTTACGGGGGTTCGAATCCCTCTCCCACCGCCCTGAGTCCCTGTAGCTCAGTGGATAGAGTATCAGTTTCCGAAACTGAGGGTCGGAGGTTCGAATCCTCTCAGGGACGCATGGCTAAAAAGAAAAAGCCAGTTAAAAAGGAATATTCTGCTGGTGGGGTGGTTTTTAAAAAGGAGAATGGTGAAATTCTATGGTTAATTATTCAACCAGAAGGAGGCGGACATTGGAGTAAAGGTCGTTGGCAATTTCCCAAGGGTTGGGTTGAGGAAGGAGAGCAATCAACAGAAACAGCAAAAAGGGAAGTAGAAGAAGAAACAGGAATCAAGGCAAACGTCGTTGAAAAGGTTGATAGCCTAAGAGTCTTTTTCTACGACGAAAACAAAAACAGAATTTTTAAAACAATTGCCTTATTTTTAATGGAATATCAGGGGAAGGGAAAGAAAAAGGAAGACGCGGAAAAAATCGCGGCAATTAAATGGCTTTCTTTTAAAGAGGCTTACGAACGGTTAACTTTTGATTCAGAAAAGAAAGCCTTAAAAAAGGCAAAAGGGATTTTAGAGGAAACAGAAAAACAACAAAAGTTATTTTAGGAGAGGTGGCAGAGTGGTTTAATGCCCACGCTTGGAAAGCGTGTATAGTCGAAAGGCTATCGTGGGTTCGAATCCCACCCTCTCCGCTAAGAAATGAAAGTCTACGCTATTTCCTGTAAAACCCAAAAATCAAGAAAGCAATTGGAAAAACTTTTTGGTTCTTTTAAAGGTCTCAAAACCAATTCCTTAATTTGTTTTCCTGAATATTTTTTGGATGGAGAGAATCTTTATTCAGGAGTAGAATTTACTGATGATTCTTTTCTTTTTCTTCAAGATTATGTAAAAAAGAAGGCTCTTAATTTAGTTTTTGGCATGGTTGAGAAAATCCGGGGGCGAAAGTACGTCACCAGCATCCTTATTGATAAAAAGGGAAAAATAGTGGGGAAGCAAAGAAAAGTGAAACTCGCAAGTTTTGAAGAGAAAGCAGGTATTTCTCCTGGAAAATTCTCTAAAAAAGGGATCAAAACGGAGTTCGGAACAATGGGGCTCGTCGTCTGCCGAGACCAATGGTCTTTTAAACAGCCTTTTGATGCTGAGATTATTATTAATTCTCGAGGTTATGGCTTAGATGATCCAAAATTTGGGAAGTTTTGTGAACATTGGCTTTTATTAGATAGGGCCATAGCCATGCTCAACAAAGCTTATTTAATTGGGGCAACAGGTGCGATAGGACAATCATCTCTTTTGGATGTAATCAACTTTGAAGGTAAAGTTCTTGCCATGAGCAAAAATGGAGGCATAATTCAGGCGGAGATTGATTTGGATTTGCTAAGGAAATATAGGAAAAAAGAATTTGTTTCAAAGGTTGTCCCCAAATTTTAATAATGCGTTAATTTTGCGTTAATTTTGCGGGAATTATTATGGCCGAAGACCGATTAGAAGAAATCAGACGAAAGATTGATATCGTTGAATTGATTAATGAATCCGTTCCTCTAAAGAAAACCGGGCGTAATTTCAAGGCTCTTTGTCCCTTTCATTCCGAGAAAATTCCTTCTTTTATTGTTTCTCCCGAACGCCAGATTTTTAAGTGCTTTGGCTGTGGGGAGGGTGGCGATATTTTTAAGTTCACCATGCTCACGGAAAACATGGAGTTTGGCGAGGCTTTACAAACCTTAGCTAAACGGGCTGGTATTAAACTTCGGCGCTATCGGCCTTCTGAAAGCGAGAGGCAAAAACAACGCCTTTATGAGATTAATCATTTAGCTAGTGAGTATTACCATTATCTTTTAACCAAACATCCGGTTGGCAGAAAAGCCCTTAATTATATTCTTGGGCGGGGGATCAGTCGGGAATCTTTAGCAAACTTTAAACTTGGTTACTCGCCTAATTTATGGGAAGCTTTGCAAGATTATTTGGTTAAGAAAAAAAGATACAGAAAAGAAGATTTGGAAAGGGCGGGGTTGGTGATTAAGAGTGAGAAAAGGCGGGGTTATTATGATCGTTTTCGGGGTCGCCTGATGTTTACTTTGCGCGACCGTCGGAATAATGTTGTTGGTTTTGCTGGAAGGACTCTTGATCCTAAGCAGGAAGAAGCTAAATACATTAATACCCCAGAAACCTTGGTTTATCATAAGTCTGATTTGCTTTATGGCTTGGTGGAAACTAAAAAAGCAATTAAAAAAGCTGACCGAGCCATTGTTGTTGAGGGAGAATTGGATGCTATTTCTTCGATTCAGGCAGGGGTGGGTAATGTGGTTGCTCTTAAGGGCACAGCCTTAACTCAAGGTCAAGTCGATTTGTTAAGTCGCTTTACCCAAAATATTATTTTAGCTTTGGACCAGGATGTTGCTGGTGACCAGGCAGCGCGAAGAGGGATTGAACTGGCTGATGCTGCGGGCATGGCGATTAATGTGATTGAGGTAAAAGGAGGCAAAGATCCTGATGAAGTTGCTCAGAAAACACCCAAGCTTTGGCGCCAGCAGGTTAAACAAGCCGTGCCCATTTATGATTATTTTCTTGATTCGGCTTTTTCTCGGTTTGATGCCCGAACCATTGATGGCAAGCGGAAGATTAGTTTAGAATTAACCCCAATTCTTGCCAAGATTAGTAATAAGGTTGTTCAGGCTCATTACGTGCGTCAATTGGCTGACAAACTTCGGGTTGAAGAGGAAGCAGTCGCAGCTGAAGTAGCTAAGTTTATTAGTGAAGAAAGTGCCAAGACACCCTTAGAAAGAAAGGATTACGAGAAAGTTGAAAAAATGAGTCGAAGAGAGGTTTTGGAAGAGCACCTCTTAGCTCTGGCTTTTCAATCAGAAAATTGGCAAATGTTAAGGAAAAAAGAAGTTCAAAAACTGATTAAAACACCACGCTTTCAAAATATTGTTGAGGCTTTAGGCAAATATTTTAAGCGTTACAAAACCCTTGATAGCCAGCGCCTTGCCAAAATGCTGCCAGCTGAATTAAAAGAAGCTTTTGACAAGCTTTATTTATTAGAGATAGCTGATTTAATTGAAAGTGAAGAAAAGTTCAGAAAAGAACTCCTTAGAACAAAACGAGACTTAAGGAGGTTAAACTTAAGAGAAGCGCTTAAAGAAATTGGTAATCAAATAGGTGAGTTGGAAAAAGTGGAAAAGCCAACCAAAAGGGAAAAAGAGAAGTTAAAGAAATTGCACGAACAGTTTCGAGATTTATCTGTTGAGCTCTCTGAACTTGAGACGTAGTATAATATTGGTAGAGAAATAAAGATGGCAAAAAAGAAGAAAATTAATATCAACAAAATTATTGATAAAGGAAAAAAACAGGGTTTTATTACCCAAGAGGAGATTCTTAAGCTTTTTCCCGATGCGGAGGAAAGGGTTGAGGAATTAGATGACCTTTATACTAAGTTTTTAGCCGAAGGCGTGGATGTTTTTGAATCCGTGACCGAAGAGGAAATGGCTGAGGATGAGAAGGCAACAACGGAATTGGCTAAAGAGCTTGAGGTTTTAGCAACTTTAGAAGACAAAACCCTAACTGACCCGGTCCGAATGTATCTGAAAGAAATTGGCAGGATTCCTTTGCTAACCGCTGAACAAGAGATTGACCTTGCCCAAGGAGTGGAAAAAGGCAGTCGAGCCGCGAAAAAGAGACTGATTCAGTCTAATTTGAGACTAGTTGTTTCCATTGCCAAAAAATATGCGGGTCGGGGAATGAGTTTTTTGGATTTGATTCAAGAGGGTAATCAGGGATTAATGCGGGCAGTGGAAAAATATGATTGGCGCAGAGGTTATAAATTCTCTACCTACGCCACCTGGTGGATAAGGCAGGCAATTACTCGAGCCATTGCTGACCAGGCAAGAACTATCAGGATTCCGGTTCACATGGTGGAAACGATTAACAAGCTCATTCGGACTTCAAGGAAACTAGCCCAGCAACTAGGCAGAGAACCAACGGCTGAGGAAATTGGTAAGGAGATGGAACTTGACCCCGATCGAGTTAGAGAAATTTTCAAAATTGCTCAAGACACGACTTCTTTGGAAAAACCTGTTGGTGATGAAGAAGACTCTCTTTTAGGAGACTTTATTCCAGATGAGACTCAGCCCTCGCCAGTTGACCAAGCATCAAAGCAGCTCTTAAAGGAAAACATTGAGGAAGTTTTGGAGAGTTTGTCGGACCGAGAAGCCAGAGTTCTTAAAATGAGATTTGGTTTGGATGGTTACCAACCGATGACTTTGGAAGAAGTAGGCAAGGAATTTGGCGTTACTCGGGAAAGAATTAGGCAGATTGAGGCTAAAGCATTGAGAAAACTTAAGCATCCTTCAAGAAGAAAAAAACTCCAGGATTATCTAGAATAAATAGCTCAAATTTGGTAAAATAAAGCCACCATTCCGCGGTAGCTCAATGGTAGAGCGGCTGCCTGTTAAGCAGTTGGTTGTAGGTTCGAATCCTACCCGCGGAGCAATGTATCCTATAGTTTGACTATTCATCACATATAATTTATAATACCCTCATCAACCTGTGTTTCTATTAGTCCTTAAAGGAAGGAGCTAATCATGGAACGCATAGGTTATGAGGGATTAAGCAAGTTGAGGAAAGGACAAAGGGTTCAGTATAAGGCTGGTCAAGGCGACCACCATATTGAAGCCGCAGTACAACTAGATAGAGATCCTGGAACAACTGGTGTAATGGTCAAGGTTGAGTCAATCCACCAGAAAGGCTCAGAAGTAGATGTCGCCGAGGGCGAGACTATTCTGGCCGGTGCCAATAAACTCTATCTCCTCAGATAGCTTGCCTGGATCCCCCAATACAAGTCTCGTTTTGTTGTGCTTTTGGCATTAGCCTACCAATAAAGCGAGACTTTTTGTTTGTTACCAGAACATCTTCCATACTCATCCCAATAAATAAGCAGGTCCGAAAATTATCCCAACAAACCAAAGTTTGTTTTAACCTCAGAAAAGGTAAAGTCAAACTCTATCTCTTGGTTGCAGAATAAGTTCTTTAGGGGGAGCTAAGAATATAAAAGCCCGAAACAGAGGGCTTTTTGGCTTTTAATTTCCCCAGGAAGGATGTTTTGGTAGAATTGGGTTATGAACTGGTATTTGGTAATTGTTGTTCCTCCAAGAAAAGTCTGCGATTTTGTTGATAAATATAGGGAGAAATATGCAAAATATACGGGATACGCGATTCCCCCGCATATCACAATATATCCTCCTTTTTTAATTACTAGTTCACAAAAAGAAGTAATAAACACTCTTAAAAAAAGTTTTTCAAAAACCCCAGTAGCGAAAGTGAAATGTGATTCGGTAGATTTCTTTGAAAACAAGAGGAATAATGTAGTCTATTTTAGACTAGACGAAGGCTCGGCGGATTTAATGAAAAAGTTTTTGGTTAAAACCACTAAAGCCCTTAAAGGGAAAATCAAGAATGTTTTTAAAGGACACAAATATACGCCGTCAGAATATACGCCCCATATGACCATAGCGGAGAAAGTTCCCAAAGAGGTTTTGCCTAAAATTAAAAAAGAACTTGCTAGATTTAGAGGTAAAATAGAGTTTGAGATTGATTCAATATATCTTTACGAACAGAGGGGTAGTTCTAGAACTTGGAAAGAGTTCGCAAAGATTAGGTTTGGTTGAAGGCAGTTAGACTAGCTCTAACTCCGCCCACGATGAACATAAACCTGTAAAAATTCCACCGACTTCTGATAAATCACCCCAGGATGAGCCCACTCCATAGTTCGGAAATCATCAACTAGGGCGAGCTAGGAATAGAAAGCCCGATTTACTGGGCTTTTTTTTGGTTTGTAATATTTGCTAGAGGGGGGTGTTATGGTAGAATTGGGATATGACTGACAGAATTAAGGCTTATTTACTTACTCTGGGTGTTGTCTTAATTTGGGGGTCTTTTGCTGCCGTTAGTAAACTTTCTTTAAAAGATTTGGACAGTTTCCAGCTTCAGTTTTATATCTTCTTCATTGCTGCGCTTGTTAATTTTGTGTTTCTTATTTTTCTTAAAAAACTGTCTCTTATTAGAAAACTGAAACCTAAATCGCTTGCCAAATTGTCTTTGTATGCAATCCCAGCATTTTTCTATTATTTTTCATACTGGCTAAGTTTGAAATTGATTCCTGCATCCGAAGCAATGATGCTTAATTATATTTGGCCAATTATGGTGGTGGTTTTTGCCATTCCAATATTTAATGAAAAATTGACAGTCAAAAAAATGCTCGCCGTTCTTCTTGGTTTCATTGGCGTAGTAGTAATTATCACCAAAGGAGATTTTTCTGAATTCAGGATAAGTAATCCGTTAGGAGCAAGTTTTGCCCTTTTTGCAGGAGTATGTTGGGGTTTGTTTTCTAACTTAGGAAGGAAAAATAAAGAAGATATCAACATTAGTTATTTTGTTTATTTTGCAACGATGTTTTTGTTGTCCATACCCGCCTTGTTACTTTTAAGTAAGCCAGTTGTGCCAACACAAACCAGTTTGTGGGGTATTTTATCTTTAGGCATCTTTAATCTAGCGATTGCTTATTTTCTCTGGTTTAAGGCTCTTAATCTAGGAAAAACCGTAGGAGTTGCGAGTCTTGCGTATTTAACTCCGTTTGCCTCATTGGTATATATATTTGTCCTTCTTAATGAGAGAATAGTTATTGCCCAGCTTATTGGTTTACTGCTGATAATTACAGGAGCCTTAATTCAGCACAGAAAAAGTTAGATTTTAAAGCTAAACTGGTTCTAATTTTGTCCACAAAGAGCTAATACCTGATTTATTTTAACCATCATTTCCTTGGGATTTTTAATCAAACTCACCCACTCCACAATTCGAAAATCGTCCCATCTAGCGAGCTAGCATTCTATAAGATTGAAATTTGCTTCTAATTTGGTATAATTACCAGCACAATTGAATATAGGCTCATCGATACTTGTTTAAGGAGGGTTCGTGGTTAAGTTTAGGAAAGAGAGGGAAAGAGGAGGTTGTGATGAACGATACACAAGAGGAGATGAGTTGTGAAGAGGAGGGTTGCAGGGGCGTAATTGACATAAACACTCCCGTTTTACTTCAGACTGGTTGTTCCTCTGCCACTAACGCCTTTCCTTGTGGAGAATGTGGACGTCTTCACATAGGAGGCTCTCCTGTTACCAATAGGCAAGGGAGTCCTGCCTATTGGACTGGTACATCCGTTCGATTAGGGAAGAAAGGTGAATCTACCAAAGGATAACCGATTCCTACGTTGTTTACGGGTGCCAGTTTACAATCTCACAAAGTGGGTCAGCATCTCAAGGATTACAAAAACCAGGAGGTACTGACCCTTTCTTTTTGCGATAGCTTCAGTGCACTTCATTTAAGGTTCCTAGACAAAGTTCAAATTAATAAGATTCTTTAGTGGAGAGAATAATGCTCAAGAAATAAAACAGATTTCCGATAAACCATCTCAGGATGAACCCAATTAACGGTTCGGAAATCATCAACTAGAGCGAGCCAGTTGGAACTTATTATACCCAAGAACTTCAGGCAGAAACTAGCCTTAAATCGCCTCTAATAGAATCCCTTAGTGCGAAGGGAAAATTGAAGCTAAACTTATAAATTTCCTTTGCTTGAGGTAAAATATAGAAAATGGACATTTCAAAAGTAACCAACCCAAAAGCAAAAGACTTTTTAAAAACATTTTTTGCCAATCGAGAGATAAACAGGGAATTTTATGAACGAGTTCCTGAAAACAAGTTTGACTTTCGGATGGTAGATACTCCTGACAGGAAATCAGATTCCCCCAGAGAAAGTTTGGCCCATCAAATTAATGTCCAGCGAACTTATATGCTGGCGGTTGAAAAAGGAAGGCTGAAATTTGGAGATTTCTACAATCAAGAACTGAAGGCAAAAAGCAAAAAGGAACTGCTATCTGAGCTTAAAAAAGCAGACCAGGAATTAATCGCTATTTTAGCCAGTGAGGAAAAATGCAAGAAAAAGGTTCAGGTTCCATGGAGCAAAAAGCTGATTGATGTTGTCGATATGCTTTGGGCATTAGACCAGCATGAAGTATTACATACAGGCTGGAATATTGCTGTTATGGACCATTTAAACATGGAGCGTTTTCCTGCTCTTAAAAGAATGTGGGGATAAAAATGAATAAAAACTTTATAAAAAAGGCAATAGAGTTGTCAAAAGACTCGCTTGAACAAGGAAAATTTCCTGCTGGGGCAGTTATTGTTGAAGGAAATAAAATTATTGGTACCGAAACAAGCAGTGCTTATCCTCATCAGCACCTTCATGCAGAAACAAAGTTGATTGATAAAGTAACGGCGGAGACCGATGACCAATTAGGAGAATACGAGTTATATACTTCTTTAGCTCCATGCCTGATGTGTTTAGGCAAGATTTATTGGTCTGGGATTAAAAGAGTTTACTATGTTTTAGCTCGAAATGATGTCAATTTGAAATATTCTTATGAGGGCAATCACGATTTTGAAAGAATTGTTAAGAAACTAAATAGAAAGATTGAATTCATTCAAGATAAAACCTACTTTGATGAGGCTTTAGAAATATACAGAAAATGGGAGAAAAGTATTAGATAGCTTTCCGATTAACTGGCTAAAGCTAAACAAGGTTTTAACTTATTTATTTCCTCCCTCAACTCCTGCACAAACCTAAAATCTTCAAAAGTCTTGATAATATGGGAAAAACTCTTGGTTATATTAAACTTACGCCCTTCGAGCTCAATTCGAAAATCGTCTCGTTTCTATTCCAGATAGAATACAACCCTCGATTTTAGTATAATTAAATTATTATTCAGATTATGCAGAAGGCAACGATTACTTCTATTCAAAAATTTGACAGGTTTACTGAAATTATCCAGCGAGCATTTTCTGTAACTGATGATGCCGATTTGGCCGAATGGTATTCTTTTGAGGAGGCACAGCGGTCGCTTGATAGTAAAAAGGCAACTGCTTTTAAAGCTACCTTAAACAAAGATTTGGTTATTGGTGTGGTTCATGCCCAGCCGGAAAGTTTTATTTTTGGGCGTGAAGGTAGAAATAAATTACAGATAACTAATATTGGTGTTTTACCCCAGTATCAGCGACGAGGTGTTGGTGGTAAGTTGCTGGGGGCAGTTGAAAAAGTTGCACGGCAAAAACAAATCCCAAAAGTAATAGTTCACACTAACCCCGATGATAGAAGAGCCGTTGGTTTTTATTTAAAATATGGCTATAAACCCGTGGGAATTATTGAAGATTACTATTATCGAGGTCCGGCTCAATTTTTTTTAAAATTCCTTTAGGAAAAAGCAGGAAACTTAGACATTCTCTTTTTAATAAAATGGTAGGAGAAGTTCAGACATAGTCTAGTCAGTTTTTTCTGGGAATCTTACTAGCTCTAGCCAATTAGCGGTTCGAAAATCATCCCATCGGGCGAGCTGATTGACACAATTTAGAACTTAGCTACCTTCAAGGCTAATTGAGTTGGATTTTCCTTTAGAAATCCTCGTCATTTGAAGATTTAAGCCGTATTTTACGACCATTTTCAGGCTAAATTTAGGTGGTTCGAGTCCAATAGCGGGTTAATAATATTCGGCCATAGGTCGAAAATCCTGGCTATTAGGAAAGATAAGTTGTTTGGAAAAAGTTGTAAGGCCGTTTTTTCTTAGTCTCATCCAATTACATTTTCATTGCATTTCTAAATTTTTTTCATCAGAATCCAATGTTCCTTAATCGTAGGATTGACATCTCTCGGATCTTTTGATTTGTCAAACCCTGTTATATGGTAATAGCCTTGTTTATGTTTCGTGGTAATTGTAAAAGAACGATTTTGCCGAAGTCTTTTTAAACATTTGAGCCAAGCTTTTTCCTTTCTGTTTAATATTGAAAACATAATTGAGTGGCCGATTATATCTGGAAGGACAAGAGAAGCATCAACTTTTTCATCACCAATCCTAAAATCTTCATAAAATTTACTAGCGTCATGTCTTTGCGGGTCACCATCTTTTGAATGATATTCAATGAAAGGATGGTCTAATCCCCACTCTTTTGGGGTATAAATTCCATAATTCGGATTTAGTTCACTTGTAGTTAGCTTCAGTGTTGCTTGCACTAGTCTTATAAATTTGTTTGGCTTGTTTTGTGTATCGATGATGTGGTGCATGCGCCAGCTGTCGTTAGCGATATGGGTGTAGAAATAATCAAACTGAAAATATCTTTGCCACTCGGTAAATAATTCTGTAAACATGACAAATTTTGCATAATCCCCGATGCTGTAACTTCTGAGTTGGTTAAGGTACAGCCTGATATCTTTAAGGTATTTTGGATGAAGCTTGTTTCCCATCTCACTTATCCTAGCTTCAGCTTTTTCAATCGTTCCTTTTTTATGATAATCAACCCACTCATCGCTTCCTCCGCTTAGATCGTATAAAAAGGCGGTGTATTTAATTTCTGGTTTACTGCCAATATATTTGAGGACATTTTTCCTTTGCGATGTTGTCAAGGTCTTTCCTTTTACCCCAATAAATCCATCAGGAAAGAGGGAACTCATAAAGTCTGAAAATTTACTCCATTCTTTATCTGTCACGGTTACAAGCGTGACAATTCCAAAACTTTTTCCTGTTGAGTCTCTGAACGACCCAGTTTCATCTACTGCAACAATCATGCTTCCTCCCCACCTATATTATATCGTTAGCTATAAAACTATGATTTTGATAAAATCTGGTTAGAATGTATCACGGAATAATAATTGACCAAGAATTTGAAGATAAAACTTTTCCTAAAAGGTTTAAGATTTTTGCTAAAAAGCAAAGCGGAAGCTGGGGAATATATGGGATAGAGATTAACGACTCGAAAGTTGAACAAACGATTAAGAAAATTCAAGACAACATGAGGAGTGATGAGGCCTGGTATGCCCATCTTTACAATGATGAGGAGCTGATAGTGATTTTCAAGGATAAGGTTTTTAAGGTAAAACCGCATATTTCAACCTGGAAGCCAATAATTGAATATGGTAAGAAATTAAAAATTCCAGAAGAACAACTAGACTTTTGGCCTAATAGATTTCAAGATGAGAAACATTATTTTGAGAAATGAAATTGTTAAAACCACCAAAATTAAATAAAGGCGATACAATTGGAATAGTGGTCACCTCTTTCCCCTTTCCTACAGATGAAAAAAGTGATTATTACAATCAATATAAAAAGGGTGTGGCAGAGTTAAAAAGTTTGGGATTTAAGGCCAAAGAGGGTAAGAATTTAAGAAAGGTTAAGTGGTGGTTTGCAGGAACTCCAGAAGAAAGAGCGGATGATATAAATTCGATGTTTGCAGATCCAGAGATTAAAGCAATCATCGTTCACGATGGAGGACAATCAGCAATCGCAGTTTTGGAACACTTAGATTACAAGCTGATTAAATCCAATCCAAAACCTTTTATTGGGTTCAGTGATATTACGAATGTTCATAGCGCATTGTTTACTAGAGTAGGTTTGGTGGGTTTTCATGGGCCCTTGTTGACTTATGGATTAGGTAAAATGTGGGAGAAGCATCTACCTAATAAGATATTAGATGGCAAACAACAGCTTTTTAAGGTTCTTACCTCCACTGAGCCTATTGGAAAAGTAAATCCCTTAACCCAATGGGAATGTTGGAGGGAAGGAAGGGTGGAAGGAATGCTCTTTGGAGGAAACCTCAGTATGTTAGCTTCTCTTGTGGGGACAAAATACTTCCCCAAAGCTGAAGATTTAAGAGGTTGTATTTTTTTCTGGGAAATAGATAACACTCCTTCTTACAGAATTGAAAAGGGCCTATATCAACTCAAATATGCTGGAATTTTAGATGTTATCTCAGGAATGTTGGTTGGTAAGTTGCCAGGTATCAAAAAAACAGCTTGGGAGGGGCTTGATGAACCAACTCCTAAGGAAATTGTCATGGAAGTATTGAAAGATTATGACTTTCTAATAATAGGTAATATGGATTTTGGCCACGAAACTGTGGATTTGCCAATGCCAATTGGTCTTAAATCTAAGGTGGACGCTGATGATTTGGAATTTGAAATACTTGAGTCTGCCGTTGTTTAGTTAGAGACAAGGACAGGTTGGACTTGAAGTCTCTTAATCTCCTCCCACCGAACTCTAATTAGTTCAGTTTGCACCACATCCTCAAAAGCCTTTATTATTTTAGAAATACAAGTTCTAATAATCTCAGGACTGGGGAGCACCTTTAATTTACCTGCATTTTGAGGGTATTCTTTCATACACCCTTGAATACTCTCCTGATAGAGGGACGCCAAATCGGCCAACCTCAAATTGGGTAAAGAATATTTTTGAAGCACCTGCATTTAAGGCTCCGTCTACAGATAGTTCAATCTCGTTTTCCGATCTATATTGTGCTTCTGTTACCCAGATTGGCTTTTTTATTCCTTTTTTCTGCATTAGGGCTTTGAAGGCTTTAACATTCAACGTGCTCAGATCTCCTTCCCTAATATAGTGAATATTGGCGACATCAAAATAGTTGGCTCCTCCCCAGTCAAATACTTTTTCCCACCAGGCTAGATTGTCCGGCATTGAGTGTTGTGCTCCCCCTTGAACCACCTTACAATCCAAACAAGCAGACTTAATTGCCTGATTACTTGCTTTTAAAATCTCGACATATTCCTCTTGAGTGCCTATAAAAAAAGTCAGTCTTGGCTCAGCCATTTCGGGCTCATTAAGAACTTCCCAGTATTTTATTGGAATTTTTAAGCCAGGCATATCTTCAATACCATCGCCATCATATCTTTCAACCATTTTGGCAACAAAATTTTTATAATCTTGAAGACTGCAAGGAACGCACCGAGAAATCGGTATTCCTACCCGTCCCGGACCGAATCCTTTAGGATAAAATTCCTCTTCAGGAGCCACTTTACATTCTGAACTATGGCATACTTCTTGATCCCAATCAGCATAAGGCCATATGGTAGCCAAGATAGCGAGATTATTTTTTTGACTTTCTTTGACCCACATATCTGTTTCTTTAAAAAAGAATCTTCCTTTTTCAGGTTCTATCCATCCCCAGGCAAATGGTCCAGGATGTGGCCTGACCCATGCCCCGCCGATTTTAGTAATAGTTTTTAATTCTTGAGGATTACCAGAGAGAAAACCGATACAGTTATTTTCAATATTTACTAAAAGCTCGGGTGGTTTTTTTGTTTGTTTCTGAAAAATTAAAAAGCCTGTAAATCCGAAGCCTAATATCAGAGTGGCCGCTAATATAATCAGGAATCTTCTCACGATTTCAGCATACCACAAAACTAGTCCGAACTTCGTCCACGAGGGCGAGCAAGGAAGAGAAAACTCATTTAAATAAACTTTTTGGTGTGTTATAGTTAAAAAAGAAAGGGGGTGAAAAAATGGCTCGGAGAAAGAAAACAAAATTCCTCTCTCTTCCTTATTTGGTTGTTTTTCTGATTGGTGTGTTTGTTGGTATTGCTTTGATGATTTTGTTAAACAAAGGTAATGTTTTAGGAGAAAAAGCCACAAATAAAGGCTTTGATGAGTTTGGTTATAACTACAGTGCTAGAATTTTTAATGGTTCGGCTGACGGTGTCGACAGAAAATTAGACGGAAAAGTTTGGGGAGACCCTGTTTATGCCAATGACCACTTGGTGATGAAGTGGTCCAAGGGTTGGGATGAAGCTAGATTTCATGGTGGCACATGGGGCCCAGAGGCTTGGGAAGATAATGAATGGAATGGAAAGAAGCCTGGGGGAAGTGGCGAAACCTGGCATTACAAAATCATTTGGGTTGGGGAAGAACTAGAAGAGAGTCCTTATTGGCGAGAAGGTGGCTACCCAATTTGGGGTCAATTTGAAGTTATATTTTCCCACGGAACAGATGCTAACGAGCACTTTTGGGAGGCCCACGCCAGTCCTGCAGGATACGGAATGAAGTAAAAGGGGTTAATAAAAGATTGCCTATTTCTTTTTTAGGTGATTTTTGCTAACATCTGTTTTGTTAATGTTAAAAAGTGGTTTTTTTGGTCTCCTGTTGGTCTCCAAAGAAATTTCCGCAATCAAGAAAAGAGGTGAGAAAAATTGAATAAACTTTATGTTGGCAACCTTGACTATAGTGTCACTGGAGATCAGCTCGGAGAGCATTTTGCTCAGGCTGGTAAAGTAGTGAGCGCCGTGGTTATTAGTGATAAATACTCAGGTCGGTCAAAGGGATTTGGCTTTGTTGAAATGAGTAGTGAAGAAGAAGCAAAAAAAGCAATTGAAATGTTTAATGGTAAGGATTTTCAGGGACGAAATATGGTGGTTAATGAGGCTCGACCGCAAAAAGTTTGAACTTGTTACCGGTTTGCTGGACTTTTTTAATTTGTGCTAGAATGAAAAAGTGAAGGAAAAAAAAGTTTCAGCAACTTTTTGGTTTCTAGTAGGAGTTTTTGTTCTAATTGCTAGTCTATTTTTTATTCCTGCGGTAGGAGAATTTTTCAAGGGTCCTCAATTTCTGTTGCCTTTTATTCTCTTTTCTGTTCTTGGTGGACTATTGATATTTTTTGTTATAAAGGAGAAAATAAAAGGGATGTTAAAAAAATTTTTAATTCTCACTGGTGCCTCAGCAGCAGGGTTTTTTGTGAGTGTTTTTCTTCATAACTTTCTCTACGCTGCTGCGGTTTTGGTAAACCACATTTCTTTTTTAACATCCTTATTTGAAATTCTTCATGGCTTTTTCTTTTTTATTGCCATTTTTGTTTGCCCAATTGGGTTTTTAATTGGTATTGGCGGAAGTATTGTTTTGTTTATAAAAAGGAGGTGAGGTAATTGGTAGCAAAAAAACAAAAATATGCTGGGTTTGGAGTTAGGTTTTTAGCCTGTGTTATTGACATGATTATTTTAGCCACTGTTTTGGGCGTGTTGCGTCAGTTACTTTTCTTTCCTCCCTTTGGGCGCCCTTATGGGCAATATCTTTGGGGAAATTTTAATCTTTTAGCCGGTGCTCTCTACTCAATTTTGCTTTGGGTTAAGTGGGATGGTCAAACCGTAGGCAAAAAAGCACTGAAGATTAAAGTCATTAGTGCCGATAAAAAAGCTTTAGATTATAAAACAGCGATTATTAGATATATTGGTTATTTTGTTTCTTCAATCGTTTTCTGTCTTGGTTATTTCTGGATAATTTGGGATGACAGAAAGCAGGGGTGGCATGACAAAATTGCTGGGACGTATGTGGTTAAAGAATAGAGTTGCTGGTGAACGGAAAAATGAAGAAGAAAATTTGGTTCGTTCTACTGTTTCTCCTAGCGTTTTTTTTCGTTAAACTGGATTTTTCTCAGGCTCAGGAACAAGAGGCAATCCTTGACCGCCCTTTGGGGATTGAGCGTTTGGCCAATGGGCACACCTTGATTGCTGATGGTGGAGGACAAGATTGGACCAATCAGGGAAGTGAAATTATTGAAATTGATTCTGAAGGAAAGGTTGTTTGGTCTTTTCAAGATAGGCTTATTTTTGCCCATGGCGTTAAAGAATTATCTAACGGCAATCTTTTGATTATTGATACAACCAACAATCGCTTGATTGAAATCAGTCGAGATAAAGAAATTGTTTGGTCTTCAGAGAGTTGGCCCAAGAGTTCGGTTGGTCGCCCACTTCTCAATTTACCTACTGATGTTGAAGAATTGGAAAATGGGCATTTTCTTGTAACCGACCGGAACAATGATCGGGTTATCGAAATTGATCGTTTTGCTAGAATTTATTGGCAAAAAAGGGAATTGAATAGGCCTCATGATGCGGATAGGTTAGCTGGTGGCAATACTTTAATCAGCGATTCGGAAAATGACCAGGTACTTGAGCTCAATCAAGCTGGGCAAGTAGTTTGGTCCTATGGTGGCGGTGACAAAAACCTTCTTTATTCACCTCGAGATGCGGACAAACTGGAGAATGGCAATTATTTAATTACGGACAATCATCATCATCGAGTGATTGAAGTTACACCTGAAAATGAAGTTATTTGGCAATACGAAGAGTTTTTAAGTTTTCCTTATGAAGCAGACCGTTTAGCCAATGGAAATACCCTGATTTCTGATTCTTCTCATGCCCGCGTAATCGAGGTTAGTCCTGATAAGAAAATCGTTTGGCAGTTTAGAAATGCCCCAAAACCAAAATACTCGGACAAACTCAATGGTGGCTTTGAAAGCGACGAAAACAAGGATGATTGGCCCGATAACTGGGTTCGAGGTAACCTTCTCGCCGAAGGAAGTGGCACTTTTGGTTGGGATGAAAATATCTTTAAAGATGGTCATCACAGTGCTCAGATTGGATATGATGGGACGGGAATAATTTTTTGGCGCCAATATTATCCAGTGAAACCAGGACAAAAATATGACTTGATAGGTTTGATTAAGAGTCAAAATTTAGTTGGTGCTGCTCGTTTTGAAGTGATTTTTGTGGATGAGTTGGGTGGACAAATAGGAATTGCGGTTCAAACCCCGGACCATAAAGGAACTACTCTATGGAAACGCTACGAAACCATTTTTACTCCTCCCCCAAAAACTGTTGCCGCTGATATTCGTTGTTTAGTTGAAGGCAAGGGAACGGCTTGGTTTGATGAGATTAGTCTCATGCCAGTTGGCTGGGAAAGAATTTTGGGAGTGAAATTGTCTCTGGCCCTTATTCTTGGTGGAATTATTATTGCTTTATTACTCAATAAATTGGTGAAGTGATAAAAAGACTTTTTCTTGACAGTTTGTTATTATTGAATTGATGAAGTTTTCTAGAAAAAAAGGCTTGACCATTATCGAGCTTTTAGTGGTAATTGGCCTCCTTGCCTTATTAACAATTGTTGCTTTTATTGCTGTTCCAACCCAATTGAAAAGAGGCAGGGACGCGCGACGGAAGGCTGATTTTCAGAAAATTAAAACCGCTCTCTACGATTATTACTTTGATCATGATTGTTTTCCTAAAAGCAAAGATTTTCCCCCTGATTGTCGTGAAGATTTTGGTGCCAATGGCGAGGTCTATTTAAAGGATTTTCCTTGTGATCCGAGCGGAGGGTCTTACGCTTATGCTAGCAAAGGAGGCTGCAGTCAGTGGTTTCGGCTTTTTACTAATTTAGAAGTAACAACGGACCCAATTATTGACAAAATTCATTGTCGCCAAGGATGTGGTCCGACTAAAAATACTTGTTTTTATAACTACGGTGTATCGAGTACCAATACTTATGTTTATCGAAATTGTTCCTTTGGTTATGTTTGCAATCCGGGTGGGAATTGTCAGGGTTTTGAAGACCCATGGATGAGTAAATGTCCGGTAATTTATGCTGATGAGAATTGTGAAGGTGAGTGCAGCCAAGAGAGAACAGATAATCGATGTCAAGATGACAGTGGCAAGCAGACTCCTGACTAATAATAAGCGGAAATTTCTCTTCATTTTTTTAATTTTGTTTTTTCTTTTTATTTACTTCTTCATTATTCCCCGAAGGTGGGTTGTTAAAAAGGAGATTGAACCTGAATTTGGTTTTTCTTTTAGTCATCGCCACGCAGTAAATTTGGGTTTAGATTGGCAAGAAACCTATTTGGCTTTGCTTGATGAATTGAAGCCCAAAAGCGTGCGGATTCCAGTTTTTTGGTTTGAAGTGGAGAAGGAAAAGGGAAAATTTGATTTTGCCATTAACGATTGGTTAATTGAAGAAGCAGAAAAAAAAGGAATTACTGTTGTTTTGGAGATTGGTTATCGCTCCTTTCACCGCCCTGAGTGTTATCCGCCAGAGTGGGCAAAAGATTTAAATCAAAAAGAGCTTGAAGAAACGGTGCTTTCTTTTTTAGAGGAGGGAATAAAACATTTTTCCCAACATGAGAATATTGAGGTTTGGCAAGTGGAAAACGAGCCTTTGGATGTTCTAAGACCTTGGTGTCGAAGACTAAGTCCTTCGTTTGTGGCTAAGGAGATTGAGGTAGTTAAAGAGAATGACCCTCAAAACAGACCCATTCTCCTTACCTTTGGCGGAGAGATTTTTCTCCGTCCTTATTGGCGAAGGTTGGTGCCTGAAATAGATATTATTGGTGTTAGTTTTTATCCTCGGGTTTGGCACAAATTAACCCAGGGCTATATCAGCGCTTATGATCAAGGCATTTTTTCCTTAAGAAATATTTCAATTGAGCGGGGGGAAGCGATTCGTTTGGGCAAAAAGTTTTGGATTGCTGAGTTTGAAGCCGAGCCTTATGGACCCAAGCCAATTAATGAACTTAGCCAAGAAGAAATTAAAGAAACGGTCACGCCAGAGCGTCTTGAGGAGTATTATGAAATCATTGAAAAAGTAGGTGGGGTAGAGCGGATTTATTTTTGGGGAGTGGAGTGGTGGTATAAAGAAAAACTTGAGGGCAGACCAGAAATATGGGAAAAAGGGAAAGAATTTTTTTCTTCTTGACAACCTTCTTCTTTTCCGGTAAACTCCTATGTAAATAGTAGGAGTTCTATGTTTGGGCTAACAAAAAAAGCTGATTATGGTTTGGAATTAATGATTGCTTTGGCAAAGAATTATCGTCAAGGTCCTCTTTCTTTGCGCCAGATTGCCAAAGCAAGAAAGTTGCCTTTCAAATATCTTGAACAGGTGGTTATTCCCTTGCGCGAATCAGGTTTGATTGAGGCTAAGGAAGGCAAGGGTGGAGGCTATTTTCTGAAAAAGAAACCTGGGAAAATTTCTGTTGCCGAAATTGTTGAGATTTTGGCAGGCCCGGTGGAATTAGGCGCCTGTTTTGGTTGCCCCAAAGCAACCGTTTGCGGGCAAAAAGATGTTTGGACTGAAGTGGGGGATAAAGTTAGAGAAACGATTGAAGAGAAAACTTTAGCGGATTTAATCAAATGAGAAAAGTTTATCTTGATTATGCTGCCACCACTCCCTTGGATCCAAGGGTGTTGGAAGCAATGATGCCCTTTTTTAAAGAGAAATTTGGCAATCCTTCTTCAATCCATTCTTGGGGAAGGAAAACAAGGGAGGCAGTCGAGGTGTCTCGAAGTAAGGTAGCCAAGGCTTTGGGCTGCAAAACTTCAGAGATTTACTTTACTGGGACAACGACCGTGAGTGATAATTTGGCTATTCAAGGAGTTGCTCGGGCAGCCAAAAGATCCGGTCGAGGCAACCACATTATCACTTCTTCAATTGAGCACCATGCGGTTTTAGATACGTGCCAGGCTTTAGAAAAAGAAGGATTTAAACTCACGGTTTTGCCAATAGATAAATATGGCCTGGTGGCTCCAAAAGATGTTGAAAAAGCGATTAATGATAAAACGGTTTTAGTGACGATTATGTACGCTAATAATGAAATGGGGACGATTCAACCGATTAAAGAGATTGGCCAAATCACAAAGAAAAAAGGAGTTTTGTTTCACACTGACGCGGCAGCGGTAGTTGATTACTTGGATGTTGATGTCAACAAGTTAGGGGTTGATTTAATGACTCTTGGGGCTCATAAATTCGGTGGACCTAAGGGAGTGGGGATGCTTTTTATTAGGAAAGGGGTAAAGATTGAACCTTTGATTTTTGGTGGTCATCATGAGAAAGGATTTTATCCTGGAACCGAAGCACCGGCTTTGATTGTGGGAATGGCAAAGGCATTGGAGATTGCTACCCAAGAAAGAAAAGAAGCGGTAAGGAAAGTCTCTAAACTAAGAGACAGACTGATTAAAGGAGTTCTTGATAATGTTTCCGGTGTTGAACTAACTGGCCATCCTGTTAAAAGGTTGCCTGATATAGCCTCTTTTGTGGTTGAAGGCGCTGAAGGCGAAGCAATGCTTTTAATGCTTTCTGATAAAGGGATTGCTGCTTCTTCGGGAAGTGCCTGTACTTCAGGAATACTTGAACCCAGCCATGTTTTAACCGCCATGGGAATTCCTTCAAAATTAGCTCATGGCTCTCTTCGCTTTTCCTTGGGTAAAAAAACAACCAAAGAAGATATTGATTATGTTATAAAAGTTTTGCCAGAAGTAATTAAAAGATTAAGAAAAATGGCACCGAAGGGAGTTTAAAATGGCTGACATTAGTGATTTTTACCCGGACCTTTATTCCAAAAAAGTAATGGAACATATTCGTCGCCCCCGGAACATGGGGGAGATTAAAAACCCTGATGGAGTGGCAACCGTTGGCAATCCGGTTTGTGGAGATATCATGCGCCTTTTTCTTAAAATCGAGAAGAAAAAAGGCAAGGATTATATTAAAGATGTAAAATTTCAGACACTGGGTTGTGGAGCCGCGATTGCCACTTCAAGCATGATTACCCTAATGGTTAAAGGCAAGGCGCTTTCTGAAGTGGAAAAAATTACTAAAAAAGCGGTTGCCGATGCTCTTGGGGGTTTGCCTCCTTCAAAACTTCATTGTTCTGTTTTAGCTGCTGATGCCCTTAGAAAGGCAATTGAGGATTACCGGAAGAAACAAAAATAATTCTTGGCAAACCCCCCTTTTTTAGATATTCTTAAAGTAGTTTGGTTTTTAGCTAGCTGATATGGGGAGGGGGTGAGAAAATTGAAGGTTAAAAAGAAAGACTGGAAAACCATTTCCCAGGCTTTAATGATTGGTTCTGCTCTATCAGTTTTAGCAGCGACTTGGGGTTTTCTTTACCAAGATGTTATCTTAGCTTCAACTCAATGGCTTCTTGTGGCAGCGGTCTTGGCAGCCTTTGGCTTATACGCTAGAATAGAGAGTTAGAATGATTTTCGTTAATTTTAAGACCTACGAACAGGGAACAGGTCAAGCTGCCCTTAAATTAGTTAAGATTTGCCAAGAGGTAAATAAAAAAACTGCTGTTAAGATTATTCCCGCTATTCAAGGAGCTGATATTTTCCGTTTTGCCAGTCAGAGATTTGAGGTCTGGGCTCAGCATGTTGATAATATTAATTTTGGTCCCAACACTGGCCAGGTTCTTCCCCAAGCAATTGCTACTGCTGGTGCCAAAGGAACACTTCTCAATCACTCTGAATACAGACTCCCTCTTGAAGTCATTAAAGAAACAATTAAACTCTGCCAGGCTTTGAAATTAAAAATCTTGGTTTGTGCGGACAATCTTAAAGAAGCAAAGCAAATTGTTGAGAACAAGCCGGATTTCATTGCTTATGAACCACCAGAATTCATTGGCAGTCGGACTGATTCTGTTTCTTCGGCTAAGCCAGAAGTGATTAAGGATTTTACTAAAGAGATTAAAAAAGTTCCGGTTCTGGTTGGTGCTGGGGTTCATTCCCAAAAAGACATTAAAGTTGCTTTAAAATTAGGAGCTAAGGGTATTTTGGTGGCCACGGATGTGGTTTTAGCTGATAATCCTAAAAAAGAATTACTAGATTTAGCTGGAGGTTTTAAATGAAAAAGAAATTTAAAATTTGTGTTAGTGGTGGTGAGGAAGGCAAAAATGCCGAAAAGGCTTATCCCTTGGCGCGTCAGATTGGCAAGGAGATTGCTAAAAGAGGTCATGTTCTAATTACCGGTGCTACCTCAGGGGTGCCTTATGAAGCAGCCCAAGCAGCTAAAAAAGCCGGTGGTTCCAATATTGGTTTTTCTCCAGCTGGTAGTGAAGCAGAACATGAGAAAAAGTACCATCTTCCTATGGGTCGGAAGGTTTTTGATCACATCATCTATGCTGAGTTTGGCTACACTGGGAGGAATCTTTTAATGGTAAGGAGTGCTGATGCCACGATTGTTATTGATGGGCGAATAGGCACTCTAAATGAGTTTACCGCTGCTTTTGAAGAAAACGAGATTGTTGGGATATTAGAAGGTTCAGGCGGGACGGCTGATGAAGTGAGGCGAATTCTGGATGTTGCCAAAAAAGGAAAAAGGAAAGTTATTTTTGACCGCGATCCGATTCAGTTGTTGGATAAAGTAATCAAAAAAATTGAAGAAGAGAAAAAGAAGAAAAAATAATGAAACTGCCCAGTATTAAAGACTTTGGTTTAACTGGCAAAACGGTTCTTTTAAGAACTGATTATGATGTTCCTCTTGACCAGGATGGGCGGGTAGCTGATGCCACTCGGATTGAAGATTCTCTGCCGACGATAAAGCACCTGGTTTCCCAAAAAGCCAAAATCATTATTGTTGCCCATCTTAATCGTCCTGGTGGGAGGGTGGTTAAAGGTTTAAGCCTTAAGCCAGTGGCCGAGAAATTAAGTTTGCTTTTAGACAGGGAAGTGAGTCTTTCTGCTGAAGTTTTGGGTGAGAAAACCGAACGGGCGGTTAAAGAACTTAAGCCAGGGAAAGTTTTACTTTTAGAAAATCTAAGATTTGATCCTCGCGAAGAGAAAAATGACAGGGGTTTTGCTAAGAAATTAGCTTCTTTGGCAGAGGTTTACATTAATGATGCCTTTGCTGTTTCTCATCGCCATCATGCCTCGGTTGTGGGCGTACCACGTTATTTGCCTTCGGTTGCGGGATTAGATTTGCTTAAAGAGGTGGATACTTTGTCGAATATTTTACAAAAACCTCGGCGTCCGGTAGTGGTTATTCTTGGTGGGGTTAAGCAAAGTAAAACTGAAGCAGTAAAAAAAATGGTTGGTTGGGCTGATTATATTTTAATCGGAGGTAAGTTGATTCTTTATGATGGTATTTCCCGGTTGTTTAATCATGAGAAGGTTAAAGGCCGCTTGAAGCGAGAGGGTGAAGATATTACGATGGAATCAGTAAGAGATTTCGAAAAAGTAATTGCTAAAGCTGGAACAATTGTTTGGAGTGGACCAATGGGGGCTTACGAGAAAGAGGAGTTTAGTCGGGGAACGAAAAGAGTTGCTCGGGCAATTGTCGATAGCGGTGCCTATACCGTTGTTGGCGGGGGAGATACAGAAGCGGCTTTAACCAAGTTTGGTTTGGTGGATAAAATTGATTATATTTCTTCAGGTGGTGGAGCTATGCTTTTCTTTTTGGCTGAAAAAACCCTACCAGGCATAGAAGCGATTCAAAAAGGAGGGAAAAATGATAAGGGTCGCCATTAATGGTTTTGGCAGAATTGGGCGGGTGACTTTTCGGGTTGCCCGAACTCATTACGGTAAGAAAGTCAAAATTGTGGCTGTTAATACTTCGGGAAGCATGGATGTTCATGGTTGGGCGCAGATATTGAAGTATGACTCGGTTTATGGACGTTACAAGGAAAATTTTAAGGTTGAGGAGAAGAAGAAAGGCGACGAGATTGGGGCCTTGGTTTTTGGAAAAGAGAAAATTCCGGTTTTAGCCCAACGCGACCCTGCTAAAATTCCTTGGGAGAAGTACAAGGTTGATGTTGTTATTGAAGCCACGGGTGTTTTTACCAAAGGGGTTGATGCTAAAAAGCACGTTCTTGCCGGAGCCCAAAAAGTGGTTATTTCTGCTCCTTCTGAAGATACTCCCTCTTTTGTTATTGGTGTTAATGAAAGTAAATATCGGGGAACGGTTGTTAACAATACCTCATGTACCACTAATTGTGTTGCCCCAGTAACAAAGATTATCTGGGAGAATTTTGGGATTGAAAAAGCAATGATGACCACGATTCATGCTTATACCGCCAGTCAGGAACTAGTTGACGGTTCAGGTAAGAGCTTGAGAAGAGCTAGGGCAGCGGCGATTAATATTGTTCCCACCACAACTGGGGCTGCCAGAGCCACGGTTCGGGTTATACCTGAAATCGCGGGTCTTTTTGATGGTTTGGCTTACCGAGTGCCCGTGGCTTGCGGTTCGGTTTCTGATTTCACTTTTTTGGTTACCAAAAGAACAACGGTGGAAGAGGTTAACAAGGTTTTTAAGAAAGCAGCCAAAGGAAAATACAAGAAGATCGTTGAAGTTACCGAAGAGCCTTTGGTTTCCACTGATATCTTAGGCTCGACTGCCTCAGCTATTGTTGACCTTAGCTTAACCCGAGTGGTGGATCATGATTTGGTCAGGGTAGTGGCTTGGTATGACAATGAGTGGGGTTATTGTTGCCGGTTGATTGAGGAAGTAATTTTGGTAGGAGGAGACAAAAGATGAAGAAAAAGGAATTAGCCAAATACCTTGACCTTGCTAATCACCACCCGGATGCTACTCCCGAAGATATCAAAGAACTTTGTCAAAAGGTGAAAAAGCATGGTCTTCATGCTGCTTTTGTTAATCCCGCTTATGTGCCTTTGGCAAGGGAATTAATGGCTGATGGCATTGTTGGTACGGTGATTAGTTTTCCTTTGGGTCAGGAAACCCAAAACATCAAAACCTTGGCAGCGATTGAAGCCGCTAAAAGAGGGGCGGATGAGCTAGATGTTTCCATGAATGTGGGTTTGTTCAAAGGAGGCAAAAAAGATCAGGTGTTGGCGGAGATGGAAGCAGTGATTACCGCTGCCAAAAACATTAAAGGCAGTGTTTTAATCAAGTTTATTATTGAAACCAGCTTGTTGACTGATGAAGAGATTAAAAAAGCGAGTAGATTGGTACTTAAATCAGGGGCGGACTTTGTTAAAACCAACTCTGGTTGGGGGCCAAGAGGAGCGAATTTAAAAGATGTGGAGATAATTAGAAAAGAGGTAGGGGGAAAGATTAAGATAAAAGTGGCGGGCGGAATTCACACTTACAAAAGCGCTCTTGCTTTTATTGAAAAAGGGGCCAATCGTATTGGCACCTCCAAAGCAGTAGAAATTATTAAAGGAGCGAAGAAATGACTGCCCAAGATATTTTAAATTTAGCCAAAAGTGGGGGCTATGCCTTAGGGGCTTTTAATGCTGGCGACTTAGAGATTGTTAAAGGCATTCTTCAGGCGGGAAAGGAGTTAAAATCGCCTTTGATTATTGAAGCTTCACCAGGAGAGATTAAATTCTTCGGCCACAAAAATTTTGACTCTATCATCGAGAATTTCAAAAAAGAAACGGATTTACCTGTTTTAACTAACCTTGATCATTCTTTGGGTTTGGAAGAAGCTCAAGAGGGGATTGAATCGGGTTTTGATTTGATTCATTTTGATGGTTCCAGTTTGCCTTATGAAGAGAATGTCAAGATTGCCAAAATGATTGTTGACCAGGCCCATGAGAAAAGGATTTTGGTCGAAGGGGAAATTGATAAGATTTTAGGTGAGTCTGCTCCCCATAAAGAAAACGCCGAGTCCCTTCAAGCCAGTGGCAATTATACTGATCCTGAAAAGGCAGCTGATTTTGTTAGCCAGACTGGAGTAGATATTCTCGCGGTTTTTATTGGCAATCTTCATGGAACTTATTCCCAACCACCCAAGCTTGATTTGGAGCGTTTAAAGCTAATTGCTAGCAAGTTGCCTTGTTTTCTTTCTTTGCACGGTGGTTCGGGTTTACAAGAAGAGGATATTAAACAAGCGATTGCTGTTGGCAAAGTGGTGAAGATTAATGTTAATACCGAACTTCGAGTTGCTTACCGAGAGACTTTAGAAAATGTTCTTAAGGGTTCTGAAGAAGTGGCGATTTACAAAATCATGCCGCCGGTAGTGGCTGCGGTTCAAAAAGTGGTTGAGGAAAAAATTCAACTTTTCGGAAGCGCTGAAAAGGCAACCACTCCGTCAACAGAAGATTCAACTAGCCAATCATGAAATTTGACACTATTTCTTTTGGTTCCGCTGTTCTTGATGCTTTTGTTACTTCACCGGATATTAAAGTGATTAAATCAGGTGAATTTTTTACTAATAAAGCGATTGCCGTTCCTTATGGAGTCAAAGCGGAGGTGGAGCGTTTAGAGGTTTGTTCTGGTGGGGGAGGAACAAATACGGCTGTTGGTTTTGCTCGTTTGGGTTTGAAAGCAGCGGTGGTGGCTCGTTGTGGTTGGGATTTTGCGGGAAAGATTGTTCGCCAGGAAATTAAAAAAGAGGGAGTGGATGACCGGTTTTTGGTTCAAGTTGAAAACGAAAAGACCGATTATTCAACGATTTTGGTGGCTCCTGATGGGGGAAGAACGATTCTGGTTTACCGAGGTGGGACTCGGTTAGACAAGTCCGTGATTAATTTCAAAGAACTTAATGCTTTTTGGTTTTATCTTTCTTCTTTAGAAGGGAATTTGGATTTGGTTGAGGAACTGGTTGAACACGCCAAGAAAAACAATATTAAGATTGCCGTTAATCCAGGAAGGAAAGAGTTGGGTCAAAGGAAAAAGCTTTTAGAAGTTGCTCAAAAGTTTGATGTTTTTATTGTTAATCGTGAAGAAGCAGCCAAGCTTTTGGGAATGACGATTGTTGATGATAAAGTTTTTAACAAAATTGGTAAGGCCCTACCCAAAGTAATGGTTGTTGTTACTGAGGGAGCAAAAGGGGCTCATGTTTGTGTTCCCCAAAAAGGAAAATTAATTATTGATGGTTTTAAAATGAAAACGGTTGAAGCAACTGGGGCGGGTGACGGTTTTGGCGCAGGTTTGATTGCCGGTTTGGCAAAGGGTTGGAAATTGGAAAAAGCATTGAGGCTTGGCGTTTCTAATGGCGCATCGGCTGTGACTCAATTTGGTGCCAAAGCAGGGTTAATCAAGGAAAAGGAGATTGATTTTTGGCTTAATAAAAAACTCAATTATCATTGGAAAAAGTAAGCGTTTTGTTCACTTCTGTTACCCGAAATTTCCTTAAAAAACCTCTTAAAGTTGCTCCTGAACAAAACCCGAAAATATGTTAATATATTTTTAATGATAAAAGTTCAGGAAATTCTTTGTAAATCTGCCATTGGTAAATGTGGATTTCCTGGTGGTGGTTTTTGTATCAATCCCTATATTGGCTGTGGACATGGCTGTCGTTATTGTTACGCCCGTTTTATGAAACGATTTACAGGTCATACTGAAGAATGGGGCACTTTTGTTGATGTCAAAATGAACATCGTTCAAGTTCTTGAAAAACAATTGCGTTCGCCAAAGTATAAAGGGCAAAGAATTTATATTAGCACCGTTACTGATCCCTATCAGCCGCTTGAAAGGAAATATAGACTCACAGAAGCAATATTGAGAGTTCTAGTGAACTATCAGAGCCCAATAAGCATCATGACTAAATCTGACATGGTTCTCAGAGACATTGACTTACTGAAGCAACTTAAAAAAGTGGATGTCAATTTTACTATTACTACCCTTGATGAAAAATGGAAAAAGCTAGTTGAACCAGCCTCTCCGACAGTAAAAAGTCGCTTGCGGGCAATGAAAAAATTGACAGATGAAGGGATAACTGTTTTGGCGATGATGGGTCCTTATTGGCCAATTTTTACCAATCCAGAGGCACTTTTTAAAGAATTTAAAAAGGTTGGCGTCAACCACGTTTTTACCGAAAGTTTTAACACCATTGGCGGGAATTGGACAGGCGTAGCGGATGTCCTGAGAAAGCACTACCCCAAATTATTTTTGAAAATGCACCGGACTATGTTTGATAAAAAGAAATTTGATGAGTTTTACACCCAGGCGGCAAAAAAGATAAGAAAATTATCTAAGAAAGACAAAATACCAGTAACAATCTATTTCGCCGTTGGCCATTCAGCCAAGTTTAAATAGGAGCTTTTATGAGCCTAAGACAGGAAATGGTAAATTTTTTAAGGAAATTGGGAATGGATGATGTTGGCTTTGCGGATGTTGTAAAATATAAAAAAATCCCTGGTGGCTCGACTCCGAAAAATATCTTCCCAGAAACAAAAACCGCCATTGTTTATCTTTTTAAACTCAAAAAATTAAGAGATCAATATGGCCCTTGGTATATTGTTAGTCTTAACAATCATCTCAGTAAGACTAATAAAAAGTTGATTAATTTTTTAGAAAAAAAAGGTTTTGGGGGAATGGGTATCTCCGAGAATTTATATAATAGAAAGAGTTTGGTGGGAGTGATTTCTTTTCGGCAATTAGCTGTTTTGGCAGGTTTAGGCAGTATCGGTCAGAATCAAATGTTGCTTCATCCTAAACTGGGACCTGGAACAGTGATTGGCGTGGTTTTGACTAATTGCTTGTTTAAGCACGATACTCCTTTTAAAAAAGAACTTTGTAATCAATGTGGCATTTGTAAAACAAATTGCCCTACCAAAGCGATTAACAGAAGGTTTAATCGTTGGAAGTGTAAAGAGAGAAGGAAAATTTTGGGTAAAGGATGTGGAATTACTTGTGTAGCTACTTGTCCTGTTGAGAAAGAGATTTAAGCTCAGATAAAGTAAGGGGCACAACTTGCTTGTTTACTCCTCCGTGTAAAGAGTAGGGCATTCTCATGAGATACATTTCAACAGTAACATGAGGGTCTATTGCTATTCCTTTTTCTTGAACCTGGGATACTAGGGCTGCTCTTTGTTCTTTGCTCCAAGAAAGAGTACTTTCATCTTGAACGTGAACATGAAACCCTCTTCCCGTGCTTACGGGAATGATGTTATTGAATTTCAATTTCTCCAAGAATTCAAAAAGTTTTATTGTGTCATTTAATGAGTTTACAAAACAATCTGGGCAAAAAGTTTCTAAATCACGGTCAACTGCTGGCCCACAATTTTGACAATCATAATTTTCTGGATCTAAATCAAAAACAATTTCATGGGCTAATGATAATGCCAGAAGATCGTCTTCAGAAGTAACTTCATCTTCTTCGATCGAACGAATAAATCTTTTTTCATAGTAAACGTGTTGAGCCCCGTGCATTTTCAATTTGGTGTGGAGATCTTCCCAATTTTCGTATCTGATAGGATAAAAATTAATATTTGAGCCACCCCCATAGCCTAAAGTTACTCGGGGACGTTCATCCGATCGGAATTCGAAAAAGGAAATTAAAGGCTCAATTTGAAATTCTTCGATATAGAATCTTTGGGCGATTTCGTCAGGCTCTTCTTGTTCAAGCAAGTCTTCTGTTGTGAAGAATTTTCTTTTTAAATATTCAACCTTTTTTTTCGGTCTTTCTACTATCATTTTATTTCTTTTGGTGAATATATTATACTTAAATTAGGTTTAAAGTTAAAGATATAGGTCTATTTTTATGCCTAAAATAGATAAAGTTTCTTGGGGGAAAGTCAAGGTTGATGACAGAGATTATCATCAGGTTTTGATTGTTGGTAATGAGGTAATTGAAAGAAAAAGTGATAAGTTACACGAGCTTTTTGGCACGACTCACCGAATCGGGGATTGGGAAAAGGAAAAGTTGATTTCTGGTAATCCCGAGGTGATTCTTATTGCCACGGGTTGGAGTGGGCTTGTTAGAATTGATGATGATTTTAAGGATAATCTAAAAGAAAAAGAAATCGAATTGCAAACCGTTCTTACTCCTAAAGTGGTTAAGCGTTACAATGATTTGGTTAAGCAAGGCAAACGAGTTAATGTTCTAATTCACACTACTTGTTGACATGGTTTTAAAGGCTGAACAACAACACTTTCCCGGCGTCAAGCCAGTAAAAAAAAGGGAAAAAAAGGATAGGCGTGGAGATGGCCGAAAGGCAGTTATTGCTTTGTTTGTGATTACCGTTTTAGCAAGCACGCTTTTTTATCTTCAGGCAGAAGTCCCAAAGATTTGGGAAAGAATTACGGCTCCAAGAATTATTTCCCGTTTGCCTGAGAAATATTTTGATCCCGATCCAGTTGTAGAGCAGATTAAGGCATTGACTCAGGATCTTTCTGGCACCTATGGAGTTTATGTTTACCGGCTTGAAGATGGAAAGGATTATGGTTTAAATGAAAAGAAAGTTTTTCCTGCTGCTTCTTTAAATAAATTGCCAGTGATGATAGCTGCCTATCAGCAAGCTGAACAAGACAAACTAGATTTAGAAACAGAATACGCGCTTAAAGAAGCAGACAAGGTTCAAGGGGCGGGAATTCTTTACTCTAAATCAGCAGGAACCAAATATAGTTATCGCCAGTTAATTGAGTACATGGCTCATTATTCAGATAACACTGCTTTTAAAGTGATGCGTCAATTAGTTGGAGAAATTTTGGTTGAGCAAATGACCCCAGAGGAGGTGGGTGAACTCTTTAGAAAGCTTTATAAAGGAGAACTGATTAATCAGGAACATTGTGATGAGTTACTTCGTTTTTTGACCAAAACTAATTTTGAAGACCGCCTCCCCCAGGGTGTGCCTGAAGGGATTCGAGTGGCGCACAAAATTGGCACTTTAGATGGAGTTTATTCTGATGCAGGCATTATTTTTGCTGAAGAACCTTTTGTCTTGGTAATTATGACCAAGGATGCCCGGGAGAAGGAGGCTTTGGAAGTGGTTCCCCAGATTGCCCAGGCAGTGTGGGATTTTGAGATTGAGAATGAGTAAAATTCAAACCTCGACGGTTTTGACTTTTTTCCCTGTCATGTCGGGATAGGGATTGGGGTATTCGGCAATTCTTACCTTTTGGCCCTTTTTCAATCTGATCCTGCCTATATCTAAAACAGTCTTAGGATAATAGGGTAAGAGATCTAGCTCGCGGAATAAATCTCCAATCGGGTCCCAGATTCCGTATTCTTCTTTCCAGCGCAAATTATCAAGATCTCTGAGAACAAAAACTAAAGTTATCGCTGCTGTTGAAAGGAGGGTGGTGGTAATTGTGGAAATCAAAGTGCCATTATTCAAAGAAAAAAGGCAGAACAAAATTATAGTTAAAAGGGTGAAGAGGATGACCCATTCAAATTTCAACATTGACCTTCTCACCAAAGCCTCGACCTGTTTTCTACTCTTTGTAGTTTCAATTAAAATCTTCACCATCGAGAGGTGGGCACTTTGTTCATTTTTGGCTTCAGGCTTAAGATTAATGACGTATTTGAAGAGTTTGAGAAAAGATTTACTGGAATGTTTATAGTCAACCAAAAAATAGTCCAGAGTGTCGATTAAAAGGTTGTCAATTAATTTTTGGACTTCCTTTTGCGTTTTTGATCCCAAAATGCCAGAGAATTGGTAAAGGTTGAGGTAGACAGCCCTATTCAACTCAAGAGCGGTGGTTATTTTATTAAATCTCGAGCGACTGTCAGCGATTGAAAAGGCGAGAAAGATTCCGAAGAGGAAAGTTGTGGCTCCAAAAAGGGCTTTTGTCGCATCATCCGGACCCGCCCCTTTTTTGATAAAGACAGCAAAAAAAGTGGAGACAACCAAAGCAATTAAGGCGACTTTGGATGCACTAAGTTTCGGTTTCTTCACCAAATCAATCTTAACATAAAAGAATCATTGGGAGTCAAGGGTAGGCTTTTCTTTTCTCTCTCTAATTTCTTTTATTTTTTCTGGATGACAGTGGACTTTGGGTTCTGTGCCGGGAAGGAAAAATTCTTGCTTGCCGCCGCAGCCTTCGCAGGGAAGGGTGCCGGTTAAGGAGCAGATTTCTACTTGTTTTAATTCTTCTGGTTTGGGGAATTCTTTGTCAGGGATGTCTTTGAGGAGGTGGGTCATGATTTGGTTCCAAATAGGTGAAGCACCGGTGATGCCTGAAGCAACATAGCTCATCGGGGTGTTGTCGTTGTTGCCTACCCAGACGGCGACGAGATAGTCTTGGGTGAAACCAATTGTCCAGTTGTCCCTCATATTTTGGGTGGTGCCGGTTTTAACAGCCACATGGGAATGGTCAGGAATATTGAGGATTGAATTAGCCCCAAAAGCGGGTGTTCGAGCAGCCTCGTCCGAGAGAATACTGGTGAGAAGATAGGCAATTTGGGGAGAAAAAACTCTTTTGGTTTCAGTATCTTGTCGTCTTAAATCTTGCTTGAGAACCTCTCCTTTATAGTTCTTGACTTTGAGAATAGGCTGAAGATCAACTCGCATGCCCATATTAACAAGAGTGCCGTAAACAACTGCCATATCAACCATTTTTACCTCGCCCCCACCCAGAGTTAAAGAAAGGCCAAATCTTGAGGGGTTTTCCCAAGTGGTGATTCCCATTTCCTGTCCTCGTTTTACCATTCTATCAACGCCAAAGGCGGAAAGGACTTTAACCGCTGGAACATTATAGGAAGAAGCAAGAGCAACCCGGAGAGGAATATTACCATGGAAGCGGTTGTCATAATTTTTGGGTGAGTAAGGAGGTTGGCCTGGTGTTTGATAAGTAATGGGAGTGTCGGGAATAATTGTTGCTGGAGTGAAGCCATTTTCCAAAGCAATAGAATAATTGACTGGCTTGATGGATGAACCTGGTTGTCGAGGTCTAAGAGTCACATTGACGTTCCCATCATTTTCTAAATCGAAATAATCGCGGGAGCCAACCATGGCTAAAATTTCTCCATTCTGGGGATTGGTTACCAAAGCCGCGCCATTGGTAATGTGGAGCCGCCAAAGCTTTTTTACTTCATTGCTAACTAATTCTTGGGTTTTATTCTGAATCTCTAAATCAAGTGAAGTAGTTACTTCTAAACCACCTTCTTCAACTTGTCTCAAACCGTATTCTTCCACCAATAACTCTTTAACATACATAACAAAATGAGGGGCTTTGATATCGGTTTTTTGGGGAGCGAATTTTAATTCTTGTTCCCGAGCTTGTTCATATTCTTCTTTAGTAATAAAACCCTCTTGTTTCATTCTTTTAAGAACAATTAGTTGGCGAGATTTAGCCATTTCCGGGTGAGCACCAAAAGGGGAGAAAGTCGTTGGTGAAGCAGGTAAGCCTGCTAACAGGGCTGATTCGGCAATATCAAGCTCTTTAACCGATTTACCAAAGTACATTTGAGCTGCTTCTTCGGCACCATAGGCTGCTCCACCGTAGCCGACTTCGTTAAAATACATTTGAAGAATTTCATCCTTAGAAAATTTAGCTTCTACCCAAAGAGAAAGAACGATTTCTTTTACCTTTCGTCTTAGGGTTCTTTCTGGGGTGAGAAGGGCATTTTTAACCAACTGTTGGGTAATGGTTGAGCCTCCGTAAAGCTTTTTTGAGCGAAGGTTGGCAAGAAAAGAGCGAACAATTCCCTTAGGAGAAAAGCCATAATGGCGATAAAATTCAGCGTCCTCAATCGCAATCGTTGCTTGAATTAGGGAAAGAGGAATTTCGCTTAAAGGAACCAAGGTTCGGTTTTGACTCCGATAGATTTTGTAAAGAAGATTACCGTGACGGTCGTAGATTTTAGTGGAAACGATTTGTTCTCGAGTGATGAGCCGTTCAGGATGGGGGAGGTCTTTAAGAATATAAACAAAAAAGAGAACGGCCATGATGAAAAGGAAAGTGGCAGCGAAGAAGAAAACAAGCCATTTTTTCGATGGCTTTGGTAGATAGAGACGGGGTAGTTTGATTTTTGGTAAACGGATTTTTGGTGGTTTAAGAGCGACTTTTAATTTAGAAAGATACTGGTTGAGAGTTTTGATAAAAGGTTTGACTTGATAAGGAAGTTTGGCAATCTGCTTAATCAGTGAAAAAACAAGTTGACCAATTGAAGAAATAAGGAGAAAAAGAAGATAAGCAAAAGTTAGAAGCAACCAAAAGAAAGGACGACCAACAATTTCAAGGATGAAACCGAACCAACCAAAGAAGTTTTTTGGTTTTTTGATCTTGCCAAAAAAACCCGAGGCAGATAAACGCTTGAACCGAAGTTTCTTGGCGGTATAAATGGTGCCTGTCCTCGGTACCGCCATTAGTTTCTTATTTTACATTTTTTTAAGGCTGAGGTGAAGGGGGAGTTTGAATTATTGGCGAAGGAGCGTAGGGACTAATAATTACCCTTTCAGTAGGAAAGGGACAATCAAGGCAATAGGGAACACCAAGGGGGTCAAAGATAACCGGATGTTCTTGAACTTCTTTGTTTTCAGGCGGTGTTTTATCAGTAGCGATTTGACCAGTGGTTTTATCGATTTCAAGAAAAGCTTTGAGACTTTCGGTTTCAGATGGAACCGTTCCTTTAAGAAAATATTCAAACCGGGTTTCGCAAGGTGACTCGGGATTAGGTGCTTTTCCTGATAAAGCACAGACTTGAGCACCAACGACCTCCTCTGGTTTCATTGGCCATTCTTGTTCCATATCTTTTAGAACATAACTCATGATTTGGTTCCAAATTGGCGAGGCACCGGTGATGCCCGAAGCAACATAACTCATGGGTTCATTATCATTATTGCCCACCCAAACCGCTACCAAGCGGGAAGGAGTAAAACCAATTGTCCAGTTGTCCCGCTTGTCATTAGTCGTCCCTGTTTTAACCGAAACTTCAGGATGGTTTCTAATAACTAAATAAGAGCTGGTGCCAAAAGCAGCCGAGCGAGCATTATTATCCAAAAGAATATGGGAAATAAGATAAGCCACTCCCATTGGCAGAACTCGCTCTCCTTCTTGCTCCTCCTTTTGATAAAGAACTTTCCCATAACGGTCTTCAACTTTTTCAATTGCGTAAACATCTTGGCGAATACCAAGATTAGAGAAAGCAGAAAAAGCCGTGGCCATGTCAATCATCCTTACCTCACCACCACCCAAAGTAAGAGAGAGACCGTATTGAGAGGGGTCTTTAAAAGTGGTAATACCCATTGCCGAAGCAGTGGCAATGAAATCTTCAAGACCGTTCATTGCCAAGACTTTGACTGCTGGTAGATTGTAAGAGCTGCCCAAAGCGAAGCGCGCTTGAGCCGGACCATGGAATTGACCGTCATAGTTAACCGGACAATATAGCTTTTGCCCAGGGACAGAGAAACAAGTGGGAACGTCATTAATAACCGTGGCCGGAGTGATTGTTCCTTTCATTAAACCAAGGGCGTAGTTAATTGGTTTAATAGCTGAACCTGGCTGGCGGTGGCTAAGAGTGACGTTGACTTTGCCGTCATGTTCGTCATCAAAATAGTCATGGGAGCCCACCATGGCTAAAATTTCTCCAGTATTGGGATTAGTGACTAGGGCAGCTCCGTTATGAATATTGAGCTTTCTTTCTTCTAATTCGGCTACCTCGGTGGCGACTACCTCTTGAGCGAGCTCTTGGATATCCAAGTCAAGGGTGGTAGTGACTTTTAGACCTCCCTGTTCAACCAAAGGTTCACCATATTTTTCCACCAAAAGTTCTTTAATATAGAGAACAAGATGAGGGGCTTTAATGCCAACTGTGGGAGGAGCAAAATTTAATTCCTCTTCCTCTGCGGCTTTTCTTTCTTCTTCAGTAATATAGCCATCTTCAGTCATTCTCTTAAGAACCAGCTCTTGTCTGTTTTTGGCGGCCTCGGGATGGGTGCCAAAAGGGGAGTAACGAGTGGGAGCAGCGGGTAAACCAGCTAAAAGCGCTGCTTCCGCCAGGCTTAAATCTTTAGCGTTTTTATTAAAATAAGTTTGAGCAGCGGTTTCTATTCCATACGCTGTTCCACCATAAGGGACTTGGTTAAGATACATTTCCAAAATTTGGTCTTTGGAATAAATAATTTCGGTGAACATTGCAAGCAGTGCTTCTCTAATTTTTCTCCGAATAGTCCGCTCTGGTGAGAGAAGGGCGGTTTTAACGAGCTGCTGGGTAATGGTTGAACCGCCTTCAAGTTTTCTTTTAAAAACGATTTTCGTGGCCGCTCGAATGATTCCTTCAAAAGCAAATCCTCGGTGCTTATAAAAGTTTTTATCTTCAATGGCAATCGTGGCATGCTTGAGATATTCAGGCAATTCTTCTAGCTTAACAGGAACCCGGTTTTTTTCGGTATAAATTTCGTAGAGAAGGTTGTTTTGACGGTCAAAAATTAGAGTTGAGGCGGGAATTTCCGATCCCAGTCGAGTCGGCAAAGGTAAATCTTTAAAAATAAAGAAATAGAGAAACAAACCAATTAAGAGAAAGATAAGAAGCAAGGCCCAATTAGCCAAAAGGAATTTTTTGTAGCTCCTTTTAATGGGCAGCCTTTTGATTCTTTGGTCAATCGCTTTTTTGAAGCTCAAGATTCGTGATTTAACCTGTTTCATGGCTTTACATTATATCATCAGAGTTAGTATAATTGGAGCGAAGCGACAATTATACAAGTTCGAAGAACGCAGTGTAATTTAAGTAAGAAAATGATATTCCAAAGAGTTTTTGATAAAATCTTTCATCGCGAACAACTCTCTATCAAGCACGTTTTTTCTCTTTTTTGTTTTATTTTTGCTTTTTGGTCTCTTTATCGTTACTTTCCCGAAGTTCTTCCTCAATGGGCGGAAGAGCTAATTCTTAAACCACTTATTTGGCTTTTACCCACTTTTTGGGTGGTTCGCAAAATTGAGAAAGGGAAATTTGCATCTCTGGGTTTTACTAAAAAAAATCTCTTTCCGGCTCTTTATTGGGGAATTGGTTTGGGAATTATTTTTGCTGCCGAGGGGTTGGTAACAAACATTTTAAAATATCAAGGACTGCACTTGCCTGAAACTGGTTATTCTTCTTTGACTTTAGTAGGTTTAGTTTTGCTTTCTTTTGCTACCGCTTTTTCTGAAGAAACGGTTTTTCGTGGCTATATTTTTACTCGTTTGTGGCGAATTTGGAAAAACGAGTGGTTGGCTAACTTTCTTTCTGCTTTTCTTTTTGCCCTGATTCACTTACCCATTGGCATTTTTGTTCTGGGCTATACCCCACTGGTTATGCTTGGGTATCTTTTCTTTGTTTTTGTTTATGGGTTTGGTGCAGCTTTTGTTTTTGCTAGAAGCGAAAATATTGTTTCCGCGATTTTATTGCACGTTTTTTGGAGCTGGCCCATAGTTTTATTTAGGTGAGATGGAGTGTAAACTTGACGAAAATATAAAGGAATGTCCCTGCACCTATCCTGGTTGTCCAAGAAAAGGGAAATGCTGTGACTGTTTAAAATATCATCTAAGCAGAGATGAATTGCCGGCTTGTTGCTTCTCGCCTGAGATAGAAAAGACTTATGACCGGAGCTTTGCGAGGTTTAAAAAAAGTCAGGGTTGATTTAGAAGGGAAGAGAGCGGATTAATCTCCTTATCAATTCAATTATTTTTCCTATTAAGGTTTGTTTTTCAATTTGAAGACCTAGAGTTTGAGGTGCTTGACTAAGCAGATTATCACTTCCCTGATAAGGAACGATGTTAGTAAGATCAGTTCTTCCGGGTTCCCAAGCAAAAGAAATTTCTCCTTTTCCCTGTTTTTTAGGCATAAATTTGATTTTTCCCAAAACACCTGAGATGGAGACAGGCGCACCGTAGTTAGCTACCCCAGAAAGGAAAATTTTCCCTTGCTCATTATCAATTTTTTTGCCTGGATAGGAAGGATAAATGACTCCTTCTTGGATTTCCTTTGCTTCAAAAAATTGAGGATCAAAAATTAAGATAACGTCTGTTCCTAAAGTTGCTTGGTTTTGGGTATCAAGGTAGACCTCAACCCAAAACTCTTCGCCAACCTGTGGTGTGGAATTAGAAGAGGAAAGATTAAGAGAAGCAGCCAAAATTTCTTGGTTGGAAAACAAAAAAAGAATAACTAACCCTAAAACGAGTAAAAACTTTCTCATATTAAGGATTATCGCCACTCCGACCAAAATTATCGAAAACAAGCTTTAAATCCCAGGTATTAACTGCTCCGTCACCATTAAGGTCAGCCGGAGCTGGTGGAAAGGGAGTTCCGGTTGGTCCCCATTTTTGGAAAAGTTCAGCAACGTCGAAGTTATTAATAAGGTTATCCTGTTCGTTTCCACCAAGGGGAATAAAAAGGTCGCCAGGAATAAGATTGCCGAATTCAACGTAATTGCTGCCTTCCTGAATGGTAATGGCGGAAAATGACGCTTTTCTTAAATGACTAGGGGTTCGGGCAAAGAGCTTGTAGGTCCTACCAATATGTTCATTGCCAAGAGCGAGTGTTCCACTTCCCGTAATGTCTGTTTGGGTTGAACCTAGAGGATGAAAGGCATGAACCACGTCAATCGTGTAAGAGCCATAAATAGTTACATTAGTGGCAAAGCCAATTGGACCTCGTCCTTCAAGGAAAAGAGAAAAGTTAAGTAGAGCAGGAGGAGTTGGTGTGGGGGAAGCTGTTGGTGAAGCAGTTGGTGAGGGACTGGGGTAAGGTGAAGGTAGCGGAGTGGGAATTGGAGTTTGGGGAGGAAGGGGACAAATACAATTTTTTTCTTCCGGACAATCAGGGTTAGCACAACGGTTAACTCCATCGACTTTTAGACAATTGAGGTCTTCAAAACAATCATCATCAGCACTACATTCTTTCCAACATCCAAACTTTGTTGGGGGAGATATGGGACCACAAGTAAGAATAGTGTAAGCGCCAGTATTATCTACAGTCCAAATATCACCCACTCCAAAGATCAATTTAGTTTGTTCAGGCAGACAAACAGTAAAATTATAAGTATGGTTGGAGTTGTAGGGTGGAATTTCTTGATTGGGAATAAGGTATTCCGCTGACCGTCCATTTATCCAAAGGGTCCAATTATACTTGAGGGTATAATGAATCGGGTTTGGCAGAGGGTTACCTTGGCTGTCGGTATAAACATAGAAAGCATCGCTCCACTCTTTTCCTGAAGCTTGACCAACTCCGGTGATCCCAATGGTAAGGCAGTCTTGATAATAATTGACAGTCGTTGTTCCGCTAGTTCCCTTATTGAAAGGAACATTTAGAGTCTCGGGTTGACAAGTTGGTGGTGGAGAGGGTGAAGGCAAAGGTGAAGGGGTAATAGGGGGACGAGGAATAACAGTTAAATGTCTCCCAGCTGCTTCCATGAGGTCACCTTGTTTGGCTATGACATAAACATCGCCTTCACCTGGGTTTTGCGCCTTAAATTGGGTCATATTTCCGTAAACTTGAGAAAGAGTGCCAATTGAGTTGTCGGACGAAATACCCCATTCATATCTGACACCTGACCAAATGGGTTGGTTGTTGGCAGTGTAGGCAAGAGCAGAGAAGTCACAAATATCACCATCAAGAATCTTATCAAGTTGGCAGTTGGTATGCATATTAACCCAACTTAGAGTTTGCTCAGTGATGTCTATGTAGATCATAGCAGGTTGGGAAGTTAGCCTTTCTTGAGGTTGGCCTTCAACAAGACCAACTATATTGGTTTCGTTAGTAGCTCCTTCCCTCCAAACGAAGCGGAGGTTGGCTGAGCCAACTTGAAGGGCCTGAAATTCGATGGAAGCAAAAGTACCAGCACCAGTAAAATACTTGTTTAAACTTGAAGCAGAACCCGAGATTCTAATTGTTTGGCTTTCTGTGTCAATTTCTTGGATAGGATAGGTATCATAAGTGTTGCCTGGGGTGATTTTTAAAGGCTCAATTAAGGCTGATTCTGAAAGAGAAGGAGACGAATCATATTCTAAGATGACATCAGTACCAGTAGTAGGAATTGACCGGTTGCCAGTATCAAGCTTTATTTCTACAGTAAATTTTTGTCCTGGGCCAACAATTTTAGGGGCAGCTAAAGTTAAACTGGCATTTTCAGCTGCTTTTCCAATATAAAATTGTTTTTGCTGAACGAGAAAAATTGTGGCAGGAAGAGCAAGAAGAAAAGCAAAAAGACTAACGATTGCTGGAATATTTTTGGTTGTAAAATATTGACGCATCTGGTTTAATCATATGAGGGTTAAGTGTTAAATGTCAAGAATTTGTGCTGAGAGTTGATTTGGTATAATAGTTTAACTAAGGAGTATCCAGAAAGGGGGTGAAAGATGAGAGTATTAAGAAATGTAACTTTGGTAATGGCTTTATTGGTTTTTGTGGCAGGTGTTTTTGGAGCATCGGTTTGGCAAACCGTTGCCCAGTCGGAGAGTGAAAGTTATAAATTAGAGGTGGTTACTGAAGAGGAGGCAACCGAGTCAGTTTCAGGGCAGGCAACTGAGTCAGCAAAAAAAGAAGTAGATTATTTTTTACCTTATCCCGGAATTCTTCCTGATCACTTGCTTTATCCTTTAAAAATGATTCGAGACAGAATTTTAATTTTTTTTACTACCGACCCGCTTAAAAAGGCCGAACTTTATCTTTTGTTCGCTGACAAGCGCGTGGGAGCGGCAAAAGCTTTAATCGAAGGAAATAAACTTGATTTAGGGGTGTCTACTTTAACCAAAGCGGAAAAATATTTAGAAAAAGCGATTGATCAAGAAAGGGTAGCTCATCAGGCAGGAAAAGAAACAACGGCCTTTTTAGAAACGTTATCCAAAGCCACTCTTAAACACGAAGAGGTGATGTTGGGGTTTGAGGAAAAAATTACTAACGAATTAAGACCTGTATATGACAATGCCCTTCAATATGCTCGCACGGGGCATCAAAGGGTAATGGGAATAATAGGGCAGTAAGTTTTTATCTTACAGAATCAAGCCACCCTTTTCTGAGGATTACTTAAGTGTATTTTGGTAATTAAAGTTAGGGGTTGCTAACATTGATAAAATAGGAAAAATAAGATGATTAAATCTGACCTTCAAAAAATAAAAGACGAGATTGCCGACCGGACTTTAAGAGTGAGAACAAGTGAGGATGAATTAGGCAAGTGGAACAAAAAGGCAATTGTTAAATCTCTAACTCGGGAAGTGGGGATTAAAAAAAGGGTAGCTCAAGATGTGGCTAATAAGGTTGAGCGCCAAATTAAAAGGATGAAACTTGAGACGCTAACCGCTTCTTTAATTCGAGAGCTTGTTAATGTAGAGTTGCTTCGTCGAGGGATGGAGCAGGAGCACAAGAAATACCAGCGTTTGGGAGTACCTCTTTATGATGTCGGCAATATCATGCTTCTTCAAGATGAGGCAATGAGTTCCAACAACCCCCACACACCGGATACAACCAATCTTACTTTGGCTCAGGAAATAAAAAAAGATTATGCTTTATGTGAAGTTCATTCACCCAAAGTTATTGAAGCCCACCTTAAAGGAGATATTCATCTTCACAAGCTTGATTTTCCTGACCGCCCTTATTGTAGTGGGCAATCTCCTGAATACGTTAAAAAATATGGCTTAGTTCCCCCGGCCTCATTTTCTCTTGCTAAGCCTGCCAAACACCCTGATGTTTTTATTCTCCAGCTAATTAGATTTGCGGCAATGCTTCAAATTCATTTTTCTGGTGCCATCGGCTATGAAGCAGTCAACATGTTTCTTGCCCCATTTTTAAAAGGACTCTCAGACAAAGATATTAAACAACTCGCCCAGATGATGATTTTTGAGTTTAACAACCAAAACGTGGCTAAAGGCAGCCAACCAGTTTTTTCAGATATTAATCTTTACTGGGAAGTGCCGCCTCATTACCAAAAAACACCAGCAATGGGGCCTGGTGGAAAATATACTGGTAAAACCTATGGGGATTATGAAAAGGAAAGCCAGCGATTTTTGATTGCTTTATTTGAAGAATACCTTAAAGGTGATGGTTCTGGAAGGCCATTTTTTTGGCCAAAACCAAACTTTCATATGACGGAAAAATTTTGGCAAACTCCGGGCCACGAGGAATTGTTGGAATTAGCGGCTAAAGTGGCAGCCGAGAGAGGCAATACCGAATTCTTTTTTGACCGGGGAAGTAGCGTTAGAATTGCCCAATGTTGTCGGCTTTCTTTTAAATTAGATAAGCATGACCTGGCAGAAACTAAGAAACCAGAGTTAATGAGGCATAGCGCTACCAGCTGGGTAACGGTTAATCTTCCCAGAATTGCTTATGAGGCAAATCGTAATGAGAACAAGCTCTTTTCTCTTCTTAAGAAAAGAATGGATTTGATTGGCCAGGCTCATTTACAAAAGAGAAAATTCATAAAAAAGATTTTAGATTTGGGAAACAGAGGTCCTTTAGCGGCTTTATGCGTTCGCCATAAAGGTGATCCTTATCCTTTTTATCGATTTAACCGCTCGGTTGAATTAACCACGATCTATGCTTTAAATGAAATGGTTCAGCACCATACCGGCAAGGAGCTTCACGAGTCAGATGAAGCCTTGAAATTTGGTTTGCGGGTTATTTCTTTTATGAACCTTTATGCCAAAAAGCAAAGTAAAAAGCTGAAGATTAGGGTTTGTCTTGAACAAACACCAGCAGAGGGTGTTTCCTATCGATTAGCCAAGTTGGACATGCAGTGGTTTCCAAAACAGACCCCGCGAGTGGTTCAAGGTAATCAAAAAACAGGAGCGGTTTATTACACCAATTCGAGCCAGATGAATGTGAGTGTTTCAATGGATCCAATTGAAAGAGTGACGCGCGAAGGGCTTTTTCATCCTTTAATTGATGCAGGAGCAATGACCCATGTTTGGATTGGGGAGCAAAATCCTTCAACAAAGTCTATTGCCAATTTCGTTAAAAAAACCTGGGAAAATACCCAAAGCCAGCTGATTGCCTTCTCTCCAGAATTCACTTTGTGTGGAGCCTGCAAAAAAACTTCCCGCGGCCTGAAAGCAAAATGCCCTTCCTGTAAAAGCTCGGATGTTGACCACATGACTCGGGTTTCAGGGTTTTTTAGTTTAACTAGCCGCTGGAATAAAGGAAAAATTCAGGAATTAGGGGAGAGGTATAAAAATAAGGGAGCCTTAGATGATTCTTAAGGTTTTTACTCAACCAGGATGCTATCAATGCCCTGCTGCCAAGCAACTAGGCAATAAAGTTAAAAAGCATTTAGTGGTTGAGTTTTGGGATGTGACCAATGCTGATGGTTTGGCTGAGGCAAGTTTTTA
>CAYFXA010000002.1:0-26923 GCA_964347135.1 uncultured Gammaproteobacteria bacterium | reverse complement strand
CTTGCTGAAAAAATTGTTCCCCAATTAACCCAAAAATTAGATGGTGAGAGATACAAATTAGAAATCCACATTGATGTGGGTGATATTGGCCCTACCCGGGAAATGATTAAAGAAGTCGTGGGCATGGTCAATGGTAATGGTTTTGTTGCCAAAACTAAACCCGAATCTTATGGTGCTTTTGTTGTTGCTGATAAACACACCTAAGAGGGGAGGTGAGAAAATTTGAAGAAAATCTGGCTTATTGTTGGAGCCATTATTGTTTTTCTAGCTTTAAGTTTAATTGGTTTTTATAATAATTTAGTTACCAAAAGTCAGGCAATTGATAATCAATGGGCGCAGGTGGAAACCCAATACCAGCGTCGTTTTGATTTAATTCCCAATCTAGTTAATTCGGTTGAAGGGATTATGACCCAAGAGCAGGCAGTTTTTGGACAAATTGCCGAGGCAAGGACAAGATATTCTGGGGCGACTACAGCTGAAGAAAAAGCTCAAGCTGCTACTCAAGTTGAATCTGCTTTAGGGCGTTTGTTAGTGATTCTGGAGAACTATCCTGAAATACGTTCAGCGGAAAATGTTTCTCAATTAATGGATGAATTAGCTGGAACCGAAAATCGAGTAGCGGTTGAAAGGCGACGCTTTAATGATCTGGTTCGGGACTACAATACAACGATTAAGAGATTTCCCGCTAATTTAATTGCTAGAACTTTTGGTTTTAATGAGCGGTCCTATTTTGAAGCCGCAGAAGGAGCAGAACAAGCGCCTGAAGTTGAAATCAGTCCAGCAGCACCCGAATAATGAAAATATTTAAAGCTTTACCTCTTTTTTTGCTAGGAATTTTCCTAGTAATTTCTCCTGTTTGGGCTCAGGACTTTCCTGAACCAGGGGGCTATGTGAATGACTTCGCCCAAATGTTTTCTTCTGACTATCGTCAATCTTTGGAACAAGAATTAAATGATTTTGAAAATGAAACCACTACCGAAATTGCGGTGGTGACAATTGATTCTCTAGAAGGTGGCTCGATTGAGGATTATGCCATCCGTTTATTTGAACAATGGCAAATAGGCAAAAAAGAAAAAGACAATGGTCTTTTGATTTTAATTTCTAAAGAAGACAGAAAGATAAGGATTGAGGTTGGTTATGGCTTAGAACCAATTATTACTGATGGCCGGGCTGGAAAAATCATTCGGGAGCAAATGAGACCAGCTTTTAGAGAGGAAGATTATGACCAAGGAGTTAGACTCGCCATTGGCCAAATAGAAGATTATATTCGCTCTGGGGAAGCCCCAGTTGGAACAGAGGCGGTTCAGGAAAAAGCATCCAACATTTTGCCTTTGATTATTATTGGCGGGATTGCTTTGATTTACATTTCTTCGTTTTTGGCAAGAAGTAAAAGAATTTGGCCAGGGGGAGTGATTGGCGGAGCAATGGGAGGAATTTTGGGCTTAATTATTGGAACAATAATTGCTTTTGTTCTTTTGGTCGCAGGATTGAGTTTATTTGGATTGTTACTAGATTACCTGCTTTCGAAAAACTACAAGAAACTTAAAAAAGCCAAAAAACCAACGAGTTTTTGGGGGAGTTGGGGTGGTTTTTCAGGCGGAGGTAGAGGCGGAGGCGGTTTTGGTGGTTTTAGTGGCGGAGGCGGCGGTGGTGGAGGAGCCACTAGTAGTTGGTAGGGAAAAATGGAAAAAAATAAGATTATTCCTGTTAGTCCAAAAGAAATAAAAATTAAAGGGATTAGGGTTCTGGGAAGAACCATTTTTTATGACCCAAGAGGATTTTTGATTGAAACATTCGCCTCTTCCAAAGAAAAAGGAAAAAGCGTTTATAGCTACAGTTCAGTAACTCGGCCTGGCCAGGCAAGAGACAAAGACCAGTACCATTTTCATAAACACCAAAAAGACCGCTTTACCATTGTTCGGGGAAAGATGTGGATATTGTTATTGGACATGAGAAAGAATTCATCAACCTATGGACTTCTTGAAGTAGTTGAGGCTAAAGGAGCCAGTTTAAAGATAAAAACTAAAAAGACAATTCCTGTTTATACAATTACCATCCCAGAGGGAGTCTACCACGGCATTATGGCACCAGGGCCTGGTGAAGCTGAATTAGTTAACCATCCCAGTTGCGAATATAATCCTGATGATGAAGGAAGAATTTCCTTCAAGGAGATAAAAGTATCTTTTTTAAAAAACAATACTTTTAGTTGGGATTTAGTGAGAAAAAGATGAAAAAAATTCTTGGTACTGGTTTATCGGGTTTGGTTGGAACAAGAATTGTTGAACTTTTAGGAAAAAAATTTGACTTTCAGAATTTAGATTTAACCACAGGGATTGATATCACCAATAAGAAACAATTAGCTAACGAAATTGTCAAAAGCAAGGCTGACACCTTAGTTCATTTAGCCGCTTTTACTGATGTTAATGCTGCTTGGGAGCAAAAAGGGAATAAAAAAGGATTGTGTTACCAAGTTAACGTTGTTGGTACTCGAAACATTGTTGAACTTTGCTCCCAGAACCAGAAATATCTAGTTTATTTCTCCACGGATTTTGTTTTTGATGGCGAAAAAAGGACTCCTTATACCGAAAAAGACGAACCAAAGCCAATTGAGTGGTATGGCCAGACTAAATATTGGGCTGAGGAAGAAATAAAAAAAATAAGTGATGATTATTGCATCCTAAGAATCGCCTTTCCTTATCGAGCTGAATTTCCAGAAAAAATTGACCTCATTCGAAGAATCATTGAGGGTTTTAAAAAAGAGACTCTTTACCCAATGTTTGCTGACCAAACTACAACCCCTACTTTTATTGATGACATTGCTTTCGGATTAGAAAAAGTTTTAGAAGTTAAACCAAAAGGCATTTTTCATCTCGTTGCCTCTAGTTTTCAATCTCCGTATGAATTGGCAATTCAAATAGCGGATGTTTTTGGTTTCAATAAAAAATTAGTGAAAAAAGGCTTATTAGCAGAATACCAAAAAAGTCAGCCTTCATCAGCTCGTCCCTGGCACAAGAATCTAGGTCTCTCAAACAAAAAAATCAAAAAAGAATTGGGAATCGAAATGAGTACTTTGAGGGAGGGATTAAGAAAGATGAAGGAGCAATTGAGCTGATTAAAGTAAATCTGGCCTTTTTTTCTTAGTTCGCTCTAAAGATTTCTTTTTTCGCCATTCGGCGATTTTTTTATGGTCACCAGAGAGAAGCACCTCTGGTACTTTCCAGCCTTTAAAATTGGCTGGCCGAGTGTATTGAGGGCATTCAAGAGGGGATTCTAATGAAAAAGACTCATTTTTAATTGCCTCTGGCTTTTTTAAGACACCAGGAATTAGCCTAACAAGGGCGTCAACAGCCACCATGGTTGGCAACTCACCTCCTGTTAAAACGTAATCACCAATGGAAATCTCTTCATCAACCAAGTTTTCTCGGATTCTTTCATCCACGCCTTCATAACGGCCACAAATAAAAATAAGGTGCTTTTCTTTACTTAATTTTTGAGCCATTTTTTGATTGAAAACTCTACCTTGAGGAGTTAAAAGAATAACCCTTGACTCTTTTTTACGGAGCTCTTTAAGGGCATTGTCAATAGGCTCAATCATAAGAACCATTCCTGCACCACCGCCAAAAGGTCGTTCATCAACGGTTTTATACTTGTCTTTTGCCCATTTTCTAAGATTGTGAATCTTGATACTTGCTAATCCTTTTTTTTGGGCACGCTTAATAATTGATTCATCGAAAGGTCCTTTAAACATCTTTGGGAAGAGAGTGAGGATATCAATTTTCATTACTTGTATTTTATCAAGATTTTCTGGTAGAGTAAAAATCATGAAGATTGTGGTTATCATTCCTAGCTATAAAGAGCGAGATAATTTAGAGATTCTCGTTGAAGAGATTGAGAAAGAGTTTAAGAAAATCAAAAAACACGAGATGTGGATTCTTAGTGTTGATGCCAACTCTCCTGACGGAACAGCCGAATTTATTAGAAAAAAAGCAAAGGAATACGGCAACATTGAGCTCTACTTAGAAACGAAAAAAGAAGGGTTGGGAGCAGCCTATATGAAGGGAATGAAATATGCGATGGAGAAGATGAAAGCAGAAGCGGTGATTGAATTTGATGCTGATTTACAACATGATCCCAAACATATCCCCGAGATGGTGGCAAAGCTTGATGAAGGTTATGACTACGTTCTCGGCTCCCGTTTTGTTAGGGGTGGTTCAATTCCCAAAGAATGGGCTTTTCATCGTAAATTCTTGAGTAGATTCGGTGGTCTTTTTGCTCGGGTGATTCTCTTTTTTCCGAATATAAATAAGGTTAGAGATGTTACCACCGGCCTGAAGTTAACTCGGGTTAAGGGCGTGCTTGATAAGGTTGACTTCTCCAAAATTTCCACTGGCTTTTATTACAAAACAGAAATACTCTACCAAATAGTTAATATGGGAGCGAAAATCACTGAGGTGCCTATTCATTTTAGGCTTCGGGCCAAGGGTGTAACAAAAATGTCTTTAGAAACTATTATTTATACCTTTTTAAAAGTTATTCTTTTAAGATTAAAAGACAAAAAAACGATTCAGTTTTTAAAATTTGCCGTAGTTGGTTTTATTGGTTACATTGTTAATGCCGTTGGTTTAGAAGTTTTTTATCGGGCAGGTTTATCACCCGGACCGGCAACAGCGATTGCCACTGAGTTAGCGATTATTAACAATTTCATTCTTAACAACATTTGGACCTTTGCGGAAAAGAAGATTGTTTCTATAAGGAGATTACCCTACAAATTCCTTGAATTTAATTTCACCTCTTTGGGAGCCTTGGTAATTCAGACCGTCACGGTTTGGATAGGTACAGCCTTGCTTGGTGATCAATGGCGACAAATCTTGTTGATTTTTGCCGTTGGCTTTTTTGTTCTGCCTTACAATTTCTTCATGTACACCACTTTTATCTGGAAAACTAGAAAATCTAAACTCTTTGGTTGGCTTCAGAAGAGAGTGGGATAAGAATCTACCCACTTTCATAATTTTCGTTGACTTTTATACAAAAAATTTGTACAATATGGGGTGATAATTAATCACTATAGTTAATACTATGGGAGGATTGTTTTACTCAGCAACAACTCAAAAGATTCTTGCTATCCTTTGTAATCAGCAAGAGGAGAGTTTCCACGTTAATGAGCTGATTCGCTTAACCGGAAGATATCCCAATTCGGTTACTCACGCCCTTAAAGGACTAGAAAAAACGGGATTGGTAACCTTTAGACGTAAAGGCAGACGAAAGCTTTATAAAATCAACACCGCTAATCCTATTTATCCCGAAGTTAAGAGCATTTTCGCTAAATTAGGAACTTTCATTGATGAGAAACTTGTGCCTTTGGAAAAAAGGGCGGAGATTAGTTGGATGAAGAGTATGAATCGTCCTTCTGACCTTCCTTTAGCCGCGACTATCCAAGTGGCTAATACTAAAATCCTTTCTCAAATCACTGGCGTTGGTTATAAGTACGGATGGTACAACGGCGTTACTGCTGGCGTTTATTATGTCAAGCAAGAAAAAGATGCGGTTAATAAAGCTCTTAAAGCAAGAATCAAAAAAAATCCCGCCTGGAGAAAGACAGTGATTAGAAGGTTTAAAAAAAGCTACGAATTATTGGAAATTGAAGCAGAAAAGATTTCAAAAGGAAGGCTTTATCAGCTTTCAAATAAAGAGCTGGCTCGACGCCTAAAGAAGTTTTATTCAGCTTACCTTAATCACCTTGCTTTTATCAGTGTTCCCGCCATGATCGAGAGTTGGCTTTCGAAGGAAATTAGAGAAGAAGTAGAAAAATCTTTGAAAAAACAAAAGAGAAAAAATAAGGCGGATCGTTTTGTTGAAATTTTAACTTCACCGCCCTTATTGATTGAAGAACAGCTTGATTCTTTAAAGATTGCCGATTATATCAAGAAGAATGGTTTTAATAAAAAAGCCTCTCGGATAGTAAGGGATCACACCAATAAGTGGGCCCATCTTTCCTTTTCTGATTTTTCTGGTCCTCTTCTGAATTATGACTATTTCAAAGAAAAAATCGAAGTTCTGGCAGAGAAAATTTCTGACCCAAATAGGGAGATTAAGGAAAATGAGCTGGCAGAAGAAAGGAGGCTAAAAGAGATAAAAGAAGCTATGAAGGCTTTAGACCTTTCAAAAGCAACCAGGCAAAAGATTAAACTTTATCAAGATGTTTATTTTTTGAGAAACGACCGCTGGAACGCAGTTTATAAATCCCATCTTTTGCATCTACCCCTGATTGATGAGATAGGGAGAAGGCTAGATATGAACCGTCAAGATTTAAGTCTTCTTACTTATGAAGAAATGATTGATTTTTTGGTTTCAGGAAAAAAACCCAATAAAGGCTTACTAACTAAAAGAAGGAAAGGCTGGGCAGTGCTTTTATGGGAGGGGGAGATTAGGGTTATTGATGGCATCAAAGAGGTGGTTGAGACAATGGAAAGATTCAGAATTGTTGATCAAATCAGGGAGCCACTTAAACCAGAAAAAGGTCTACCCACTGATTTAGATGAAAGTTATCAGTTGAAGGGTATGCCTGTTTATAAAGGAGAGGTTAGGGGAGCAGTCAAAATCGTTCTTGGTCGTGAAGATTTAAATAAGGTTGAAGAGGGCGATATTGTCGTTGCTTACCAAACAACGCCTCAATATCTTTCCTGCCTTTATAGAGCAGGAGGGTTGATTGTTGACGAATCCAATCTCCAATCCCACGCTGTTTTATACGCGAAGGCCCTAAAATTGCCAACGATTATCGGCACTGAATTTGGAACTAAGTTTTTCAAGGATAATGATCAGGTTTTACTTGATGCGACGAGAGGAATTGCTAAAAAGGTAAATAATCCTGGTCTTGAAGATTTGAGCGTATCGGATAGAGTAGCTTATGCAGAAAATTAAAATGAGTGAAGAGGGTAATCAAATGAAACAAAAAAGACAAACCTACCTTATTCGGGTTCCGCAAGTTAAAGGGAATGCGGCTCGTGAGATGGAAGCTTTTTTTGCTGACCTCCACCGTCAATTATTTTCTCAAAAGGGAATATTGGCCCAGGATAGAGTTGTTTCTTTTGAAATGGGTTTGATAGATAAATTTTTGCATTTCTTTTTCACCGCCTCTCCAATGGTTGCTGATTTGGTTTTAGGTCAAATATACGCTCATTTTCCAGGGAGCGAAATAGAAGAGGCGCCTGACCACTCTCAAAATCTGTCAGAAGGTTTTTCTTTTATCGCCTCAGAGCTTAGGTTGGAAAGAAAAGATATTTACCCTATAAAAACTTATCAAGCAATGGAGATTGATAGTCTGGTGGGGCTTTCTGGAGTGATGAGTAAAGTTAAAGAAAGAGAGAGTCAGCTTTGGGTCCAGGTTATTATTTCTCCAGTTGAAGATAGTTCTTGGAAACAAGCAGAGCGGCGATTTAGACGCTTGATTAAAACAAGAATTGAACCCAGCGGGGGCTATAAAGCGAGTCTGGCTAAATTTGATAAATATTACTACAGGGCAAAATTAAGGGTATTTTGTTTTGGTAAAGATAAATTATCCACACAAAAATATCTTGATGCTCTTGTTCGATCTTTTGATGCATTTGATAATAAGACTCTTAATGGAATTGAGGGAGGGCGAATTTACGCGGGACAAAAAACTTTATCTCTTTTTCAAGAAAGAGAGCTAAGAAAACCATATTGTCTTAATGTTGAAGAACTGGCAAGCCTTTATCATTTTCCTGGCGAAGATTTTCCCATAGCAAACGTTGTCAAAGTTCTCTCAAAAAAATCAGGACCTCCCCAAGATCTTCCCAAAGCTGAATTTTTACAAGACCCAGAAATTTCAACTTTTGGAGTGACTAACTTTCGCAATGAACATTTGTCGTTTGGAATAAAAAGACCTGACCGTCGACGCCATACCTATGTTATTGGAAAAACTGGTGTGGGCAAATCCAAATTGTTACAACTCTTGATGCTTTCTGACATTAAGGCAAAAAGGGGATTTGCGGTCTTGGATCCTCACGGTGATTTGGCTGAAGAGATTTTAGCTTATATACCCCCTGAGAGAATCGACGATGTTATTTATTTCAATCCGGCTGATGATGAAAATCCGGTTGCCTTTAATCCTTTAGAAGCGGTTCAGCCCGAGTATAAGCAACAAGTGGTGACAGGATTTGTTTCAATTTTCAAAAAGTTGTTTGCTTTTGACTGGTCTTCTCGTCTCGAGCACATGCTCAGGTACACAACATTAGCCTTATTAGATACCAAAGGTTCGACCATTGTTGACATTGTTAAGCTTTTAACTGATAAAGGTTTCCGTCAAGAAGTTGTTGCCCGAATTCAAGATCCAGTGGTTAAAAACTTTTGGACCCATGAGTTTGCTACCTGGAATGAGAAATTTGACAACGAGGCGATTGTTCCTTTATTGAACAAAGTGGGAGAGTTTGTTTCCAGTCCCCAAATCCGAAGAACAATTGGCCAGCCAAAAAGTTCCTTTAACTTCCACGAGATAATGGATAAACAACAGATATTAATTATGAATCTTTCATCAGGGAAAATTGGTGAGGATAATGCGGCTCTTTTGGGTTCAATGATTGTTACCCACATTCAACAGGCAGCAATGGCTCGGGCGCGACTTCCTGAAGAGCAGAGAAAAGATTTTTATCTTTATGTTGACGAATTTCAAAATTTCGCTACTTCGGCTTTTGCTCAAATACTATCAGAAGCCAGGAAATATAGACTTTGTTTAACCATTGCCCACCAATACATTGGTCAGATTTCAGAAGAGATAATGAAAACTGTTCTGGGAAATGTTGGCTCAATGGTTATTTTTCGGGTTGGTTCAGAAGACGCCCAAATTTTAGCCACTGAATTGGCGCCGATTTTTACTGCTGAAGACATGCTTAATCTTGATATGCGCGATATGTACTTGAAAATTTCCATTGACGGAAAAACATCTCCTCCTTTTTCTGGACGGACGATTACTTTTCCTCAACCCGAGCAAGATTTGAGCCAAAAGGTGATTGCTCGTTCCCGAGCCAAATTTGTTACAACTGAGGATAAATCTTTAGATGGACTTGGTGTTTGGAAACAAGAAGAAGTTTCGAAGAAAGAGGAGAACCTTTCAAAAAAAGAAGTTTTGCCAAAAGAGGAAAAAGTCGAACAAAAAGAGAAGGGAGCAGTAATTTTCAGCTCTACTAAGAAAAAGACAGAAGAACCTAAGTCAGAAACTATTGAACCAGAAGTGAGTGAGTCGGAAACGAACGAGCTTGTTTTTGAAGAACCAATTATCTAGGAGTAATCATGGGAAAAGTTAAAACTTGTACAAAGTGTGGAAAACGGTTTCGTTTAATTGAGCTAGAACTCAAATTTTACAAAAAGCAAGGATATCCCCATCCAGAGAAGTGTCCAGTCTGTCGCCAAAAAAGAAGGAAGGCCTTAAGGAATCCACCCCAATTCTTTAAACGCCCTTGTGATAAGTGTGGTAAACAAATTGTTACCACCCATGACCCCAAAAAAGGAAGAATTGTTTATTGCGAAAGGTGTTTTAGTGAATATTATGACCGGGTGGACCCATTACTCAGGGATGATAAGCGAATAGGAGGAACTGATATTAAGGGAATGATAGATCAAAAGTTAACCGAAACAAAGGAATAAGATGACCTTTTTGGATGACTATCAGAATTTAAAAAAACAGAGCCCAACAATCTTAAACCACGGGCTTAAAAACGAAAACACTGATTTCACTGATTACATTTATCGGAGTAAGGACGCTTATTTTGCTTTTTGTGGAGGAAATGTTTATGACAGTGCCTATATTTTTGATAGTTCTCGTATCAATGACTGTTTTGACTGTAGTCATCTAAACGATTCTGAACTTTGTTATGAGTGCACTGATGGTTATAAAAACTATGGTAGTTCTTATCTTGAATACTGTACTGGATGTACTAATTGCCATTTTTGTTTTTACGTTCGCCATTGCCGAGATTGCTTTGGCTGTGTCGGACTTCAACACCAAGCCTATTGTATTTTCAATGTCCAGTACTCCAAAAAAGAATACCAGGAAAAAGTAAGGGAGCTTTTGAAAAGGCCAGCCGAGGAACACCTAAGGAGATTAGGACAGCTTAAGAAAAAATTTCCCTTCCAACCAACCCATCAATCAAGAGCTGAAAATTCAGCCTATGGTGATTATCTCCACAAATCAGCCAACTGTTATTGGTGTTTTGACTGTGAGAGTTGTGAGGGTTGCTTCTATACATTTGAAACCCGAAAAAGCCAGGATTGCTTTGACAGCTCCTATCTTTATAAATGTGAGCTTTGTTGGGAGTGTACTGGTTTAGGTCACTCCTACGACTGCAGTTTTTGTGAAGATGGTGATTATCTCAGAAACTGCCATTTTTGCAGTCATTGCTATAAAGCAGAGCATCTTTTTGGCTGCGTTAATCTTATTCATGCCAAATATTGCATTCTCAACAAACAATACTCAAAAGAGGAATACTTTAAAAAAGTAGCTGAGATTAAAAAAGAGTTAGGCTGGCCTAAATAAAGGAGAAAAAATAGATGGGTAAAACAAGAAAATGTAAAAGTTGTAATAAAAAATTCCGAATGATTAAGATGGAAACCGATTTCTATGAAAAACATGGGTATCCCAAGCCCAAGGAATGCCCCAAGTGTCGCCATAAAAAACGGCAAGAGATGCGCGGTTGGCGAGATTTCTACAAGCGCCCCTGTGATAAGTGTGGCAAAGAAATTATAACGATTTATCCCAAAAAATCAGGTTTCATTGTTTATTGTGAACCCTGTTTTAATGACTTTTACAATCGGGTTGATCCTTTAAAACTAGATGAAGCTTTTAAACCAAAAGGAGTTTAATGAGATTTTTGGAGGATTTTGAGAAACTGAAAAGGTCTTTACCAGTTCTTCCTCGAGATAGTCTTGACAATGAAAACTCTCCTTATGTTAACTCAATCCATGTGATTAAAAACTGTTACTACTGCTTTGATGGCGGTATTGCCGAGGATAGTGCCTATTGTTATTTTCCTTATAAGATTGTTGACTGTTTTGACTGCGATTTTACTTTTGAATCCCAATTCTGTTATCAGTGCGTTGATTGTCAGAAGTGTTATAACTGTGCCTGGTGTCAAAATTGCCTCCTTTGTCGAGATTGTCAATTTTGCTTTTTTTGTCGTGATTGCCATGATTGTTTTGGTTGTGTCGGACTTCACCACCATAAATATTGCATTTTTAACAAACAATATTCAAAAGAGGAATATTTCAAAAGAGTGGCTGAGTTAAAAAAATTGCCACAAAAAGAAAATTTGAAAAGACTGAAAAAAATTTCTGATAAATATCCAAGGCGACGGGTTTCTAGTTTAAAAACAGAAAACTGTCCTTATGGAAACTATATTACCAATTGCGCTAATTCTTATTGGATTTTTGATGGTGTTGGTGACGAAAATTCAGCTTATCTTTATCAATCTAAGTTCTGTCGAGACTCTATGGATATGGATCAGGCGTATGAGTGTGAACTTTGTTATTCTGGTAAGGGAGGATTTTGCTATCAGTGCAGTCATATTGACCTCTGTAGTCATTGTCGTGATTGCCACTATTGCTTCAGTTGCGAAAATTGCGAACACTGCTGGGGATGCGTTAATTTGAATAAAGCAAAGTACTGCATCTTAAACAAACAATACTCAAAAGAGGAATACTTTAAAAAAGTAGCGGAAATTAAAAAGGAATTGGGGTGGACAGAACACTATGGACAGATTTCTGAAAAAAAGGTAGGATAGATTTAGTGAAAAAGAAAAAAATGCCCATTCTTCTAATAATTTTAGTTGGTTTGGTGGTTCTCTTGGGTGTTTGGTGGTGGTTCAATAATTATTCGATCCCAGTAAAATGTGGGTATCAGGCAGTTTGTCGGGGTATTCGGTTAGGGGATTATTGTTTGGGCCGAACAACCTATCAATTTCTTGATTGTCTTTAAAGAAAAGGAGCCCAATCAGCCACTGCTAGAGTATTACCGGCAATAAAGTTGATGACGTAGAGATAGATTGGCAAGAGGATGACAACAAAAGCAATCTTGAATTCCTTCTTCACCAAAAATTTTTCAAAAGCAATTAAGATAAAAGGAAGCATGGGCAAACTGTAACGACTGATATCGCGATGGGAGATAAAGAGAGTGGTGTAAAAGAAGGTAGCAGCAAATAATCCCAAGTCATAACGCTTTTGTTTAAAAAGATAGATTACCCCCAAAATGCCTATGAGGTAGATATAAATGACTTCTTCTAGCCAGTAAGTGCCCACCCAGGCTGCAGCGGCATTGAAAACCTGTAAAGGTGGCCAAAAGAGATGGATATTGTCGCCAGAGTGAAAATAGGCCCAAAAATCGCCATAAATATATAAATAGTATAGATAAACAGAAATTAAGGCTGCTGGAATTAATAATAGCGGATAATAAGTTTTAATTAATCGAGGAAGCTTAGATTGCCAATTTGCTTTGATAGATGACCAATTTTTCCAAAAGAGAAAAATGCCATAAGCAATAAAGAGAAGGATGCCAGGTGGTTTAGTCAACTGGGCTAAAGCCCCAAAAACCCCAGCTAACCACCAATTTTTCCTTTTAAAAAAACAAAAAGAAACCAACAAAAAGAAAATAAACAAAGGTTCTGGTGAGCCAACCGAGCGAACAATTAACCAGCGGGCGGGAAAAAGGAGATAAATGATTGTTAACCACAAAGGCTCTTTTGAAAGTTTAAATTCCTTAAGAAAAAGATAAAAGGCCATTGCCGAAAACAAAGAAGCGATAACACTAATCGAAAGCATTGACCAAGTATGACTGATTACCAAACCCCCGATTTTAATTAAGAGGGGGTAAAGAGGAAAGTGAGCGGCGTAATGGATTACGGGCAAGTCAAAAGGAACCAGGTTTTTAATAACTTCGGGATTGTAAAGAGATTTGGCAATGACAACATAATAAAGGCCGTCGAAATTCTTCATTATCGTTGCCATGCCCTCGGCTGGTAAAGAAATTTTCCAGAAACTCGTTAATTTAAGAAAAAAAGGAAGCCAAATAAGAGCGGTGGAGATTAAGCTGATAAAAGCAATAATTAATAAATCTCGCCAAGATTTTTGAACAGTTTCCATTATGGTTATCATAGCATAAACCGCTTTCTCTATGCTATCATAAGGCTTGTATGAAAAAGGCTAAAGAGCTTTCGGTTTTTTTTCCTGCTTATAACGAAGAAGATAATATCAAAACAACCATTACCAAAGCCATGAAGATTCTCCCTAAAGTGGCTGAGAAATGGGAAATTATTGTGGTTAACGATGGCTCAACCGATAGAACAGGTGAAATCGTTGAAGAGTTGATTAAAAAGGAGCCCCGAATCAGAATGATTACTCACTCTCCTAATCGAGGTTACGGGTCAACCATTAAGAGTGGCGTTTATAATTCTAAGTATAAATTAATTGCTTTTACTGATGCTGATGGTCAATTTGACTTTTCTGAAATCACAAAATTTATCGAAACTCAGAAAAAAACCGGTGCCGATTTGGTGATTGGTTATTACCTCAAAAGAGCGGTTCCTTTTTATCGGATTTTAATTTCAAAAATTCTTTGGGAATTGCCTGTTTTTCTGCTTTTTGGTCTTAGGGTGAGGGATATTGATTGTGGTTTTAAATTAATTAAAAAAGAAGTGGTTGATAAAATTCATAAACTTGAAGCCGAGCGAGGACCGTTTATCTCCACCGAGCTTTTAGTTCAAGCCAAAAAAGAAGGATTTAAAATTAACCAGATTGGAGTCCATCACTACCCAAGAGAAGCGGGACAGGCAACGGGCATAACTTTAAAAGTTGCTCTTAGTGGTTATGTTGATCTTTTACGTTTTTACCGAAAACTGAAAAAGAAATGGAAGACTTAAAAAAGAAAGTAGTCGAATTCATTGAATTCAATAAAACCGAACTCGTTTTTTTAGCTTTAATTCTTCTTCTTGGTGCTTTTCTCCGTTTTTATCGTCTGCCTGAGTACATGACTTTTTTGGGAGATGAGGGGCGTGATGCCTTGGTTTGGTTAAGAATGATTAAAAAAGGGAAGTTTGTTCTCATCGGCCCAGTGACCTCAATCGGCAATATGTATCTGGGCCCTTTGTATTATTATTTAGCTCTGCCTTGGTTTTTGTTATTCAATTTATCTCCGGTTGGGCCTTCAGCGATGGTAGCTTTTTTGGGGGTAGTTACCATCGGCTTTATTTGGTGGGTAGGTCGGGAGTGGTTTGATAAAAATGTGGGTTTAATCGCGGCTTTATTTTATGCTATCTCACCCGTGGTGATTATCTATTCTCTTTCTTCATGGAATCCCAATATCATGCCCTTTTTTGCTCTTTTAACGATTTACGGTGTTTATCAATTTTGGATTAAAAAAAGATTTTGGTGGATTCCCATTGTTGGTGTTGCTCTCTCGTTTACTCTTCAATCTCATTATCTTGGTTTGCTTTTAATTCCCACCGTTAGTGTTTTTTGGCTGTTGGCACTAAGAGATGCTTTTAGACAAAAGTCAAAGTTGAAATCGCTAATTAAACACACAGTCTATTGCCTTCTCATTTTTGGCATTCTTACTCTTGCCCCTTTAGTTTGGTTTGACTTGCGTCATAATTTCATTAATTTCCAAGCCTTTAAAGCTTTTTTTACGGTTCGGCAAACAACAGTCAATTTGAAAATTTATAAGGCTGTTCCCAAACTTTGGGATTTGGTTAATCAAGTATCAACTAGACTCTTAGCAGGAAAAAACGAAGAAGTAGGAGTTTGGGTTACTTTGTTAATCATTATTGGTTTATTGGGCGTTAACTTTGAAAATTATTTTAGAAAACCAAATTGGAAAAAAATTTGGCGAGAAAATAGGGAATTGATTTTAATTTTAGTTTGGTTAATGGTGGGCCTGTTTGGATTGGGTAATTATAAGCAACACATTTATGATCACTATTTTGGTTTCTTTTTTCCTGTTCCCTTTTTACTTATTGGTTGGGTTTTATCAAGATTTTGGCAATTAAAATTGTTGGGAAAAACTATTACCATTTTGGTTCTTTGTTTCTTGATTCTTCTTTCTTGCCAAAAAATACCATTAAAAGGACAACCCAATAACCAGTTAAACCGAACCCAGAAAATTGCTCGCTTTATTGTTGACCAGTCAAAAGGGGAGCCTTTTAACCTAGGATTGATTGCGGAAAGAAATTATCCTGCTGCCTATGCCTATTTTATGGAGAGATGGGGGATTCCGCCAACCGATATCGAGCCATTAAGAGCCGAAGAAACAATTACCGACCAACTTTTTGTTGTTTGTGAGAAGTTACCTTGTCAACCTCCAACCGACCCCCAAGCAGAAATCGCTAATTTTGGTTGGTCAGAAATCGATGAAGAATGGGAATTAGAAGGAGTTGAAATCTATCGTCTTATCCATGCTCGATAAAATAAAAAAGGAAATTTCCAGTCATAGCCTTGTTTATTTATCTCTCCTAATCATTTTAATTTTTTCTGCTTCCTTTCGCCTCTATCGTCTCAATGACTTATTGGGTTTTTACTATGATCAAGGGCGTGATGCTCTTAGAGTTCTTGATGTTTTGGCATTGCGAGATTTACCGGCAATTGGGCCAATAACGGGCATCGGTGGCTTGTATCTGGGACCCCTTTGGTTTTATCTTTTAGCCCCCTTCTATTTTATTGGCCAAGGAAACCCGGTTATTCCTGCCATTTTTGTTTGCCTTCTTGACGTGGGAGCCGTTTTCATGCTCTATTGGTTGGGTAAAGAGTTTTACAGCCGACAAGTTGGAATTTTGGCTGCTTTTTTCTGGGGGTTTTCTTATTATTTAACCCTTTCCGCCAGATGGTTTTCTAACCCTTCACCCCAGCCATTCTTCGTGGTTTTATTAATTTATGGTTTGGGAAAATTCTTTTTAGAGAAAAAAGAAAAATATTTGCTTCTTGTTTCTTTTTGCCTTGCGGTTACTTTACAACTTCAAATAGCTAGTGCTATTTTCTTTTTTCCAGTAATAGGATTAATTTGGTTAGTTTTTAGGACCAAACCTAAAAAGAAACAATATCTCCTTGGGGCGATTTTAATTTTTCTTGCTTTTCTGGTACCCCAGTTTTTATTTGAGATTAAAAACAACTTCTTAATGACTAAAAATTTTTTCAGCTTTACTCGTGGAGATTTAAATACGGAGACTCAAACCTGGACGATTCCCACTTTTCAATTGATTAAAGAGCGGTTGTTGTTTTACTTTGACACCTTTTTTTCCAAGCTAAAACCAAGACCCGGGTTAGGGTCAAAAATTTTAGCATCTTTATGGCTAATTTTTACTTTCTTTTTCTTAAAAAAAGAAAGGAGTCAATCGATGACTCTTATCCTTGTTAGTTTTCTTGTTCTGCCTCTGTTTTTACTTTTCTTTTTTGTGGGAAATTATGGCCAACTTTATGGCTATTATCTAACAGGATATTTTCCAGTTTTCATTTTCCTTTTTGCTCTTTTCACTGCCTTCTTTTTAAAAAAGAAATTCCTTTTGCCCATTTTTATCTTCATCATTATTTGGTTTCTCAATGAAAATCTTGTTTCCCAAAAAAATTACCTTGCCGAAAGAGTGGATGCGCCGACTCGAATTGCTTTGGGCAATCAACTTCAAACAATTGACTGGATTTATCAAGATGCTAAAGATGAAAAATTTAATGTTGATGTTTATGTGCCCCCAGTAATTCCCTATGCCTATGATTATTTGATTCCCTGGCGAGGAAAACAGATTTATAATCAGCAACCTGTAGAAGAGTGGGTGCCATTACTGTACACTTTGTCTGAGGTTGACCCGCCCCATCCAGAAAGACTTGAGGCCTGGCTATCTCGGCAAGAGGGGATTGGCAAAGTGATTAAAAGTCAAAAATTTGGGGGGATTACTGTTGAAAGAAGAGAAAGGATAGAGCAATGAAGCCTTATCTATCGGTTATTATTCCTTGTTACAACGAGGAAAAAAACCTTAAACAAGGAGTTTTGGAAGAGATAGAAAATTATCTTAAAAAGCAAAACTACGCCAGTGAGGTTATTGTTTCTGATGATGGTTCAACCGATAAGAGTTTAAAAATAGTTGAAAAGCACGTTAAATATCATCCTCGTTTTAAACTTCTTAAAAACAAACACGCGGGTAAGCCTTTTGCGATCAAATCGGGATTAGAGAAGGCCAAAGGAGAAATTATTTTATTTGCTGATATGGATTTGTCAACACCAATCTCTGAAATTGACAAATTGTTGCCTTATTTTGATGAGAAATACGACGTGGTTTTTGGTTCGAGAGGTACAGTTCGCAAACAAGCGCCTCTAGTAAGGAAAATTATGGCTAAAATTTTTTTATATTCTAGAAGGCTAATTATTTTGCCAGAAGTTGTTGATACTCAATGTGGTTTTAAAGCATTTAAAAAAAATGCGGTGAAAAAAATTTTTTCTAAACTTGCCATTTTTAAAGACGGCAAGAAAGCCCATGGCTGGCGTGTAAGTGCTTACGATGTTGAGGTTCTCTTTGTAGCCAAAAAATTGGGTTTTAGGGTAAAAGAAGTAGTGGTGAATTGGCGAGATATGGATATTTCGATAGGAAAGCAAAGAAATTTTGTCAGGGAATCAAAAGAGATGCTTTTGGAGATTTTGAGAGTTAAAATTAATGATTGGAAAGGTAAATATGATTAAGAAGCTAAAAAAAGAGTGGGGGAAAATAATTGGCTTGGGTATTGGCGTTTTACTTGTCTTTTTTTTCTTTCGGTTAATTAATTTAACCATTCTTCCCATTTTTGCTGATGAGGCGATTTACATTCGTTGGTCTCAAGTAATGAAGGCTGAACCAACTCTTCGGTTTTTACCCCTTTCCGATGGCAAACAACCCTTGTTTATGTGGATTTTAATGTTTGCTTTAGGAGTGGTAAAAAATCCTCTTTTTATGGGAAGGTTATTATCGGTTTTTGCTGGATTCGGGTCGTTAACAGGAATTTTTCTGTTAAGTTATGAATTGTTTAAAGATAAGAAACTTTCTTTATTTGCTTCTTTCTTTTACGCTGTTGTGCCCTTTTTTGTTTTTTTTGACCGGATGGCTTTGGTAGATTCACTTTTAACTACGTTTGGCATTTGGGTGTTTTACTTTGGCATATTGTTAATCAAAAATTTACGCCTTGATTTGGCAATGATTACCGGCATGATTCTTGGCGGAGCTTTAATTACCAAATCACCAGCATTATTCTATGCTCTTTTGTTGCCCACCGTCTTTTTATTTCATCCTTTTTCGTTCCGCTTGAAGGGCTTGAAGAAATGGCTCCATCTTGGTCAAGCAGCCTTTCTTTGGGGAGTGGTTTATGTTTTTGCTTTCGGTATCTATAATTTGCTCCGTTTGGGTCCCAATTTTCAATTAATTGCCCAGCGAAACAAAGATTATGTTTTTACCTTGGGTTATTTACTGGCCCATCCCTTCGATCCTTTAAAACCTCATCTTTATGATTTGGCAGGGTGGTTGCCCAACTTACTCACCTGGCCAATTCTTTTAATGGCTTTAGTGGGATTTGTCTGGTTGTTGCTTAAAAAAGAAAACTGGCGCCAAGCGACCTGGCTTTTGGCGATTTGTATCTTGCCCTTGTTAGCCCAATCAGCCATGGCAAAAGTTTTTACTCCTCGCTACATTCTTTTTGCTGTTTGGCCTTTGATTATTTTCGTAGCGGCAGGGCTTGTTTTTCTGGGCAATCTTTTTGATGAAAAGATTAAACTGCCGATTAAAAAGGAAATAAGGTGTACCATTCTGGTAGCCCTCTTAATTATTCCTAGCTTGGGATATAACTTTTATCTTTTGAGCAATCCTGAACAGGCACCTTTGCCCAGAAGAATGCGTTCAGGTTATCTTGAGGAATGGACTGCTGGGCAAGGGATTAAAGAAATTGCTGATTTTGTTAAGGAAATAGCAAAGGAGAGAAATGTTTTAATCGGAACCGAAGGTTTTTTTGGCACTCTACCCGACGGATTACAGATTTATTTAGAAAAAGTACCCCGGGTAACGGTAATTGGCGTGGGGTATCCCATTGCTGATGTGAATCCTGGTTTGGTTAATGCCCTGGTTGATAATGATGTTTATTTAGTTGTTAACCAAAGCCGATTGCAAATTTCTCCGGAAAATTATGGCTTGAAATTAGTAGGAGAATATCCCAAATCGGTTAATCCCAAAGGAATCCAAGATAAATTGTTGTTTTTTGAATTAGATAAAGAATTTTGGCAGAAATGAGAAAGAAGTTTAGCTGGCTTTTTTTTGTCTTCTTAGTTATTTTTTTAACTTTTTTTTCTTATAAATCCCTAATCAAACCGGGTTATTTTCCTATGCATGATGACATGCAGCCGATTAGGGTTTTGGAGATGGATAAGTGTTTGAAGGACGGACAAATTCCTTGTCGTTGGGTTTCCAATTTGGGCTATGGTTATGGTTATCCCTTATATATTTACTATTCACCTTTAGCTTATTATTTAATGGAAATCTTTCATCTAATTGGTTTTTCTATTTTAAATTCCATCAAGATTGAATTTATTTTGAGCTTTATTTTTTCTGGTTTGGCCATGTTTCTCCTTGGCAGAGCACTTTGGGGTAATTGGGGAGGACTTGTTAGCGCTGTTTTTTATGTTTATGCGCCCTACCGGGCAACCGATGTTTATAGCCGAGGAGCGGTAGGGGAATTTACGGCTTTGATTTTTCTACCTTTGATTTTTTGGGCGATTCTTGAATTTGTTCGTCAAAAAAAGACAAAATATTTAATCTTTTTGGCTTTTAGTTATGGAGGATTGCTGCTCACCCATAATATCACTTCGCTCATTTTTTCTCCTGTTGCCGCTCTTTGGGGACTTTTCTTACTTTGGTACTTTCGCGAATGGAAATTATTACCAAAACTATTTCTAGCTGCCCTTCTCGGCGTGGGTCTTGCCGGTTTTTTTATTCTTCCTGCTGTTTTTGAAAAAAGCCTTGTCCATGTTGAATCAATGCTTTCCGGTTATTTTAACTACCTCGCCCATTTTGTTTCCATTCGTCAATTGTTTTTTTCCACTCATTGGGGCTACGGTTCAAGCGAATTTGGGCCCAATGATGATTTTACCTTTGCGATTGGCATTTTTCATTGGTTTTTTGCCATTTTGGCTGTTCTTATTAGTCTCTTTCAGTGGAGAAAAAAGAAATTTTCATTATTGACTCTTGGATTTTTAGGGGTGGTTGGTTTATTGAGCGCCTTTATGGCTCATCAGCGCTCAACTTTCATTTGGAATAAAATTTCTGTTTTGGCTTATCTTCAATTTCCTTGGCGATTTTTGGTGCTGGCCATTTTTGCTTTTTCTGCCATGGCTGGAGCAGTGGTAGCCTCATTAAAAAGGTATCGTTATTTAATCGTCAGTTTGATGATTTTGGGAGTAATTCTGCTTAACGTTAACTGCTTCAGGCCAGCGGATTGGTTTTGGATTACTGACCAAGATAAGCTTTCAGGCGAGGAATGGCAGAAACAGATAACGGCAAGCATTTTTGATTATCTACCAATTTTTGCTAAAGCGCCTCCACCTCATAAAGCTCCAGAACAACCTGAGGTAATTGAAGGTGAAGTAGAAATTTTGAGTTACGAAAAAGGAACGGACTGGCAAAAGGGAAGGGTTAAGGTGACTACTGAAAAGGCAATAATCCGTTTACCCTTGTTTTACTTTCCCAATTTTGAGTTAAAGGTTGATAGTAAAAAAACAGACTTTGATTATGATAATGATTTAGGCTTGATTACTTTTAAAGCGAGTCAAGGAGAACACGATTTTTATGTTAAGTTAAGAAAAACACCTATTAGAGTTATAGGTGATTCGGTCACGGTTTTAAGCCTCTTATTAGTTGGTGGGTGGTTAATCAATGAAAAAAGAAAGTTTAAAAAAAATTAGGAAAAATCTGCCCTTGGTTTTGGTAATCATTGTTACCATTTTGGCAAGCTTGGCTTTATTAAAGCCAGGTTATTTTCCAATGCACGATGATGTTCAGGTGATGCGTCTTTATGAAATGGAAAAATGCCTTCAAGATGGCCAAATACCGTGTCGTTGGGTTCCTGACATGGGGGCTGGCTACGGACATCCTTTATATAACTTCCATCCAATTTTTCCTTATTATTTGGGGATGTTTTTTCGCTTATTGGGAATAAGTTTTATTGATATTGTTAAAATTCTCTTCTTTTTAACCTTTCTCTTTTCAGGTATTTTTATGTATTTGTTGGCAAAGGAATTTTTGGGTAAGTGGGCGGGGTTGGCGGCTGCCTCTTTTTATGTTTTAGCGCCTTACCGGGCGGTAGAGGTTTATGTGAGGGGAGCTTTAACCGAGTCATGGGCAATCGTTTTTTTACCGCTGATACTCTGGGGAATTTACAAATTAATTAAAACAAGCAAGTTTTCTTTTTTCTTAGTTAGTCTTTTTTCTCTTACATTTCTTTTTCTTTCCCACAACGTTATGACCTTACTTTTCACTCCCATTGCCTTTGCTTGGGGGATTTATTGGCTTATTCAAACCAGAAAATGGAAAAGAATTATTCCTTTAAGCGCTGTTTTTGCTTGGGCAGCTGGCCTGGCAGCCTTTTTCATTTTGCCAGCCTTTTTTGAAAAATCATTAGTAACCCTAGAACAACACGCCACAGGTTATTATAATTTTCGTCATCATTTCGTTACCATCAAACAATTGTTTTTTGATCGGGGTTGGGGCTATGGTCCTTCAGTTTTTGGCCCAGGAGACAATCTTTCCTTTCAGTTAGGTTGGCCCCACTGGTGGTTAGTAATTATTGCCGGATTGATTTTTGTCTACTCCTTTTGGAAAAAGAGGAAATTTGTTTGGCCGTTTGCCTTTTTTCTTGTTTTTTTTGGTTTAGTCACTCTCATGACTCATGCCAAATCGGTTTATCTTTGGGAGGCAGTCCCTCTATTATCCTTTGTTCAATTTCCTTGGCGGTTTTTAGCTTTGACAATGGTGGCCAGTTCCTTTTTGGCCAGCGGACTGTTTGTTTTCCTGAAAGATAATAGGCAACAAATACTATTGAGTTTGATTTTGGTTTTTTTGGCTATCGTTCTTAATTTGAATTACTTTCATCCTGAGAAATATGATTTCCAAATGACTGATGAAAAAAAGCTTTCTGGTGAAGAGTGGCGAAGCCAGTCAATGACGACCCTTAATGATTATGTTCCTAAAGGGGTAAAAGAATATCCTCAAGAATTGGCGCCAGGGGAGCCTTGGCTTGTTGAAGGTGAAGCAAAGATAAGCGAGTTTAAAAAAAGGTCAAACTTTTGGCGTTTTACCATTGAGACTATTGGTGACCAAAGTCCAACCGTAGAGGTGCCCATTTTTGATTTTCCCTTTTGGGAAGTATTTGCTGATTTAGAAAAGGTTGATCACCAAGTCAATCCAGATAAAGGAACGATTCAAATTAAAGTGCCAATGGGAAAGCGAACGGTCACGGGTTGGTTAAGAAATACGCCCTTAAGAAAACAAACAAACACCATTAGCCTTTTAAGCTTTGCCTGCCTGATTTTGACAGTTGCTTGGCAAGAGAGGCGGAAGAGATAAACTCGGGTTGGTTGTGCTAAAATAAGCGCATGGAAGAATTGGCTGAAGGCATGCCCGAAAGCGCTTTGGAGATTGATTTGGAAACGGTTAAAGGTCGGGCAATCAAAGGAGTGGTGGCTTTAACAGGACGGACTTTTTTACTCCAAATTATTTCTTTTCTTGGCTTTTTTCTTTTAACCGTTTTTCTTGGGACCGCGGAAATTGGCTTGTTTTTTGCTGTTTCTGAGTTAATTGCCATTCTGGGCTATTTTTCAGACATTGGTTTGGCCGCGGCTCTTATTCAAAAAAAGGAAAGGCCAAGATTAGCGGACATCCGCAGCACCTTCACGATTCAACAAGCTTTGGTTTTGACTTTAGTAATTTTGGTTTTTATTCTTACTCCTTGGTTGCGGGGTTTTTATAATATTAGTCAGTCAGGAGTTTGGCTCCTTTGGGCTTTGGCCGCAGGTTTCTTCTTGGCTTCTTTAAAAACGATTCCCTCTGTTTTACTAGAAAGAAAATTGAGATTTGATTTATTGGTAGTGGTGGAGATTGTTGAAAGCCTGCTTTTTTACGGCATTGCCGTCTTTTTGGCTTGGCAAGGTTTTGGTGTTATCAGCTATGCCTGGGCAGTTCTGATAAGAGGAATTGTTGGTGTGATTTTAATCTATTTTCTTTCGCCTTGGAAAATTGGCTTTGCTTTTGAAAAAGGCTCTTTAAAACATTTGCTCCGTTTTGGCGTACCCTATCAAGCGAACACTTTTTTGGCGGTGATTAAGGATAGATTAATGAATGTTTTTCTATGGAAAATCATTGGGGCGACTGGGGTAGGAATTCTTGGTTGGGCCCAAAAGTGGGCGCAAATGCCTTTGCGCTTTGTCATGGATGCGGTTATCAAAGTTACTTTTCCTGCTTATTCCCGAATGCAAGAACACAAAAGAGAATTGAGTCAGGCAATTGAAAAAACTTTGTTTTTTATTACCCTTTTGGCTTTTCCAATGATAATTGGTCTTTGTTTAATTGCCCGACCTCTGATAACCATTATTCCCCAATACGGCAAATGGGAAATTGCTTTGTTAGCTTTGTATCTTTATGCCATTAACAGCTTTTGGGGAGCAGTGACAACACCTTTGACCAATGCTTTAACTGCTATTGGTAAAATCAAAACCGTTTTCAAATTAATGGTCATGTGGACGGCCTTGACCTGGTTTTTCTTTCCCTTGCTGGCAATCAAATTTGGTTTCAACGGCGTCGCGGCTGCTTCGGCTCTGGTGGCAACCAGCTCAGTGATAGCAATTTGGATAACAAAACAACACATTGAGTTCAGATTCCTGGCCTCGATATCTAAACCAGTCATTGCCAGTCTGGCAATGGGAATTTTAGTTTTTTTCCTCACCCCTTCGTTAGCGAAAAACATTTCCGGGGTTATTAGCGTGATTGTTTTAGGCGGTTTGGTTTATTTGGGACTAATTTACCTAATGGCAGGTCAGCAATTTATTGATGACACCAAAAAACTTTTCTATGCGCTCAAAAGTCGTTAAACTCATTGCCCTCATCGCCAATATTATTATTTTTAGTTTATTCTTAAGTTGTTCCGTCTTTGCTGCAGAAGAATCATTTGCTACCATTGTCAATCCGGTTCGCGGTCCTGATTTCTGGGGACTTGAAAACCAGGACCCATTAATGGCAGTTAGGGAACAGATGAAAACTATAAATGAGAATGACTTGCCCGCCAGTTGGCTTTTGCGCTTTGACCTTATTAATGACGAAGAAATGGTTACTTACTTTAAAAATATTCCTCCAAATCAGGAATTAGGAATTTTTCTTGAAGTGACTCCAGCTTGGACTAATGAAGCAGGAGCCGAATATCATCAATCAGCCATATGGCACTGGGCAAACAGCGTTTTTCTTTCCGGATATAATGTTGAAGAAAGAAAAAAATTAATTGATACCGCTTTTTTGAAGTTCAAGGAAACATTTGGTTACTTTCCCAAATCGGTTGGTGCCTGGCATCTCGACGCTACCTCTTTAAACTACATGCAGAAGCAATACAAAATAACAGGGGCTTTAATTTGTGCCGATCAATTTCTTACTGATAAGTATCAAATTTGGGGAGGGTGGTGGGGAGTACCCTATTATCCTTCTCGATATAATGTTTTGGTTCCGGCTCAAACAAAAAAGAATAAACTCAATTTGGTTGTTTTTCAATGGGCGGCTCGAGATCCTATCATGGGTTACGGAGGAGGTGTTTTTGAAAGCACTTATTCAGTTCAAGCTAATGACTATCTGGACCACAATCTTGATACTACTTACTTTTCGAGATTGGTTGATACCTACGTTCATCCTAAAGAAGGGAAATTTGGCCAGATAACGGTTGGTTTAGAGAATGATTTTGTTTGGGGAAAGATAGGAAAAGAATACGAAAATCAGATAGTAGCTTTAACTGAAAAAAAACTTAAATTCCTAACAATGGCTGAGTTTAGTCACTGGTATCAAGAACAGTTTCCTGCTCTTTCTCCATCGCATCAAATTGAAGGAGAAGACTATTTAGATAGTAATAGAAAAGCTATTTGGTTAATGTCAACCAATGGTAGAGTTGGATTGCTGGAGGAAGAGGGTAAAACTTTTATTCGTGATTGGCGACTTTATCATGAAGAATGGGCTGAGTCTTATCTTGAGACGGCTAACACTGACCAAATGTTAAGGCTTAATTTGCCGGCGAAGATTGACAGTGTTCGCCTTCCTAGCCAAAGTAGAGAACTAACCGAGGAGCCTTCAAGCTTAATCAGTAAAAGGCTAAGACTTCCTTTTACTACTTCAAGATTAATTTATTTTTTAGTGGTCGTGGTTTTTGTTGCTTTTGAATGGTATATTTTTCGTTTGAATAAGAAGCTTTGGTTTTTAATAACCGCGGGTGCGGTAATCCAATTCTTGACGATGGTCAGAAGTGGTCTTTTGCTACCTTTTGGCATGGGCTTTTGGGGACCGCATGGCCATGATGGAGTTTGGCATTTGGCTTTAATTAATCAAGTTTTAAAAGGTTTTCCCCCTCCTCATCCTACTTTGGCTGGTTTTAAATTAACCAACTATCACTATTTTTATGATCTTGTTTTGGCGATTGTCAATAAATTAACTACTATTCCCATTCACCACCTTTATTTCCAAATTTTTCCCATTTTCTTGGCTTTTGGCATTGGCATTTTGTCGTTTTTGGTTGGTTATTATTGGAAAAAAGATTTTTGGATTGGTTTCTGGTTAGCTTTTTTCAATTATTTTGCCGGTTCCTTTGGATTTTTAGTAACTCTTTGGCGAACCAAAGAATTAGGCGGCGAATCTTTGTTTTGGTCAATGCAATCAATTTCTACTTTAATCAATCCGTCTTTTGCCTTATCTTTGGTGATTTTGTTAGCCGGAATCTTACTCCTGCTCCGAATAAAAAAGTGGAACAAATGGAAGATTATTGGACTAGGCTTACTTTTTGGGATTTTAATTAATATTAAAGTTTACGCCGGTATTATTGCACTGCCGGCGCTGTTTGTTTTTGCCTTGTTTAAAAAGAAAAGGCAATATTTGATTATTTTTTTAATTGCTCTAATAACTTCTTTGGCTACATTTTTTATCATCAACCGCCAAGCCACTTCCTTGTTGGTTCTTGAGCCTTTTTGGTTTATTCATACAATGATCGAGTCTCAAGACCGTTTTTACTGGCCAAGACTGGCAACCGCAAGACACGCTTTTGTTGGAAATAAGGCAGTTTTCAAGTTGTTTTTGGTTGAATTGGTTGGCTTAGGGATATTTTTAATTGGTAATCTGGGAACAAGAATTATTGGTCTAATAACTTTGATTGAAAAAAATATTAAAAAGGATTTTGATGAGCTTGATGCTTTTATTTTTATTGGGGGAGCAGTCGGGCTGTTAATGCCCCTTCTTTTTATTCAAAAAGGAACGGCTTGGAACACAATTCAGTTTTTTTACTATTTTCTCTTTTTTGCTAATTTCTATGCTGCGGTTGCCCTGGCAAAATTAATGAAATTAAAAAGTAATTATAAGTTGGTTTTGATAGGAGTAATTATTTTACTAACTCTTCCCACTAGCTGGGCAACCTTCAGAGGCTACCTTGGCTGGCCACCACCAACAGCTTTATCCATGGCTGAACTCGAAGCCCTTGAGTGGTTAAAAGAACAAAAAGAAGCCACGGTTTTAACTTTTTTCTACAATCCTTTTGAGAAAGAAAGATTTCCTCAAACGCCAATTCCTTTGTATGCCTACGAAACAACGGCTTATGTTTCCGCTTTTTCGGGTAAGCAAACTTTTTTAGAAGATGAAATGAA
>CAYFXA010000001.1:0-71580 GCA_964347135.1 uncultured Gammaproteobacteria bacterium | reverse complement strand
ATTCTGGTGAGGAGGTCTTGTTCAATACCAAGGAGTTCCCCGGTTTCCGCGGAAACAATTACTTTTCTCTTAAGCATTATTTTAATAAAGCCAAGGAGTTTCTTGTATTTTATTCCCTCGATTTCATAAGCCAAAATCCCATCATCAGTGGTTGTGAGAACAATCACCTCTTCTACTAAAGGCAATTCAGCTCCTTCAGTGGCTGGAGGAGATTCTTCAGGAGTTGGTGTTGGGGTTATTTCCGGAGTCGGAGCAGCTGATTCGGTTGCTGTTGGGCTTGGTGCAGCTGATTCTGTTGCTGCTGGTGAAGGACTAGCCAAACTTGCTTGATATTCTAACCAAAGCAAGCCTCCTTTGCCTCCGAGTTGGTCAATCACATTGGCTGCGAGCATGTTTTCGACTGCTTGGTCAGGTAAAACCGTAACCGTTTTTTGACCTGCTGGAGTGGTAACAATCAATTCATTTGTTTCCAGATTAACCATCAAAGGGAAGTTGGTTTTGGCAGCCACTTTATCCCGAATAACAGCATAGGAATTTTTGACTGACCTTACCTTTACCGTTGTTTTGTCTTCTGGCTCCTCGATTTCAATTTCAGCACTTTCTGTACTATCAGGCATTTCTATTTCTTCGCCTTCTTCATCTTCAGCCGTTATCTTGAGTTGATTGCCTTTTGGTTCAAGGTGAAGCATTTTTGGTTGTTTTCCTGGGGGAACACCTTCCTTTTTTTCTAATCCCGGAGGAGTGGTTTTTCTTCCTAAAACCTGAAAAGACTCAAACAGTAATGTCCCATCACTTGTAAGCACCCAATTTGCTAATGCATCTTTAGTAAATACCAAGAAGAATAGAAGACCTAAGAAAAATAGAAAAAACTTTAAAGTAGTTTTTCCACTCATGGCTACCTTAAGAGTAAAGATTTTTTTCTTATTTGTCAAATAATCTGCTATAATGGTTCGGATGTCAATTTTTCAGATTAAAAAACAAGATTTATTATTGATAATCTTTTCAATCTTGATTGGGCTTGGATTGGGTCTTTTTATTACTAGTAAACAACCACCAGTCTTTGAAAACCTAAGTGTTAAAGAAATGTATGAAGAGATAATTGCGAAAAGAGATATTGCCATTCAAAAAGCAGTTGAAGAAGGTGATTTTAAGTGTTGTATTAATCCTCCTTGCACCATGTGTTTTATGGAAGCCAATCAATGGAATAATTTCCAACCCGCTACTTGCGCTTGTGATGATTTGATTGCCCAAGGAAAAGAACCATGCCCCCAATGTGTTAGGGGTCTTTGCGATAAAACAGAAGAAGGAACTTGTCAAGTGAACAGTGAATAATCTTTTTGCCACTTCAAATGACTAAAGTAGTAAAAGAGCAACCAAAAATTGATTATTCTAAGATTTATTCTCCGAGCAAACTGAATTTATTTATTCAGTGTCCCCAACAATATTTTTTCAATTATCTTGATCCAGTCAAGACGAAAATGAAAACAAAATTAAAACAAATGCCGGAAAATATTTATTCTTTTCATACTCTTGGAAAAGCGATTCATAATGCCATCACTCTTTATTACTACCTGCCCTTATCCCAACGAACCAAAGAAAATTTAATGAAAAAATTGGAAGAAGCTTGGGTAAGTGAAGCTCGTTGGAATAAAAAGCCACCATTATTAGAATGGGGTGGCTTTGAAAGCATTGAAGAAGAGCGGGGAGTTTATAGTGAGGCCATTAAAATGCTCAGGAACTTTTTAAAAATGGCAGACGAAAATCCCGCCATTCATTATTTACCCACCGAAGATTTCCGTCGCTCAATTAAAGATTATCAGGATTTAATTTCCCCCTTGAATGAAAATTATGATATTAGTGGCAAGTTTGATTTAATTGTTCAAAACGATGACGGCTCCCTCCACATTATTGATTTCAAAACCGCCAAAAAAGAAGAAACCGACCCCTTTCAATTAGATTTTTACCAATTATTAGCAGAATTAAATTTTGACAAACCAGTTAAGAAAACGAGTTTTTACTTTTTGAAGTCAGGGAAAAAGAAAAGTTTTGATGTTAAGAAAAAAGCAGAAAAAATTAAAGAAGATGTTTTAAAAAAAATCGGAAAGATTCAAAAAACAAAAGAATGGCAAACAAAACCAAGCAAACTCTGTCAGTACTGCATTTTCACCAGTTTTTGTCCAGCTAAGAAAAAAGCGGAGGAATTAACTAAGAAAGCAGATGAAGAAGACCTTTACTCCGATGACTTGCCTTTTTGATTGACTTTCAGGTTAGGTAAGACAAACCCAGAAATTATAATTAGACCGCCGATTATCGTGTAAAAGGATAAAACCTCCTTAAAGAAGATAAAGCCAAAAAAGGCGCCAAAAAATACTTCCAAAGGCATGATTAGTGTTCCGATGTGAGCTTCCAAATGCCTAAAACCATAGATAACAAGTTTAACAACTGCTATTTGGGTTAAAGCAAAAACAAAAATTGTTATCCAGGGAACCGATAACTCTGGAAAAGATAGTTTTTCGTTTAAGATAAATACCAGCAAAAAACTTAAGGCAACATGAAGTAAGGCATCAACAAAAACTAATTGTAAATGGGGATACTTGCCCGATACCTTTTTGGAAAGTGTATTCCACAAGCCCGTTGAAAAACCAGCAACTAGAGCAAAGAGAATGTAGGTTGAGTTGTCTATTTCAAAACTTAAAGAGTAAATCAAAGCAAGACCAATAAAACATAAAACAATGGAAATAAGCTTAATTCTTGATAATTTTTCATTAAAGAACAAACTTCCAACCAAATAGCCGCCAGTTATTGAACCTGCGTAAAAAACAAAAAGAGCAGTGCCAATAGGAATTTTATTAAAAGCAATAAAAATGGCGATGATTGAAATAAACCCGCTCAATACCCAGGTCAAAATCCATTTAACATCTTCGGTTCTGATTTTGCGCCACTTTCTTTTGGAGAATATATAAAGGGCAAGAATAAGAGCAACGATTAAGTTTCTGGCAAAGTTTTGTGAAAAGACCCCAAAATCAAGACCGATTAAACGGGAATAAACTCCATAGAGACCGTAAAGTAGTGTAGCAGTAACAAGAGAACCAATCGCCTGATTCCTTTTTCGCAACATATTTAGATTTTATCATTAATTGGGTTTTTAATTGACTTCCTTGTCTTCCAGTGTTAAAATCAGTCCAGGTTAAGTGAATTTGAGGTGGGAATTTCCCACCTTTTTAAATAAAGGAATATGCCAGCATTAAAAGCAAGAACAGAATTTGCTTCAGCCCTTAATCAGATTTGTGCTGAAAAAGGAATTGAACCAGAGGTGGCTCTGGAATCAATTAAGGCCGCGGTTTTAGCGGCTTATCGGAAGGATTATGGGGCTAAAGAGGACATGGATTACAGTGTTGATTTGGATATGACAACAGGAGAGTTTAAGGTTTATGAATTTCCTGAAGGAAAAGAGAAGAAGAAAAAAGAAGTCACTCCTCCTGGTTTTGGTCGGATTGCTTCAATGACTGCCAAACAGGTGATTATTCAAAAACTTCGAGAAGCAGAAAAAACAGCCATTCTTGATGAGTATTCTAAGCGTGTTGGTACTTTGGTGAGTGGGATGATTATTCGTTTTGATGGTCCCAATGCGATTGTTGATATTGGTAAAGCCGAAGGGGTAATGCCCCCTCAAGAACAAGTCCGTTCTGAAAGATATTCCGTTAACCAGCGTCTAACCTTTCTTATTAAAGAGATTCGAGATTCTCTTCGCGGTCGTGAGGTGGTTGTTTCTCGAGCTGACCCAGTTCTGGTTGAGGCTCTCTTTCGTCGGGAAGTTCCGGAGGTTGCTTCTGGAGCAGTGGAAATGAAAGCCGTTGCCCGAGAAGGCGGAGGTCGAACAAAAATTGCTGTTTCTTCAACTCAATTAGGTGTTGATCCGGTTGGTTCTTGTGTAGGTCAAAAAGGAGTTCGGGTTCAGGCAGTGATTGATGAACTTGAAGGTGAAAAAATTGATGTTATTCAATACAGTGATGACCCGGAAAAATTTATTATTGCTGCTCTTTCTCCTGCGGAAGGCGTTAAAGTAAAAATTGATAAAAAGAAAGAAGAGGCGGTTGTTTCTGTGCCCGATGACCAACTTTCATTAGCCATTGGCAAGGAGGGTCAAAACGTCCGCTTGGCAGCCAAGTTAACTGGTTTTAAAATTGATATCAAAGGCGCGGAAAAAGCGGTTAAAAAAGCTAAGAAGGAAAAGAAAAAGCCCGAAGCGCCAGAATTAGAAGAGTTGAAGTTATCCGCAAGAACAATTAATGCTTTAATAGCAGCTGGTATTAAGACCAAGAAAAAATTAATGTCACAAAAAGATAAAGTGGCAGAAATTAAAGGCATTGGTCCCAAGGCGGCCGAAGAGATTAAAAAAGCACTAACATGAGTCGTTTCTTGGGACAAAAAAAACTAACATGGCAAAAAAGAGAATCACTTCTCAAGAGTCTTTACGACCGCCAGTGGTGGCGGTTCTTGGCCATGTTGACCACGGTAAAACCACTCTCCTAGACAAAATTCGTAAAACCAATGTTGTTGCCAAAGAATTTGGGGGTATTACCCAACATATTGGGGCTTATCAAATTAAAGCCAAAAAGAAAACGATTACCTTTATTGACACTCCAGGGCACGCTGCTTTTTCAGAAATGCGTTCCCGAGGAGCAAAAGTGGCTGATTTGGCGGTTCTAGTGATTGCCGCTGACGAAGGCGTTAAGCCCCAAACTTTAGAAAGTTTGAAATTTATTAAAAAAGCGAAAATTCCCTATTTAGTGGCGATTAACAAGATTGATAAACCCAATATTGACTTGGAGCAAGTGAAAAAAGAAATGGCCAAAAATGATATCAAAGTTGAAGGACATGGCGGCAAGATTGTCAGTGTAGCAACTTCAGCCAAAACAGGCAAAGGAGTTGATGAACTTTTGGAAATGATTTTATTAGTGGCAGAAATGGAAGAGATTAAGGGCGACCCCAAGGCCAAATTAGAAGCGGTGGTGATTGAGTCAAAATTGGATAAGCGCCGGGGTCCTTTGGCAACGGTTTTAGTGAGAAATGGTTGTTTGGAAATAGGCAACCAAATTAAAGCCGACAATACTTTTGCCAAGATTAAAGCCATGTTTGATGAAAATGGCCAAACAGTAAAAAAAGCGGGTCCAAGTAAGCCAGTCGAGGTTTTGGGTTTTAAAAGTGTACCCCAAATTGGCAGTTTAGTTAAACGAACCGAAGAAATTATTACCCTGCCAACAGAGCCTGTTAAACCGGAGTTAACTAAAAAAAAGGAGACCGAAGAGGATAGGCTGCGTTTAATTGTCAAAGCCGATGTTAACGGTACCTTGGAAGCGATTTTAACAGGTTTGCCTAAGGAAGTAGAAATTATTGATTCCGGAGTGGGTGAGATTAATGAATCAGATGTTCTTTTAGCGGAAACAACTGGTGCGGAAATAATTGCTTTTAATGTCAAAACATCGGCAAAAGTGAAAAAGTTGGCGGTAACGGAAAAGGTAAGAATAAGTGATTATCAGGTGATTTACAAACTTTTTGAGGAGATTGAAGAAAAAGTTAAGAAGTTAATGGAACCCTTTGCGGGCGAGGAAATTCTTGGTAAAGCAGAAGTTCTTCAGGAATTTGAGATTGACAAGAAAAGAGTTGCTGGTTGCCGAGTAATTGAAGGTGAAATTAAGAAAAGGGGTAAACTTCATTTACAGCGGGGTGAAGAGTTGGTGGGCGATTGTTGGATTAAGTCAATGAAAACAGGCAAAACAAAAATAGAAGGCGCAAAAGCTGGGGAGGAGTTTGGGGCGGTTCTTTCGCCTTCGCTTGACTTTAAGATTGGAGATATGTTACTATCTTATAGAAAAGTGGAAGAGTAATGGTTACACCAAATCAAACTTCTCGAATCCAATCCGCTCTTGCCACTGCCCAAAGCATTTTTATTGCCTTACCCCAAAATCCAAGTTTTGATAAAGTCGCGGCGGGTTTAGGTCTTTATCTTTCCCTTGTTAAAGCTAAAAAGTCAGTGGAGATTGGCAGTCCAACCGAGATGAGGGTTGAGTTTTCTTCTTTAGTGGGAGTGGATAAAATTAAAAACTCTTTTCAAGGAGGCAAAGACAGCTTGGTAATTTCTTTTGATTACGTTGAAGACGCGATTGAAAAAGTGAGTTACAACATTGAGAATAATAAATTCAATTTGGTTGTTAAGCCAAGAATTGGGCATCCGCCTTTAGATTCAGAGAAAGTCGAATATACTTATAGCGGTGGCAAAGTGGATTTAATCTTTACCATTGGCGCCAACTCTTTAGAAAGCTTGGGAAGTATTTATAAAGGCAATCGAGAGGCTTTTAAAGAGAGTCAAATCATTAATCTTGATAACGACCCCCGAAATCAAGAATATGGTCAACTTAATTTGATTGATCCCAGAACCGCCTCTCTCTCCGAGAAGATAACTGGTTTAATTGTTCAAATGAGATTACCGGCCGACAGTGATATTGGCTCCAATCTTTTATCAGGAATTGAGCGGGCCACCAACCGTTTTTCTTCTTCCAAAGTGGAGGCGTCCACTTTTGAAGCCGCGGCTTTTTGTCTCAAAATAGGGGCAAGAAGGGAAGCTAAAAAGCCTTCAGTAAAAATACCCAAGCGCAAACTTCCCTTAAAACCAATGCCCGCAGAAGTTTCCGCCAAGAAAAAACCTGTTGAGGAAGAGGAAGAAGAAGAAAAGCCAAAACCAGATTGGCTCGAACCCAAAATCTTCAAAGGTGAAACTCGCGTTTAACCGCTCACAGTTAAACCCGCTTAACGGGCTTTAACCCCTTGTTAAGCTTCCTAGTCTCTGATAAAATAGCTTTCGATGGCATTAACCACAACTGAAAAAAAGAGAATTATTAAAAAATTTGCCCAGTCAAAGGGAGACACGGGTTCTCCTGAGGTGCAGATTGCCTTGTTAACTTCCAAAGTTAAAAAGTTAACCAAACACCTTAAAGAACACAAAAAGGATGTTCATTCCCGACGAGGTTTGCTTTCCCTTGTTTCAAAAAGAAGAAGATTATTAGCTTATTTATTGAAAAAAGACGAAAAGCGCTACAAAAAAGTTGTTAGCGCTTTAAAATTGTCTAAATAGCTTCTAATGATAAAAAAAATTTCCCAGTCAACTGAAATAGGTAATAAAAAATTAACCCTTGAGGTAGGTCGTTTGGCTGAACAAGCCAACGCAGCCGTTTTGGCTCGCTATGGCGATACCATGGTTTTAGCAACCGTGGTTTCTTCTAGGCCCCAAGAAGGAATTGATTATTTACCCCTTCATGTTGAGTATGTTGAACGCCTTTATGCTGGCGGCCGGATTAAAGGTTCGCGTTGGGTAAAACGAGAAGGACGTCCATCCGATGAAGCGGTTTTAACGGCTCGGTTAGTTGATCGTTCCACTCGTCCCTTGTTTCCAAAAGATTACAGAAACGAAATTCAAGTAATTATTACCGTTCTTTCGGTTGATGGTGAAAATGACCCCGACATGCCAGCGGTTTGGGCAACAAGCGCTGCTCTGGCTATTTCCGATATTCCTTGGGATGGACCAGTAGGGGCAATGAGAATTGGTTATGTTCCCAAAGACGGCGAGGGTTCTTTTATTGTTAACCCTACTTATCAAGACTTAGATTACTCAATTATGAATTTGATTGTTGCTGGACGCGAAGGGAAGACGGTGATGCTTGAAGGTGAAGCCCAAGAAATTCCAGACGAAACTTTGGTTGAGGCAGTTGATGTGGCTCAAAAAGAGAATAAAGAGGTAATTCAATTAATTAAAGCGCTGGTCAAAAAAGCAGGTCAAAAGAAAAAATCAATTGAAAAAGAGAAGATTGATCCACAACTGGCTAAAAAAATAGAGAAAGACGTGATTAAACAAATTGATACTATTTTGAAGACAATGGCTAAAAATGAGGCCCGGGAGATGATTGGTGAAATTAGAGAGGCTTTGGCTGAGAAATATGATGAGGAAAAGAGACGAGTAATTAATCAAGTTATCGATGACTTGGTTAAAAAAAGAGTTCGAGAGCAAATTATTAAAAAGGGTAAACGAGCCGATGGTCGGAAACCCGATGAAATCAGACCAATCGAAATTGAGGTGGGTCTTTTGCCCCGGACTCATGGTTCGGCCATGTTTAAACGCGGTCAAACTCAAGTGTTAACCGTTACTACTTTAGGTTCACCTTCTTTGGAGCAGTTGATTGAAAGCATGGAGGGTGAAGAAACCAAGCGCTATATTCATCATTATTACATGCCACCCTTTTCTTTGGGTGATACCGGAAGAATTGGCTGGCCTTCACGCCGAGATATTGGCCACGGTGCTTTGGCAGAAAGAGCTTTATTAGGTGTTATTCCGGCTGAAGAAAAATTTCCCTACACAATCAGAGTCGTTTCCGAAGTGATGTCCTCTAATGGCTCAACCTCAATGGCAGCGGTTTGTGGCTCGATTCTTTCCTTAATGGATGCTGGCGTACCTATTAAAGCCCTGGTTGCGGGCATTGCCATGGGATTAATAGAAGAGGGAAAGAAACAAGTGATTTTAAGCGATATTCTTGGTTTGGAAGATTTTAATGGCGATATGGATTTCAAACTGGCAGGAACTAAAAAGGGGGCGACGGGGATTCAAATGGATGTTAAAAACCAAGGAATTGATTTAGCTTTATTGAAGAAAATTATTGCCCAGGCAAAAGAAGGGCGTTTGTTTATTCTTGAGAAAATGATGGCGGTTATGCCTGCTTCTCGCGCCCAAATTTCCAAATTTGCCCCTAAAATTAAAGTTCTTCATCTTCCGGTTGACAAAATTGGTGAAATCATTGGCCCAGGTGGACGAACAATTAGAGGTTTAATTAAAGAAACAGGGGCAGCGATTGATGTTGAAGATGACGGTACGGTTAATATTTCTGCCCCAGATAAGCAATCAGTTGATCAAGCAGTGGCTAAAATAGAAGGCTTAACCCGAGAAGTGGAAGCGGGTGAAATCTATGAGGGTGAAGTAAAGCGGATTCAGCCTTTTGGCGCTTTTGTGGAGATTGCTCCAGGAAAAGAAGGTCTGGTTCATGTTTCCAAGATGTCAACTCAATACGTGGCTGATCCCAGTAAAATTGTTAAGGTCGGTGATAAAGTGAAAGTGAAAGTAGTTGAAATCGATGACAGAGGGCGGATTAATCTAAGCATGATATTGGAAGAGAGACCACGAAAACAATCAGCTCGCCGCCAGCCTTTTCAGCAACAAAGAAGGTCTCAATTTAAGAAGCGACGCCCCTTCCGTCGCCGCTAGTCTTTCTTGTCTTGAATTTATGATTCTGCTAAGCTATATGTATGCCTGAAGAAACTGCCCTTTTTAAAGAAATTGTTGAGTTAGAAAAAAAGGTTGATGCCACTCGTCTTCCTCCTGAATTAAAAGAAAATTGTCTTCGTTTGGTTGAACGCCTATCCCGAATGGTTAAATACGGTGAATACTCAACCGAGTACGAACGAGTTGCCCATTACATTGATTGGATAACGGCTCTGCCCTGGGATACAAGAAGTGAAGACAGGCTTGATTTAAAATTGGCTAAAGAAATTTTGGATAAAAACCATTATGGTCTGGAAGAAACTAAAGAAAGAATTTTGGAGTATATGGCGGTTTTAAAACTGAAAAAAACAAAAAAAGAGGAAGGCAAAATTAAGGAAGAAGGGATTATGAAATTCATGCGAGCACCAATGCTTCTTTTTGTTGGTTTGGTGGGTACGGGCAAAACAACGATTGCTTATTCAATTGCCGAAGCAATGGAAAGAGAATTTGCCCGAGTTCCCTTTGGCGGTTTAGGCGACCCACTTGATTTAAGAGGACAATCAAGGATTCGACCGGATGCAGAACCAGGTTTGATTATTAAAGCTTTACGACGAACAAAAACCAAAAACCCGGTTGTTCTTCTTGATGAAATTGACCGAGTGACTGTGGAAGGCAGAGCAAGCATCATGGGAGTTTTAGTGGAACTCCTTGACCCTGAACAAAACATGGCTTTCCGGGATCATTACGTTGATTACCCAATTGACCTCTCAGAGGTTTTGTTCATTGCCACTTGTAATAATACCAGTAATATTTCCGTGGCGGTGATGGACCGTTTAGAACCAATTCAAATGCCCTCTTATACCGATGAGGAGAAAATTACCATTGGTAGGGATTATGTTTTGCCAAGAACAATGCAAGAAGCAGGTCTGGACAAAGGAACAGTTAAGATTGATGCTGCTGTTTGGCCTAAAATTGTAAGGCCCTTGGGTTATGACGCTGGCATTCGAACTTTAGAAAGGACAATTAATGGCATTTGTCGTAAAGTGGCGAAAATGATTGTCCAAGGTAAAGGAAGAACTTTTCAGATTACGACTGCCAATATGAAGGAATTTCTACCCACTTGGTAGTTTAAATGACTAAAGTATGAAAGTAGCGGTTCTCTCAGACATTCATGATAATATTTGGAATCTTAAAAAAGTGTTGAAACGGGTTAAAAAGGAAAAATGTAAAGCCATTTTGTTTTGTGGTGATTATTGTGCAGGCCCGGCGGTTAAGTTAATAATCGAATTAAGACTTCCTACCTATGCCGTTTTCGGCAATGTTGATGGGGCTCACTATGAAATAACAAAGTTAGTTAGCAATCTATCTTTTTATCATCAATTTAAAGAAATGGCAGAAGTTGAGCTTGGTGGAAAGAAAATTGCCATGTGTCACTATCCGCAACTTGCTGAGGGTTTAGCTCACACCGGGAAATATGATGCAGTTTTTCATGGTCATACTCATGAAGCCAAACAAGAAAAGATTGGCAAGACCTTAATTATTAATCCAGGAGAAGTAATGGGAATGGAAGGAAAATGTTCTTTTAGTATTTATGAAACTAAAACGAATGAGTTTAAAACAATCGATTTAAATGACTAAAACGGAAAAACTTAAACAAATTGCAGGGCGGGTGGCAAAATGCACCCGCTGTTCCTTATATAAAAGGGCTAATAATCCAGTGCCAGGTGATGGTAGTCCTGATGCCGAAGTGATGTTTATTGGCGAAGGGCCAGGTTATCATGAAGACCAACAAGGTTTGCCTTTTGTTGGTGCTGCGGGTAAGCTTTTAGATAATCTACTTCAATCAATTAAACTGGAGAGAAAGGAAGTTTTTGTTGGTAACATTATCAAACATCGTCCACCAGGGAATCGTGATCCTCTACCAGAAGAAATTAAAGCCTGTCGTCCTTTTTTGGATGAGCAAATTCAAATAATTGAACCAAAAATTATTGTTACTTTAGGAAGATTTTCGATGAACAAATTTCTTCCGAATGAAAAAATTTCCTTAATTCACGGCCAAGCTAGATACGTTGACTTTTTTGGTAAAAGATATATTGTTATTCCTATGTATCATCCCGCCGCGGCTCTAAGAAGTGATAGAATAATGGCAGAGATAAAAGAAGATTTTCAAAAGATAAAACGCTTTCTTGAAAAAGCTCCGGAGGAGGAGATAACTGAAAAAATTGCAGTAGAAAAAGAAGATAAACAAATGAAATTAATTCAATGAAAAAAAACGATAAACAAAATCTAAGAATAATTTCTTTGGGAGGCTGGGGAAAGGTTACCCAAAACCTTTTTGTTTATCAATACAATAACCAGATTTTGATAGTTGACTGTGGAGTTGGTTTTCCTGATGAGGAAACACCCCAAGGTGATTTGTTGGTTGCTAATGTTGATTACTTAGTTAAGAACCGAGAAAAGATTCAGGGAATAGTGATTACTCATGGGCATGAAGACCATTATGGGGGTTTGCCGTTTGTTTTACCTAAACTTAATCGAAAAATTCCTATTTATGCCTCGCGACTGGCAGCGGCTTTGATAAAAGATAAACTTGATGAGTACCATTTACCGGCTAAAGTTAATCTGATTGATTCTCGAGAGAAAGTTAATTTGGGTAATTTCAATCTTGATTTTATTTATTTAACTCATTCAATTCCTGATACTTTTGGAATCGCCATCAATACCCCTTTAGGAACGGTTCTTCATATTAGTGACTTTAAATTTGACTGGACACCAGCGATGGGAACAATTTCTGATGTTGGTAAGATAGCCACCATTGGCAATCAAGGAGTTGTTTGTCTTCTTTCCGATTGTTTAAGAAGTGAAAAAGCTGGCTATACTCTTTCCGAACAAATGATTGAGGACTCTTTAGAAAGGGAAATTCGCGATTTCAAAAGTAAGGTTTTTGTTACCACCATGTCTTCCAATGTTTCCCGGTGGCAACAAGCTTTAAATGTCTCTGCTAAATATGGACGCCAGGTAGCTTTGGTGGGAATGTCAATTGAAAAGATTTTTAAAATCGCTACTCGTCTGGGCTATCTTCAGATTCCAAAGGGAGTTTTGATTCCTGCGAAAAAGATTAAAGACCTGCCCAAAGAGAAAATCAGTTTGTTTGTGGCTGGCAGTTTGGCTCAAACGGGTTCGGCTTTAGACAGAATTACCGCCGGAGAGTATAAAGGAATTCAAATTGAGCCGGGTGACAAAGTCGTTTTTTCTGCCCCTGATTATATTCCCGGCACTGAAACAGCGGTTCACAGGCTGATTGATAACCTCTGCCGTTTGGGTGCAACCGTTTCTTATTCAGAGATTCTTGATGATTTACATGTTTCGGGCCACGCTGCCCAAGGAGATTTATCATTAATGATTGGTTTGGCGCGTCCTAATTATCTAATTCCTATTGGCGGTGCTTTTCGGCAAATGAGACAATACGCTCTTTTAGCTCAAAAAATGGGTTATAGTGAAAAACAAATTTTTCTTCCAGATAGAAATGACACAATGGAAATAACTCCTTCTGGTCAAGTTAAACTGGGATCCAAGATTTCAAGAAGAACCCATTTGGTAAAGTCAAAATCAAAAAAGAGGCGGAAACATCGCCGAAAATAGTATAATGGTAGAAGAAAAATGGCCCGAGGAAGAAGAAAAAATCCATTTAAATTAAAACTCAAAAAACACACTCTTTATACCATTTCCAGTGTTTTCCTTTTCTCATTGGCAGCGATTATCATTTTCTCCTTTTCTCGCCAAGGCGTTATCTTAAGCCGTTTGTTTATTCTTCTCACTCACTATTTTGGTTGGGGAGTTTTGCTCTTACCTTTTCTTTTGCTGACCGCGGGATTAATGCTCGCGCGTTTGCAGTGGAAAATTACCCGCCCCAATGTTTTTGCTGGTTCAGTTATTTTATCAATCGCCCTTGTTAGCTTAACCCGAGCAGGGCTGATTGGCGCTCAAGTCTGGTATAACTTGGCAACTTTAATTAGTTCTTTTGGCGCTTTTTTTGTTCTTTTAGGTTTTGTTTTTATCGGGGTCGTGGTGATTTTTAATACCTCTCTAGAGGAAATTATTCTTTTTTTAGCCAAAATTTTTTCCCGGTTTCGCCAAGCTGGAGTAAGCATAAGAAAAATTTCTGGACGGCGTAAATTAGCGGTTGAACCCGAGATGAAGGTCTCAGAGCCAAGAGAAGAACGGAAGCCAGCAGCAAAAGAAGAAGAGCTAGCCCCTGCTTTGGTAAGCAATTTACCCACCGAAGAAGGGGTTTGGGAATTTCCTCCTTTATCTTTATTAGCCGATGAAGTTGGTGGCAAGGCCAACCGGGGGGATATCAAGAAAAACGCGGATGTTATTGAAAAGACGCTTGAATCATTTGGAATTGCTGCTCGAGTAGCAGAGGTTAACCTGGGTCCAGCAGTGACTCAATATGCTTTGGAAATTGCTTTAGGAACCAAGCTTTCAAAAATTACTACTTTGGCCAATGATCTGGCTCTTGCTTTGGCAGCGCCAACCGGACAAATCAGAATTGAAGCACCTATTCCCGGCCGTTCTTTAGTGGGAATAGAGGTGCCTAACCGAAGTCCAGAGTTTGTTACCCTCAAGAAGATGTTGACTTCAGAACAAATGGAAAAAGCCAAATCCAAATTAGCTGTTTCTCTTGGCTTAAATGTCTCTGGTGAATCCGTTGTTGACGAGATTGGGCGAATGCCCCACGTTTTGATTGCGGGCACAACTGGTTCAGGAAAAACGGTTTGTCTTAACTCTTTTATTACCACCATTCTTTTTAGAGCTTCCCCTGCTGAGGTTAAATTTATTTTAGTTGACCCCAAAAGAGTAGAGCTAACCCAATACAATGGCATTCCTCATTTGTTAACGCCCGTGATTGTTGACCCGGAAAAAGTTCTTTCTGCTTTGAAATGGGCGATTTCCGAGATGGACCGCCGTTACAAACTGTTTGCTGAAGTGGGAGTCCGGAATATTGAAGCTTACAATGAGCTTTCTGGTTTTGCTGCCTTGCCCTACATACTAATTATTATTGATGAGTTAGCCGATATTATTTTGTATTCCCCGGCAGAAGTAGAAGACGCCATTTGTCGTATTGCCCAAATGGCAAGGGCAACAGGAATTCATTTAATTATTTCCACCCAGCGTCCATCGGTTGATGTTATTACGGGTTTGATTAAAGCCAATATTCCTTGTCGAATTGCTTTTAATGTTTCTTCCCAAGTTGACTCTCGAGTGATTATTGACATGCCAGGGGCAGAAAAGTTGTTGGGCCGGGGTGACATGCTCTATATTCCTCCTGACCAATCAAAACCAACCCGAATTCAGGGAACACTCGTTTCCGAGCCAGAAATCCAAAAGTTGATTGATTTTTTGAGAAAAGCAGGCGTGGCACCACAATACACTGAAGAAGTAACTAAAATGCCAACAAAAAGGGCAGTCGCCGCCGGAGAAATAGAAGAAAGGGATGAACTTTTTGAAGATGCGGTCCGGACCGTTTGTCGTTATGAACGAGCTTCAGCTTCCTTGCTTCAACGGCGGCTTAAGATTGGCTACGCTCGAGCAGCAAGAATTATTGACCAATTGGAAAGGGCAGGAATCGTTGGACCAGCTGAAGGTTCTAAACCTCGAGAAGTCTTAATTAAAAACCCTGAGGAATATCTTGCTTCTCAAATTGCCTCTCAATGAAAACAGCAGGTCAAATTCTTAAAGAGAATCGGTTAAAAAAACAAATTGGTCTTGATGAAGTTACTCGGGAAACAAAAATAAGAAAGAGCTATCTAAAAGATTTAGAAAAAGATAGTTATCAATCTTTGCCATCGGTGGCAACCATTAAGGGTTTTATCAGAAACTACGCCCAGTTTTTAGGTTTGGAGCCCGAAAAGGTAGTGGCGATTTTCAAAAGAGATTACCGGCGAACTCAAGAACAGAAAATTGTTTTTCCTCCAAAAGTTGACCTCAACAAGGAGTTTAAATGGAACCCAAAAAAAACTTTGATTGTTGTTGTTGCTCTGTTTATTGTTGCCTTTTTAACGTATTTGGCTTATCAATACCATGGTTTATTGGGAAGACCCAGATTAGAAGTTGATTTGCCACTTGATAACCAACGGGTCACCGAGGAACAAATAGTGATTAAAGGCAGAACCGACCTTGATAATTCGGTGACGATTAATGGTAGTTTGACCCAGCTTAATGAAAAAGGAGAATTTACTTATCGTCTGAGGCTAACTTCCGGTGAAAATAAAATTGTTATTGAAACCACTAACCGTCTCGGTAGAAAAACAAGACAAACAAAAACGGTTTATTTGGATTGATACAGAAAGTTATAATTGACATTTAGCCTCAAATAGAGGATATTATTAACAAGGAAACACTGCCCATGATTGATAACACACAGCTTTTACTCATTGCTGTTGTCACTGTTTTAACCGCTGTTCTTACTATCATTGGGGTTCAAGTCTTTTTTATTTTGCGAGAGATAAGGGAGTCGGTTAGGAAGTTTAACAAAATGCTTGATGACGCAGGAATGATTTCCGAATCAGTGGCTCGACCGATTGCTTCGCTTTCTAACTCTATCACCGGCGTTTCCGGTATTGCTGGACTTTTAGGTTGGCTAGGTCAACGGAAAAAGAAATCAAAAAAAGCTGAGAAAGAAGTGGGTGAATAAAATGAGCAAGCAAGACCGCAGTGGTGGTTTTCTTCAAGGATTAATTATAGGTGCTTTAATTGGCGCTGGCGCCTTCTATTTCCTTACCCAAACTAAAGAAGGGGAAAAGGTTAAAAAAAGAATTAAGAAAAAAAGCGAGGAAGCTCTGGACAGTCTAACCGAGTTAGTTGAAGATTTTGAGGAAAAGGGAGAAGAATTTCGAGCCCGAGCCAAAGAAATTCAAGCCAAATTAGAAGAAAAAGCAAAAGATGTGAAAGAAGAAGTGGCTGGTGAAGCTCAAGAGAAAATAGGTCATATCGAAAAACTGCGAAAAAGAGGACGATTGGCAAGTAAAAAATTTTTCATCCGCAACGGCAGACCCTTAACTTCATAATTCTGCCATAGTATAATCTTTCTTGATGACCGCCAAAGAATTAAAAGAGAAATTTCTTTCTTTTTTTGTGAAAAAAGGGCATAAAAAGTTGCCCAATGTTTCTTTAATTCCGGAAAATGACCCCACCGCTTTATTTGTTTCCGCCGGAATGCATCCGCTTGTTCCTTATCTTCTTGGTGAGCCTCATCCATTAGGCAAACGCTTAGTGAGCAATCAACGTTGTTTAAGAACAGACGATATAGATGAAGTTGGTGATAACCGCCATTTGACCTTCATGGAAATGCTAGGTAACTGGTCACTGGGAGATTATTTTAAAAAGGAACAACTTAATTGGGCATTTGAATTTTTAACTTCGCCGAGATGGTTGAGCATGGATCCTAAAAAAATTTACGTGTCGGTATTTAAAGGGGATCAAGATGCACCTCGAGACGAGAGTTCAATAAAAATTTGGCAAGAAATATATAAAAAGGCAGGCATCAAAGCTAATGTTGGAGAGAGGATTGTTCCTTATCCCAAAAAGAAAAACTGGTGGGGACCAGTTGGCAAAACTGGTCCTTGTGGTCCAGATTCTGAGGTTTTTTATGATACAGGAAAATCTCATGATCTCCATTTTGGCAAAGAGTGTCATATCAACTGTGACTGCGGTCGATATATCGAGATTTGGAACAACGTCTTTATGGAATATAACAAAAAAGGAAAAGGCAAATATGAGAGACTGAAACAGCAGAATGTTGATACAGGGATGGGAACAGAACGAGTCGCTGCTATTCTTCAAAAAAAGGAGACTTTTTATGAAACAGAGCTTTTTTTTCCAATACTGCGTCGGATTGAAGAGTTAAGTAAGAAGAAATATATCCAGAACAAAAAGCATTTTCGAATCATTGCCGACCATATTCGGGCTGCCACCTTCGTTATTGCTGATGGCGTTGTTCCTTCGAATAAGGAGCAAGGATATGTTCTTCGCCGCCTAATTCGGCGAGCGATTCGTTATGGGAGATCGCTTCAATTAATTAAACCATTTGCTAAAAACCTTGCCCAGACAGCGGTTGAGATTTACCAAGATGAATACCCTTATCTTAGAGAAAATGAGAAACAAATTCTCCAAGAGCTAGAAGTAGAGGAAAATCGATTTAGAAAAACACTTGAGCGAGGGTTGAGAGAAGTTGAGAAGCATAAAGTCCTTGATGGCAAACTCGCCTTTTATTTGTATGAGACTTATGGATTTCCTTTGGAAATGACCGAAGAGATTGCCCAAGAAAGAGGTCAAAAAATTAAAAAAAAAGTCTTTGAGAAAGAGTTTAAAAAGCATCAAGAGATTTCTCGAGCAGGGATGGAAACAAAATTTGCGGGGGGATTGGCGGATCACTCGGCGACCGTAACTAAATTACACACCACCACCCATCTTCTTCATCAGGCTTTGCGTGATGTTCTTGGTGACCATGTTCAACAAGTGGGGAGTAATATTACTCCTGAAAGATTGCGGTTTGATTTTACCCATCCTGAAAAATTAACTGAAGCCCAAATGAAAAAAGTTGAAGAGATTATTAACAAGAAGATTAAAGCCAATCTGCCAGTGCGAGCAGAGACAATGACTTTGGTTGAAGCCAAGAAAAAGGGTGCCCTTGCGTTTTTTGGCGAAAAGTATGGCGAAAAAGTTAAAGTCTATTCGATTGGAAATTATTCCCAAGAAGTTTGCGGTGGACCTCATGTAAAGTCGACTGGAGAGATTGGTCGTGTTAAGATAAATAAAGAAAAAGCAATTGGTGCTGGTCGGCGTCGAATCTACGCTCAACTTGCTCATGGAAGTTAAATCTGTCTTAAACAAAATTCGTCAAAAGGAAAAGCAGCCATCAGAGTATTATTTTGCTCTGGAAATTGGTTTGGAACTTGTTAAGAGTGCTATCTTTGCCATTGTTGAAAATCAGGTCAAAGTTCTTTCCTTGGGAAACGCCGAAAGATGGGAGAATGAAGAAGAATTAATTGAAGCCGTTGACGCGTGTTTATCTTCTGCAGCCGAGAAATTGCCAATAGAGGGAGAGGTTAAAGAGCCTGATAAAGTTGTTTTCGGCTTGCCTTTTAATTGGATTGAGGGAGAGAAAATTGTTGATGAGAAATTAAAACTTCTAAAAAAACTTTCTGAAAAGCTCGATCTCAAACCAGCTGGTTTTGTGGTGGTTACTGAGGCAATTGTTCATCATATAAAAGCTACTGAAGGAGTTCCGCCAACCGCCATTTTGGTGCATTTAGGGATGAAGAAGGTAAGCGTTGGCTTAGTGAGAATTGGGAAGATTTTGGGACCGGAATTGATTGACAAAAGCGATAATTTGGCTGATGACTTGATTGAGGGTCTGTCTCGATTTGAGTCTAAGGAATCTTTGCCTGCCCGAATCTTAATTTACAACAAAGAAGATAAATTAGAAGAGGCCAGGCAACAATTAGTTAACTATCCCTGGCTAGAAAAAAAGAAAGAAGAAGTTGAATTCCTTCATTTGCCTAGAGTAGAAATCTTGCCCCTGAATTTTGATATTAAAGCAATTGCTTTGGCTGGTGGTAAAGAGGTGGCCAAAGCCGCTGGCTTGGTTCTAGAAGAAAAACCAGTGAAAAAAGAAAAAGAGGAGAAGAAAGAGGTAGCAGAAGAGAAAATTGAGAAAGGAGAAGAGGTTGAAGTTGAAGAGCCAGGTTTTGTTCCTGCAGGAGAGCTGGGTTTTATTAAAGGGACCGATGTTGCTGAAGAGAAAATAGAAGCCGAACCCGAAGAGCCGTTAAAACCAGTTGAGCCAGAGAAACCTGAAGAACCGGAAGTAAGGGAACCGCCTGTGATTAAAGAACCGCCAATCGAAGAAAAACCTTCGTTTTTGGGCAATTTTTTTGCCAAAATAACCTCTTTTCGTCCTGGTCCTTCTCTTCTAAGGAAGCTGAATTTAGCTTACCTTAGAGGGTTAATGCCCAAGTCTCTTAAAACCTCCCCGATTCTCTTTTTAATCATCGCCTTCATTTTGATTTTAATTGGCAGTGCTTTTGCCGCCTATTGGTTTCTTCCTCGGGCAAAAGTAACTCTTTTTTTGGAACCAGAAATTCTGGAAAAAGATTTTACGGTTAAACTTGATCCCACAACAGACACTCCAGATAAAGAAAATTTCATTTTGCCCGCCGAGCAAATGAAAATTGGGGTTGAAGGCAGCAAGAGCCGGACAACGACCGGTGCTAAAGAAATCGGTGACCCAGCCAAAGGAGAAGTAACAATTTACAACGGTACTTCCAGTGAAAAAACTTTTGATTCGGGAACGGAAATTGCCAGTGCCGCAGGTTTGGAATTTACCCTTGATGATGATGTCACCGTTGCTTCTCAAAGTAGCGCCGCCGATCCCCCTGGTAAAGCCAATGTCAAAGTTACTGCTGAAGAAATTGGGACCGAGGGTAACTTGGCTGCAGGAACCGAATTTACAATTGCTAATTACGCCAAATCGGATTATGTTGCCAAAAATGATTCTGCTTTTAGTGGAGGCATCAGTCGTCAAATTCAAGCTGTTTCTGAGGAAGACAAAGAGGCATTGCTGGCTGATTTAGAAGCCGCTTTGGAAAAAGATGCCAAAGAAAAATTGTTAACCCAACTTTCTCCTGAAGCAAATTTGGTTGAAGAGTCGATTGCCACTAAAGTTATTAGCAGTAATTATAGCCATGAGGTAGATGAAGAAACGGATAGTTTGGAGCTTTCTTTAAAACTACAAGCAAATGCTTTAGTTTACACGGAAAAAGAATTACAAGAACTAGTTGAAGATAGCGTTTTAGAATCAGCTGCCGAGGGTTTTGAATACTTACCTGAGGAAACTGAATTTTCTTTTGATGTTGGTGAAGTTGATAAAAAAGGCGTCGCAACGGTAAAAACTCATCTAAAAGCCAAATTAATTCCTAAGCAAGATTTGGAACAGATTAAAAAGAATTTGGCGGGGAAATACATCGTGATAGGTGAGACTTATTTAGGTAATTTACCAAGAGTGGCTGGTTTTGAAGCCGTAATTTCTCCCCGTTTACCTGGGCGCCTTGGCACTTTTCCCCGGAGAGTCAATAGAATTGAGATTGAGGTTGAAATTCAATGACATTTCCCTACCGTTATCTAAAATCAGCTCCGCTTGGTCAACGATTGGTTCAACGAAAACGACTGGCTTTTTTGTGGAAAAGTTTATCTTTTTTAATTTTGGTCATTGGTCTGGTTTTAATCGGTAATGCGGCTTTGCCGATTTTGTATTATGAGTTGACCAGCAGTCGTTTTACCCAGCAACCGCTCAGCCCTTTAACCTCTCAAGAAACCGTTTTGGGAAAAGAAGCGGTCGTTGACTACGCTAACCCCAAAAGTTGGTTTCCAGATGCACCGATTTTGCCACCCAGGCCAAGTCGAATTACCCATTACAATCTTTCTATTCCCAAATTAGATATTGAGGATGCCACGGTTCAAATCGGGGGTGAGGATTTGATGAAAAGTTTAATTCATTATCCTGGTACTGCCCTGCCTGGACAGTACGGCAACACCGTGATTTTTGGTCACTCAGTTTTGCCCCAATTTTTTAATCCCGAAAATTACAAAACGATTTTTTCTACTTTACCTAACTTGGAAGAAGGCGATGAAATTTTAGTTGATTTTGATGGCATTCAGTATCGTTATTTGGTAAGGGAAATCTCTGAGACTAAACCCGAGGACCTGGCTGTTTTGGAACAGAGATATGACAGCCAGTGGCTTTCTTTGATTACTTGTGTTCCGCCAGGAACTTATTTAAAGCGGTTAATAGTAAGAACCCAATTGGTCAGAATATGAGAATTTTAGGCATTGATTTTGGTATCGCCAAAATTGGCTTAGCTATTGCTGATAATGGCTTGGTTCAGCCAATAGGGGTTATCAAAAACCATCAAGAAACGTTAACGAAAATTTCCCAGCTAGTTGAACAAAAAAAGATAGAAATAATTGTTATTGGCGTGAGTGAAGGAAAGATTGGCCAAAAAGCAAAAAAATACGGCAAGCAATTAGGAAAGATAACGGGAATAAAAGTATCTTTTCAAGACGAAACCTTGACCACCAAAGAAGCAATTGCTAAAATGATAGAGGCAGGCAAAAAGAAGAAATATCGCCAAGAAAAAGAGGATGCTTTTGCCGCGGCCATAATTTTACAAGCATACTTAGATAAACAAAATGTTTAAAAATATCATTGCTCCAGTACAAGCTTGGCTTTTGAGTCGAGGCCAATGTGTTGGTTGCGGCAAGCCATTGGACAAAGGTAAAAAAGAGAAAAGGAAAAACGACACGGAAAAAGTGACTTGCAAGTGCGGCCGGATTTTTATCTATAATTTGAAAACAAAGAAATATCGCCGTGCGCTTTTTGAAGAAGTTTAGTATAGTCATTTTGGTACTAGTGGCCGCCATTATCGGCGGCTTTTTTTGGTGGCGCTGGGCGCTTCTTCCGGTTAGTCAACCTCCGGCTGAAAGCCAAATCTTTGTTATTCATAAAGGCGAAAGTTTGTCCTTGACAGCTCAGCGGTTAGAGGACGCTGGTTTGATTAAAAATGCTTCAGCTTTCAAAATTTTTATCTTAGCCAAAGGTTTATCAGGCGAAATCCAAGCAGGGGATTTTCGAATCAATCCTTCTTGGAGCGTTGAAGAGGTTGCCTATTTATTAACTCATGGCTCTTTGGACATTTGGCTAACTTTTCCTGAAGGGTGGCGGCGAGAGGAATTTGGGCGCCGCCTAACCGCCAACTTGGATGATTTTAGTTATCCGCAATTTATTCAATTAACGGATGAGCTTGAAGGTTTTCTTTTTCCTGATACCTATTTAGTACCTAAGGATGCTAGCCCATCTTCAGTGATTAAAATTTTTACCAACAATTTTGAAAAAAAGTATTCCTTGGAATTAGAACTGGAGACTAAAAGAAAGGGCCTGACTCAAAACCAGGTGATAATTTTGGCTTCAATTGTTGAAAGGGAATGTCGGACGGAAAAAGACCGCCCTATTGTTGCTGGAATCTTGCTTAAGCGCTGGCAAGAAAACTGGTCTCTCCAGGCTGATGCCACGGTTCAATATGCCCTTGCTAGCCGAGACAATTCAGACTCTAAAAATTGGCAAGAAATAGATTGGTGGCCTCAAAAACTAACAAGAGAAGATTTGGCAATCGACTCACCTTTTAATACTTATAAATATAAAGGTTTGCCGCCCGAACCAATTTGCAGTCCTGGTTTAGCTTCAATCGAAGCCGTGATTTATTCCCAAGAGACCGAGTATTGGTTTTATCTTTCTGACAAAAAAGGGGGAATGCACTACGCCAAAACCGGTGAAGAGCACAATGAAAATATTGAGAAGTACCTGAAATAAACCACTTTTAACAGTGAAAAAATGGATAAGAAGAAATTTCACATTGTCGCCGTTACTGCTGTTATTGAAAAAGATGGTAAGTTTTTAATTATTAAGCGCAAAGAGGATGAAATCGCCTTTCCGGGAATGTGGACGGTACCTGGAGGTAAGGTGGAGGCGCCAGATGATTGCGAAATAACTCTTTATCGAGAGATAGAGGAGGAGGTGGGAGTTAAAGTAGGAGGTGAATTTATCTTTTTAAATGATTATGAATTCACTCGTCCTGATGGCTATCATGTCATTGGTTTGACATTTGGTTGTAGATATAAATCGGGGAGAGTGAAACTAGGTGATGATTTTACTGATTTTGCCTGGGTAACTCTTGGGGAAGCCAAAAATTATGATCTTATTCCTGGACTCTATGAAGAGTTAGAAAAAGCGAAGAAAAGGTTGCTTTAAAAAACTCCTATATAGTTTCTTGCCATTACCAGCAAGAAAATCGCCACGCCTATTAAAATCAGCCACTTAATTATCTTAACTGGAACAAAAACTATTCTAAGAGCCTTTAAAACAAGAATAATAATTAAACAAAGGGCAGCGATTTTAAAAATAGTAAATAGCATAAGATGATTGTAGCAAGGATTAATTACTAAGGTCAATTTTCAAACGGAAAATACCTCTTGACGAATTAGGGTTTTTATGTTATTTTGACAACAGTTAAGTATTAGGGTAGGCGTACGATAGGTACGCTTTGTTGCCGTACGAGATTTTACGGCTACTTTTTCATACCCGGATTTTAAAAGTGATGCCCGCCTCTAAGCCGAAGCGCCTAAACTGGGGTAAAGAATATAAAAACCTGCCTCAATTAAACCTCCTGGAAACTCAGCGAGAATCATATCAGTGGTTCATTGACGAAGGGATTAAGGAGGCATTGGAGGAAGTTTCTCCAATTGATGACTTTACTGGCAAAAATTGGCAATTGACCTTCGGCAAGTATCATTTTGATAAACCCCGACTCACTCCTGTGGAAGCAACCAAAAAAGGCTTAACCTTCGATGCTCCCCTTAGAGTAGAAGCCACCCTAATCAATAAAAAAACGGGTCGTAAAGTAAGTAAGGAAGTCTTCTTAGGTGATATTCCCCAAATGACTGAGCGGGCAACTTTTATTATTAATGGGATTGAGAGAGGAGTAATTAGCCAGATTATTCGCGCCCCAGGCGCCTTCTTTTTTGGTGAGATTGATCGAGTGAGCGGTCGTCTCCTTTATAACGCAGAAGTCCGTCCTTTAAGAGGTTCATGGCTAGAGCTCAATATCAATCGCAATGATATCATTAGTTGCCGCTTGGACAGAAGGCGAAAATTCCCGGTTACCGTTTTGTTACGGGCTTTTGGTCTAGTTAGTGATGAGGAAATAATTGATACTTTTAAAGATCTAATTAAAGAGGGCAAGGACTACATTTTGGCTACCTTAGAAAAAGACCCCACCAAAACCAAAGAGGAGGCTTTAATTGAGATTTATCAGAAAATGCGTCCCGGTGAACCCGCGGTTTTAGAAAATGCTCGAGAAATGTTCGAAAATATGTTTTTCGATTCTCGTCGTTATAGTTTAGGGAAAGTCGGTCGTTACAAAACCAACAAGCGGCTTGGTTTAAAAACGTCTAATACCAAAAAAAATTGGATTCTTCGTCAAGAGGACGTTGTTGCTGCCGTTCGCTATTTAATTAAACTCCAAAATGGTGAAGGTCGAGTCGATGATATTGACCATTTATCCAATCGGCGAATTCGTCGAGTGGGTGAAGTGGTGGCTGACACCGTCTTTCGGATTGGCTTACTTCGTTTAGAAAGATCAATTAAGGAGAAAATGAGCCTGATTTCAACTGAAGAAAAAGCAAGTCCGGTTCAGCTTGTTAATGCCCGACCAGTAATGGCTTTGATTAATGAATTTTTCCGCTCCAGCCAGCTTTCCCAAATTTTGGACCAGGTTAATCCTTTGTCCGAAATTGATAATCTGCGTCGACTTTCGGTCACTGGTCCCGGAGGAATTACCCGAGAACGGGCTAGTTTTTCGATTCGAGATATTAATGCCTCTCAATACGGTCGGATTTGTCCTGTTCGCTCACCCGAAGGACCAAACATTGGTTTAGTGACTTACATGGCTCTTTTTACGCGGGTGAATGAATATGGTTTTATGGAAACTCCCTATCGCAAGGTAGTGAAAAAGAAAGTTCGAGGTAAAACCCGAATGAAGGTAACTGATGAGATTGTTTATTTACAGGCCGATGACGAACAAGAACATTATATTACCCATAGTGGCGTAGGAATTGACAAAAGAGGCTTTATTACCGATGTTTGGGTTCCGGTACGCTATCACGGAGAGTTTTTGGAAGCACCAGTGGAAAGAATAGAATATATTGATATTGTTCCCCGTCAAATAGTTGGCACTTCGGCTTCTTTGATCCCTTTTCTTTCCCATGATATGGCTAACCGGGCTTTAATGGGAACAAACATGCAATGTCAGGCAGTACCTTTAGTAAAACCTCAAGCGCCCATTATTGGCACTGGTATTGAAACAGTTATTCCTGAGCAGATGGGCTGGGTTGTTAGAGCCCGTCATGATGGCAAGGTGACTTACGTTGATAGCGAAAGGATAACTTTGAAAATCAAAAATAAAAGAACGGATTTAGAAGATACAGAAAATATCAAAATTAAAGGCCGGGAAGAAACTTACTATTTAGCTAAATTCAAGCGGACAAGTCCCAGTACCTGTTATTCCCAGCGGCCTCTGGTTTCAATTGGCGATACAGTAAAAAAAGGAGATTTGTTGGTTGATGGTCCTTCTTGTGATCAAGGTGAATTGGCTTTAGGGACAAACTTGGTTATTGCCTACACATCTTTTGAAGGCTTGGGTTATGAAGACGCCATTATTATTTCTGATAAAGTGGCTAAGATTGATGCTCTTACCTCGATTACTATCGAAGAATATGATGCTTCAGTGGTAGAGACCAAACTAGGTCCTGAAGAACTTACTCGGGATATTCCCAATGTGGGTGAAGCGGATTTGGCTAACCTAGCTGAAGATGGCATTGTTGTTGTTGGGAGCGAAGTTGGGCCTCATGATATCTTAGTGGGTAAAATTGCTCCCAAAGGAGAAACGGAACTAACAGCCGAGGAGAGATTATTACGGGCAATTTTCGGAGAGAAAGCGAGGGAGGTGCGCGACACTTCGTTACGGATGCCCCATGGTGAAAGAGGAACAGTGATTGATGTTCAAATTCTTGATAGAGCCAAAGGGGATGAATTGGAACCTGGAACTCTTAAAAAAGTGATTGTTAAAGTGGCTCAAGTGCGTAAGGTAACCGTAGGAGATAAGGTAGCTGGTCGTCATGGTAATAAAGGAGTGATTTCCCGAATTGTTCCTGAGGCAGATATGCCCTATCTCGAAGACGGTACTCCCGTAGACATCATCATTTCGCCCCTGTCTGTTCTCACAAGAATGAATTTGGGTCAGTTACTTGAAGCTCATCTTGGCTGGGCGGCTAAAAAACAAGGTTACAAAGTTGCCCTTCCTGTTTTTGAAGAAATTGGTGAAGAAAAAATTACTCAAGAACTAAAAAAGGCTGGCTTGCCAACTAAAGGTAAGGCTGTTCTTTATGACGGTCGAACCGGTAAACCTTTTGCCAAAAAAAGCGTTGTCGGCATTGGTTACGTGCTTAAATTAGCCCACATGGTTGAGGACAAAAGTCATGCTCGTTCAACTGGCCCTTATTCTTTAGTGACTCAACAACCATTGGGCGGGAAAGCACAGATGGGTGGTCAGCGCCTAGGCGAGATGGAGGTTTGGGCTTTAGAAGCTCACCGAGCAGCAAATACTCTTCAGGAAATGTTGACGATTAAAAGCGATGATGTTGTTGGGAGAGCCAAAAGTTTTGAGGCTATTGTCAAGGGCACTCAAATTCCGGAGTCAACCGTACCCGAATCATTTAAGGTTCTTGTTAAGGAATTGAACAGTTTGGGTTTGAAGATTGAACCCACTGGAGTAGTTGAGGTTAAAAAAGAAGAGGAAACAGAGGAAGAATTGGAGGAAGAAGAAGAAGCTAAAGAGGAGGCCGAAGAGCTGGCTCGGGCAGCTGGGGCAACGGTAGTTAAAGAAAAGGAGGAGTAATGGTATTTGGTAAAAACATTGTTGATTTTTCTGGTTTGAGGGTTAAATTGGCTTCACCGCAAGAGATTAAAGATTGGTCTCACGGTGAGGTTATCAAGCCAGAAACAATCAACTACCGAACTCTGAAACCAGAAAAAGATGGTCTTTTCTGCGAACGAATCTTTGGGCCGACTAAAGATTGGGAGTGTTATTGTGGAAAATATAAACGAATTCGTTATCGGGGAATTGTTTGTGATAAGTGTGGTGTTGAAGTTACTCAGTCTCGAGTAAGGCGAGAACGAATGGGTCATATTGACCTAGCTTCACCAGTTGCCCACATTTGGTTTTTTAAAGGCACTCCCTCAAAACTGTCGTTGCTTTTAGATATTTCTCCTCGAGGTTTGGAATCGGTTATCTATTTCTCCCAATATTTAACTTCGGAAGTTGATAATAAAAAACAGAAAAAAACGATTGAACGATTAGAAAAAGATTTGGCCGGAAAAAAGAAAGCTCTTAAAGAGGAGCGCGAGAAAAAAATTCAAGAAGCTAAAGAGGAAGGTCAACAGGAGAATGTCAAGGCCAAAAAAGAGATTAAAGATAAAGACAGACTGGCTTTAGCTCTAGGGGAAATTGATCTTAAAATTAAGCAAAAAATTCAAAGCCTCCGTGATGAATATTTAGCTGAAGGAGAAAGGGCCGAAGAGGTTTATCAAGCGATTATTAATTTAGTGAAAGGCCTGAAGGAAAAAGTTCTTATTAGCGAAGATGAGTATCTAAAGTTAGTCGAATACAAAGCGGCTGACTTTTTCAAGGTTGGCATGGGAGCAGAGGCAATCCTTGAGGCGGTTAAAAACATTGATCTAGAAAAATTGGCGGCTGATTTGAAAACGGTTGTTAAGGAAAGTAAGGGTGCTCGTCACATTAAAGCAGTTAAAAGACTCCAAGTGGTTGAAGGTTTTAGAAAAGCTGAGGTTGATCCTGCCTGGATGGTCTTAAAGATTCTGCCGGTAATTCCTCCGGATTTAAGACCAATGGTTCAGCTTTCCGGCGGTCGTTTTGCTACCAGTGACCTGAATGACCTTTACCGCCGAGTGATTAACCGAAATAATCGACTCAAGCATTTAATTGAATTAGGGGCACCAGAAATTATTCTTCGCAATGAGAAGCGAATGCTCCAGGAATCGGTTGACACTTTAATTGATGCTTCTAAACGACCAATTCGGCGTTATCGTCGGCGTCGTCAACCATTGCGTTCGCTTTCTGATATGCTGCGGGGTAAACAAGGACGCTTTAGACAGAATTTATTAGGAAAACGAGTTGACTATTCGGGTCGTTCGGTTATTGTTGTTGGACCTGAATTGAGACTTAATCAATGTGGCTTGCCCAAAGAGATGGCTTTAGAGATGTTTAAGCCTTTTGTTTTGCGGGAGATGATTTTGACAGGAGTGGCACCAAACGTCAAAAATGCTAAAAATGTTCTTGAACAAAGACCACCAGAGGTCTTTGATATCTTAGAAAGGATTACCAAAGACCATCCCGTTTTGCTTAATCGAGCCCCAACTCTCCATAAATTGGGTATTCAAGCTTTTTACCCAGTTTTAATTGAAGGAGAAGCAATTCAAATTCATCCCTGTGTTTGTTCTGGTTACAACGCTGACTTCGACGGAGACCAGATGGCGGTTCACGTTCCTTTAGGTGAGAAAGCGAAAAAAGAGTCTTTGGAGTTAATGGCTCCCGATAAAAATTTACTTAAACCATCGGATGGATCGCCAATAGACATTCCTAATAAAGAAATGGCTTTGGGTTGCTTTTTTATCACCTCGGTTAATAAGAAATTACCTACTTATCCAACAATTTTTTCCACCCAAAAAGAGGTGGTTTTGGCTTATCAAGAGGAGAAAGTTGATCTTCGTCAATTGATTAAAGTGAAAACCGACAGCGAAGTTATAAAAACTATCCCTGGACGCGTCATTTTTAATCGGATTTTACCCAAAGAGTTGTCCTTTGTCAATGATGTTGTTAAAGGACCAACGATTAAGGCTTTGATTACTCGAGCAATGCAGGTCTGTGATACCCAAACTGTTGTTAAGTTGATTGATGATATTAAAAGAATTGGCTTCTGGGGTTCAACCCTTTCTGGACTTTCGCTCGGAGTTTTGGATTGTAAGATTTTAGAAGAGAAGCCAGAAATAATTGAACAAGCAAACAAAAAAGTAGCCCAAATTGAAGAGAATTACAATAAGGGATTAATTACTGACCAAGAGAGGCGGCGTTTAACTCAAGAGGTTTGGATGGATACCACCGAAGACCTTGCTGATAGGACTTGGGAGAAATTTGATTCGGAGAATAGTGTTCGTTTAATAATTGAAGCCAAGGTCGGACGAGCTTCAAAAGACCAGGTCAAACAACTTTCGGCAATGCAGGGATTGGTAGTTGACCCTGTGGGTAAAATTGTTGAGTTGCCGGTGAAGTCTAATTTTAGAGAGGGCTTGTCGGTTTTTGAATACATTACTTCCGCCCGAGGTGGACGAAAAGGATTAACAGACACCGCCTTGAAAACGGCTGATGCGGGCTATTTGACCAGGCGATTAATTGATGTTGCCCATGACGTTATTGTTCGGGAGGAAGATTGTGGTACTAAAGAATCAATTGAGATTGTTCACTCAGGGAGGCGAGGAGAGAAATTTTTAAGCAGAATTTTGGGGCGGGTTTTGGCGGATAAGGTGGTTAGTCCTAAAACAAAAAAGGTGTTGCTTAAAAAAGGCGAAGTAATTTCTGAAAACAACCTTTCCCTTTTGAAGAAGCATAAAGTTAATAAAGTTCAAATTCGTTCACCCCTGACTTGCAAAACTAAATATGGTATTTGCGTTCAGTGTTATGGTTGGGATTTCTCAACAAAGTCGATAGTCGAAGTCGGGACACCCGTCGGCGTTGTTGGGGCCCAGTCTATTGGTGAACCCGGCACTCAGTTGACTTTAAGAACTCATCATTTTGGCGGTATTGTTGTTTCTGATGTTACTCAAGGTTTACCGAGAGTAGAAGAATTGTTTGAGGCACGAAAGCCAAAAGTATTGGCTCCCTTAGCAGAGATAGCCGGAAAGGCGGCGGTGGATGAAACTGAGGAGGGTTATCGAATTAGGATTAAAAGTGTAGGAGTCAAGCCAGTTGAAGAAAGAGAATATCTGGTGCCAGCGGTTAGTCAAGTTAAGGTTAGTGATGGTGATTTGATTGACGCTGGGACGCAATTGGCCACTGGGTCTCTTGATGTCCGCGAGATATTAGAAATTAGAGGATTGAAAGCCGCCCAAGAATACTTGATTGAAGAATTACAAACGGTTTACGAGTCCCAGGGTATTCATATTCAAGACAAACATTTTGAAGTAATTATTAGAAAGATGAGTGACAAAGTTCGTATCGAGACTTCAGGAGACACTTCTTTATTGCCTGGTCAATTTCTTAGTCGGTCTTTGTTTGAGGAAGAAAACGCTAAGGTTCTTGCAGAAGGCGGTGAGCCTGCTTCAGCCCAGGTGGTAATTTTGGGAATTACTCGTTCCTCTCTTTACACTGAATCTTGGCTTTCAGCCGCTTCCTTTGAGCGAACGACCAATGTTTTGACTGATGCTGCCGCCGAAGGTAAGGAAGACAACCTTCTTGGCCTTAAGGAAAACGTAATTATTGGCCGGCTTATTCCTGTTACCCCTGAACGCGCTAAGATTGAAGAGTAAGAACCTCGCTTCGCGAGAACCTAATTTCTCTTTGAGAAATGAGCTCAAATTTGGTAAAATAAGAACCTGAGCTTCGCTCAGAACCTTGTTTCTCGCGTTGCTCGAAATTAACCATGCCAAGAATCAGTCAACTTGTCCGTAAGGGCAGGAAGAAAACCAGGAAAAAAATAAAGGCCGCGGCTTTGCGGAAAACTTTTAATGCCAAAGACCGCCGGATGACAGAAACGATGAGTCCTTTTAAGCGAGGAGTGGTTCTTCATGTCAAGACCATGCCGCCTAAAAAGCCCAATTCAGCTTTAAGAAAAGTGGCTCGGGTTCGACTTTCTAATAAAAAAGAAGTCACTGCCTATATCCCGGGTGAAGGACATAACCTGGCTGAACACGCGGTGGTTTTGGTTCGGGGTGGGCGAGTTAAGGATTTGCCAGGAGTAAAATATCACGTTGTTCGGGGAAGATTTGATACGGCCGGCGTTACCGGGCGGAAAAAGGCTCGTTCTAAATACGGCACCCGAAAGGGCGGCGTTGTTGCCCAAGTGACTGGTCCAGGTGAAGAAGCTGGTGAAGAGAAACCTGAAGAAAAAGAAGAGACAAAAGGAGAGGGAGATGAGGGGTAAAAGAGCACCCAAAAGGGTTATTGCCGCTGATGAGGTTTATCAAAGCCGGATTGTAGCGCGGCTAATTAATCGAGTGATGCGCCAAGGCAAAAAAACGGTTGCCCAAAAACACGTTTATAATGCCTTTAATCTGGTTGAGGAAAAGACTAAAGAAAACCCCCTAGAAATTTTTCAAAAAGCTTTGGAAAACATTAAGCCGAAAATGGAAGTTCGTCCTCGAAGAGTTGGTGGAGCATCTTATCAGGTACCGATGCCGGTTAAAGGTGATAGGCGGGAGTCATTGGCCATTCGTTGGCTCATTCAAGCAGCCCAAGCACGCTCCAATAAAGAATATCATCACTTTTACGAAAAGTTAGCCGCCGAACTAATGGATGCTGCCAACAAGCAGGGTGGCGCCGTTGCCAAAAAAGAAGAAGTCCATAAAATCGCCGAAGCCAATAAGGCATTTGCCCATTTCCGGTGGTAAAAATTGAGCTTTTTTAGCATAAACAGTGCCTAATTAGCTGCCCAAGAGGCAGTTTTAAATTATGTTGTTAACAAAACCAAAAGCAAGAGCAACTTGTCAAGAATGTCGGGAAAAGATTGTTGGCTCAATTTCTTTGAAAGCAGGTGAAGCGAGCGAATGGGCAGGAGAAAAACTTTTTATTAGAGCCGAGGGCAGTCTTGCTCAAGCTTGTGTTGAACACCACCGTTTTAAAAGAGGATTAGGCAGATTACCTCAGCACGATGTTTTTGATGTCTTTGATGGTTCAGGAAAAATTGGGACGATGGAGGTAAGAAGTTTTACCCAAGATCATCATTTTGAAACAGAAAACGAGAAAGTGTTGTCTGAACTTCTTAACGAAACGAAAAGAATCCATCCGGAGCGTGGTGCTTGAATTACAGGCATGATTTTGTTAAAATAATTTTGAAGCCAACCTGCTTCTTGACAGAGGCGGTTTTTTGTTTGCTTAAAAATTGGTAGAATTATATATATGGCGGAAAAAAACGAAACAGCCAAAAAAAGAAAAGTTCCGATCAAGAAAGTGCGGAACATTGGCATTATTGCTCACATTGATGCCGGTAAAACAACCACCACCGAGCGGGTGCTCTATTACACTGGCAAAACCTACAAAATCGGCGACATTGATGAAGGGACGACCCAAATGGACTGGATGGAGCAAGAAAAAGAGCGAGGGATTACGATTATGTCTGCTGCCACAACCACTTTCTGGCGTGACCACCGGATTAACATCATTGACACTCCTGGCCATATTGACTTTACCGCTGAAGTAGAGCGCTCTCTTCGAGTTTTGGATGGCGGCATCGTTGTTTTTGATGCCGAAGAAGGAGTTCAGTCTCAATCAGAAAAAGTTTGGCACCAAGCTGATGGCTACCAAGTTCCCCGCCTTTGTTTTATTAACAAAATGGATAAATTGGGAGCGGATTTTGAGCGGACAGTCAAAATGATTGTCGAGCGTTTGGGGGCGAAGCCAATCATCCTCACCATGCCCATTGGAGCGGAAAAAGATTTTGTTGGTGTTGTTGACATCCTTAACCAAAAAGCCTTGATTTGGGAAGAGAAGGATAAAACTGGAGAGAAGTTTATTACCAAAGAAATTCCAGCTGATTTGGTTAAACAAGCTAAAAAACATCGGGAAGAATTAATTGAAAGAGTAGCTGAAGCAGATGAAGCTTTAACGGAAAAGTATTTACGCAACGAAGAAATAAGTGTTGAAGAATTGAAAGTCGGTATTCGCAAAGCGACGATTGCTAATCAACTTGTGCCTGTTTACGCTGGAGCTTCCTTGCGAAACAAAGGCGTTCAACCAATATTGGATGGAGTGGTTGATTTTTTGCCCAATCCGCTTGATGTCCCGGCGATAAAAGGAATTAATCCCAAGACAAACAAAGAGGAGACCAGGCTTTGTGATGCTAAAGGACCTTTTGCTGCCTTGGTTTTTAAGATTCAAACCGACCCCCATGTTGGTCGCTTAACTTATGTTCGGATTTATTCAGGCCAATTGGATGCCGGTAAAGAAGTTTACAACAGTAGCCAGGGCAGGTCTGAGCGCGCTGGTCGGCTTCTATTAATGCACGCCAATAACCGAGAGCAAATTAACTCTGCCGAAGCAGGAGAAATTATTGCCATTGTGGGTTTAAAAGAAGCCACCACTGGTGACACTCTTTCTGACAAAGATAAGCCAATTATTCTTGAATCAATTACTTTTCCCGAGCCAGTTATTTCTCTTGCCATTGAGCCAAAAACTCGAGCTGACCAAGAAAAGCTTGGCACTGCCCTCAATCGTCTTTCTGAAGAAGACCCAACCTTTCGGATTAAATCCGATCGGGAAACGGGCCAAACCATTATTTCTGGTATGGGAGAGTTGCATTTGGAGATTATTGTTGACCGAATGAAGCGTGAGTTTAATGTTGAAGCCAATACGGGTCAACCCCAAGTAGCTTACAAAGAAACGATTTCTAAAACCGCCAAAGGAGAAGGCAAATACATCCGTCAATCTGGTGGTCGAGGTCAATATGGACACTGTTTTTTAAGGGTTGAACCTTTGGGACGGGGTGAAGGTTTTAAATTTACAAATGAGATTCGGGGAACAGCAATTCCTTCTGTTTATATTCCTGCCATTGAAAAAGGTGTTAAGGAAGCAATGGAGAAGGGTGTTTTAGCTGGTTATCCCATTACCGATGTAGCTGTTGCCGTTTATGATGGTAGCTATCACGAAGTTGACTCTTCTGATATTGCTTTTAAAATTGCGGGTTCGGCTGGATTTCAGGAAGCGGTTAAACAAGCCGGTTTAGTCCTTTTAGAGCCAATTATGAAGTTAGAGGTAACCACCCCTGAGGATTTTATGGGTGATGTTATTGGTGATTTATCAAGTAAGCGGGCTCAAGTTCAAGGAACAGATACCCGAGGCAATATTCGGGTGATTACCGCCTTGGTACCCTTAGCCGAAGTACCTGGTTATGCAACCACAATCAGGAGTATGACCCAAGGTAGGGCCAGCTTTTATATGGAATTTTCTCATTATCAAGAAGTTCCAGCTAACATTACTGAAAAAATAGTCGAAGCCAAACAGGGCTTGCAAAAGAAAAAATAGTCTTGTAAAATACTCAAGAATTGATTAGAATATTATTCAGGAGGAAAAAATATGGCAGCGAAGGCAAAATTTGAAAGAAAAAAACCCCACATTAATATTGGGACAATTGGTCACGTTGACCACGGTAAAACCACTCTAACCTCAGCCATCACCAAAGCTTTAGAAGAGGCAAAGACGGGAACAAAGTTTGTTAAATTCGAAGAGATTGACAACGCTCCCGAAGAAAAAGAGCGTGGTTTAACAATTTCTATTTCTCACATTGAATACGAAACCGAAAACCGTCACTACGCCCACATTGATTGTCCTGGTCACAAAGACTACATCAAAAACATGATTACAGGGGCAGCCCAAATGGACGGTGCTATTCTTGTGGTGGCGGCTGATGACGGACCCATGCCCCAAACACGAGAGCACATTCTTTTAGCTCGTCAAGTTGATGTACCAGCCATGGTTGTTTTTCTGAACAAAACCGACCTGGTTAAAGATAAAGAGATGCTTGACTTGGTTGAGATGGAAGTCCGAGAACTTTTGACCAAGTATAAATTTCCTGGTGACAAAATTCCGATTATTCGTGGTTCAGCTACAAAAGCCCTTGAAGGCGATGAGGAGTCCAAGAAAGCCATTCTCGAACTAATGAAAGCGGTTGATGAAACCATCCCCACGCCTAAACGGCCATTAGATAAACCATTTTTGATGCCTATTGAAGATGTGTTTTCAATCAGGGGTCGAGGAACCGTGGTAACCGGAAGAGTCGAGCGGGGCAAAGTCAAAGTCAGTGAAGAAGTGGAAATCGTTGGTTTGCGTGACACTCAAAAGACGGTGGTTACGGGAGTGGAGATGTTCCGCAAGATTCTTGATGAAGGAGTAGCGGGTGATAATATTGGCATTCTCCTTCGAGGAATTGAAAAAAAAGATGTTGAGCGGGGTCAAGTTTTATCTAAACCTGGCACGATTAAGCCTCATCAGGAGTTTGAGGCCGAGGTTTACATTTTGACCAAAGAGGAAGGTGGTCGTCACACTCCCTTCTTTAGTGGTTATAAACCCCAATTCTATATCCGAACCACTGATGTAACCGGTGAAGTAACTCTGCCTAAAGGAGTGGAGATGGTTATGCCTGGGGATAATGCCAAAATGACCGTTAAACTCATTCAGCCGGTTGCCATGGAGGATGGCCTCCGTTTTGCTATCCGTGAAGGTGGACATACCGTTGGCGCGGGAGTAATTAGCAAAATCATTGCTTAAGAGAAAATGCCCAAAGGCAGAATAAGAGTACGTTTAAAAGCGTACGATCATCGAGTCATCGATGAGAGTTGCGAAAAAATCTTAGAAACAGCCTTAGCCACAGGTGCCAAGGTAGTTGGTCCCGTGCCTCTTCCTACCCACAGAAAATTAATCACCGTCACCACTAGTCCTCACACAGACAAAGACGCTCGAGAACACTTTCAAATTCTCACCCACAAAAGGCTAATTGATATTCTTGAGCCCACGAGCAAAACAATTGACTCCCTCATGCACCTTGAGCTTCCTGCTGGGGTGGATATTGAAATTAAGATGTAGCGGTTTAAGTTTTGCCCTTGGGGCAAGCTTACTAAAATTGTCTCTTGATTTTAAACATAATTTTGAGAGATAATCAAAAAAATTATGGATGATAAAACCAAACAGATAATTGAGATTGGGGAAAAATATATCGATATTATAAAAAATGACCCAGTTTTAGCTTTGGATTATTCTGATGAGAGTATTGAGAATGTACAAGCTTGGGTTGCCTCTTTAAAAGATAGTGGTACGGATGACTCATATCAGTCTAAAGCAATGATCGGACTCGCAGTTTATTTAGGGAAAATGTGGCAAAAGAAGTTTCCAAATTTTGAATTTAACGTAATTTTTAAGGGTAAAGAGGTCGATGAAATTCAAATTAAAGACAATAAAGGGAACGTACACAATTTACTTACTTGGGTGAGAAAATGCTACTCAAATCCCAAAGAAGAGAATATTGCTTTTAAGTTCAAAGCCGCAGTCAAGATGTTTCAAAACCCGCCAGTTACCTCAAAATCAGGTGGTTAGGGATTGAAATAGTTCTAACTTCGTCCACGAGGGAATCAATTTGCATTTTTTCTTCAATTTTCCTATAATTATCTCTAATGGAGGTGAGGTTCAACACCTATTGAAAAAATTGAGTTAATTTAGGGAGTAACTGCTAAGAGTGCCTCCGGCACTCTTTTTAGTGGAAAAAATGTTAAACGCTATTTTAGGCACAAAAGGTAAAACTGTTCAAAGGTTCACTCAAGATGGTGGGCGAGTTCCGGTTACCAGAATCAAAACCGGACCTTGTTACGTGGTTCATATTCGGAAGCAAGAGAAAGATGGCTATAATGCAATTCAAATTGGTTGGGGAGAGAAAAAAATGACTAAGGTAAGCAAACAATTACAAGGACATCTTCGAGGAGCTAAGCTAAAAAAAGCTCCTCGCTTTTTAGGCGAAATTAGGCTCGAAAAACCAGCAGATAGGCTTAAAGTTGGCGACCAAATTAAGGTTGCTGACATTTTTCAGCCAGGAGATGAAGTCAAAGTAACTGGTTGGGCAAAAGGCAAGGGCTTTACCGGCGTAGTTAAGCGCTGGGGATTTAAAGGTGGTCCTCGGACTCATGGCCAGTCTGACCGTGAACGAGCTCCAGGCTCAATTGGTCAAGGAACCACACCTGGGCGAGTTCGAAAAGGTAAAAAAATGGCGGGTCGAGCTGGGGGAAATAAAGTAACGGTTTTGGGTTTAACGGTAATGGGAATTGATGAAAAAAAAGATGAATTGCTTGTAAAAGGCTTAGTGCCAGGAGCGATCAATGGTTTTTTAACCATTATCAAAACAGGCAAAGTTAAACGGTTTGTGCCTTTACTTAAAAAAGGAGAGAAAAAAATCGAAGAAACCGAAGAACAACGAGCTGAGCGTTTACGACGAGAAAAAGAAGCCAAAGAAGCTTTGAAAGCAGCGGAAACAGCAGAGGAAAAGCCTGAACCAGGCAAAGAAGCAAAGCCAACCGAGAAAAAAGAAGAAAAACCGGCTGAAGAAGCCCCTAAGGAGGAAAATGCCTAAAGCAGATTTGTACACCATCACGGGCAGAAAGTCAGGGCGAATTAATTTGCCTAAAGAGATTTTTGCGGCTCCGGTGAATGAGCAGCTTATGGCTCAAGCAGTCAGGGTTTACTTAGCCAATCAAAGAAAGGCTAAGGCTAAAACCAAGACCCGAGCCGAGATTAGGGGTTCAAGAAGAAAAATTTGGCGTCAAAAAGGAACGGGTCGAGCTCGACATGGCGACCGCTATGCTCCGATTTTTGTTGGTGGGGGTCGAGCCCATGGGCCAACAGGGAAGGAAAATTATAAACTCAAAATGAGCAAAGCAATGAAGAAAAAAGCTCTTTTCTCTGCTTTGACGAGCAAGTTGAAAGAAAAAGAAGTCGTCGCCATCAAAGGTTTAGCCAAGATTGAGCCAAAAACCAAAGAAATGGCTAAAACCATGGCGGGTTTGCCATTAAAAGAAAAGAAAAAAGTCCTGTTGGTTTTACCAAGTGTTTTGGAAAATGTTATTCGAGCAGGTAGAAATTTAGCAAGAGTGGAACTTGCCCAAGCAAATCAACTTAATACTTATCAAGTTTTGAGTCATGACCAGTTGGTTTTGATGGAAGAAAGTATTGAGAAATTGAAAGAAACTTTTTCAGGTAAAAAAGCATGAAAGCAAAAGACGTTTTAAAAAAGCCAGTGGTAACCGAAAAAGCAAGCCAAGAAGCGGTTTGGGGGCGCTATTTGTTTGAAGTTGATCGGCAAGCAACTAAAAAGGATATTGCTCAAGCAGTTGAAGAAGCTTTTGGGGTTAAAGTAAAAAAAGTGAGAACAACGATGGTTCGAGGCAAAACCAAAAGAAGCGGTCGCTATCGCCGACCAGTTAAGCAGGCTGATTGGAAAAAGGCGATTGTTGAATTAGTTGAGGGAGAAAAAATTGATCTTTTAGAAAGTGGTGAGTAATATGGCGAAGAAATTAAAAAGAATTCTTAAAAAACGCGCAGGACGAAATGCAACGGGTAAAATTACCACCCGTCATCGGGGTGGGAGAGAAAAGCGGTTTTTGAGAAAAATTGATTTCAAAAGAGATAAAAAAGATATTCCCGCTCAGGTGGTTTCGATTGAATACGCCCCCAATCGAGGTGCTGACATTGCCCTTTTGCATTATCCTGATGGTGAGAAAAGATACATTCTCGCCCCAGTCGGGCTAAAAGTGGACGACCAAGTGGTGGCAGGCGAAAAAGTTGATTTTAAAGTAGGTAATGCCCTGCCTTTGAAAAGAATTCGGGTTGGTACGGTTATCCACAATATTGAGTTAATCCCAGGAAAGGGAGGTCAGATTGTGCGTGGGGCAGGTACAGGGGCAACGATTGCCAGCAAAGAAAAAGGTTATGCGATTGTTAAATTACCTTCAGGCGAACAGCGAATGATTAAAGAGGAATGTTACGCCACCATTGGTCAAGTGAGTAAACCAGAATTGAAAACAAGAAAATTGGGTAAAGCAGGAAGAAAAAGACACATGGGCATTCGTCCTTCTGTTCGGGGAGTGGCAATGCATCCTGGGGCTCACCCCCATGGTGGTGGAGAGGGAAGATCACCAATTGGTATGCCCAGTCCAAAGTCACCTTGGGGAAAGAAAACCCTTGGTAAAAAGACCAGAAAACCTAAGAAATACAGTGATAAGTTAATTATTAAAGAAAGAAAAAGAAGACATGAGTAGATCATCCAAAAAAGGACCATACATTGACCCAAAATTGCTCAAAAAAGTGATGGCCCAAAAAAAAGCAGGCAAAAAAGAGCCCATTAAAACCTGGGCAAGAGCCAGTCAAATTCCGCCTGAATTTGTTGGTCATACTTTCCAGGTTCATAATGGTCGAAATTTTATTGATGTTTTTATTACTGAAGCAATGGTCGGTCAGCGCTTAGGCGAATTTGCCCCTACCCGAACTTTTCATGGTCATGGTCGAGTGGTTAAGCGAGTTATTACCAAAACTTAAGAATTATGGAAGTTATTGCTCAAGCTAAATTTGTTCGCCAAACGCCAAGGAAATTACGCCTGACGGCAGATGAAATCCGGGGTTTAAGCGCTTTGGAGGCAGAAACGGTTTTAAAGAGCCTTAACAAAAAATCAGCCCGATTGTTGCTTAAAACCCTAAGACAGGGAATGGCGAATGCGGAAAATAATTTTAAACTTAATAAAGAGGACTTAAAAATTAAAAGATTAGAAATTGGTGAAGGTCCGCAAATGAAGCGTTATCGTTTTGTTGCCAAAGGCAGAATTCACCAGATTTTAAAAAGAATGGCTCATATCAAAATAGTTCTTGAAGGAAAGGAGAAAAAGAAACCCGCTAAAACTAAGGCGAGTAAGAAAGATGGGACAAAAAGTTAATCCTTTTGGCTTTAGGTTGAAAGATTCTAAACAGTGGAAATCACGCTGGTTTGCCCGGGATCCTAAACAATACCGGAAGAATATTTTAGAAGACCACAAAATCCGTCGTTTTTTAATGGATAAACTGGCTTTAGCTGGAATTGTTGAGGTTCATATTTACCGTTCAATCAATAAAATGAAAATAACATTGGTGGTTTCCCGTCCGGGAGTGGTAATCGGACGCGGTGGAACAGGATTGGAATTACTGAAAAAAGAATTGATGGGAATGGTTAGTTTGCCTGAACCAGAAAAAAATCTGGAAATTGATGTTGAAGAAGTTAAGGAGCCGGAATTATCAGCCCGTTTGGTGGCCAACCGGGTGGCACAACAATTAGAGAAAAGAATGCCCTATCGGCGAGTGGCCAACAAAGCGGTTGAAAGAGTGATGGGCGCTGGTGCTAAAGGAGTAAAAATTGCTCTTGCGGGTCGAGTTGGCGGAACAGAAGTTGGTCGGACCGAGACTTTTAAAAAAGGTGCTGTGCCTTTACAAACTTTACGAGCTGATATTGATTACGCTCAAATACCCGCCTTAACCCGCTTTGGCTACGTCGGTGTAAAAGTTTGGATTTATAAAGGTGAAAAAAAGGAGACTTAATGTTAGAGCCAAAAAAGAAGAAATATCGGAAACAATTTCGCGGCAAAATGAAAGGTAAGTCGGTTCGGGGTTCAACTCTGGCTTTTGGAGATTATGGTTTGAAAAGTTTGGGTCGAGGTTGGTTAACATCTCGACAAATCGAAGCCGCTCGACGAGCGATTACTCATCAAACTAAAAGGCAGGGTAAAGTTTGGATTCGAGTTTTTCCTGATAAACCAGTAACTAAGAAACCAGCTGGAGTGAGGATGGGTTCAGGAAAAGGAGCGGTTGATCATTACGTGGCCGTGGTAACCCCTGGGAGGATTATTTTTGAATTAGCCGGAGTTGAGGAAGCGATTGCCAGTGAAGCGATTGAGCGAGCTGGAGCCAAACTGCCTTTTAAAACCAAGTTTGTTAAAAAGGAGTAGTTAATGAAAAAAAAAGAAAAACAAGAACTCCATCAAAAAACAATTGCCCAGCTCCAAAAAGAAGTGGCTAAAGCAGAAAAAAAGTTGGCTAAGTTAAGATTGGAATCCAGGGCGGGTAAGGTTAAAAATGTTCGGGATTTAATCAATCAACGCCATCACTTAGCGGCTTTGAAAACGGTTCTAAAAGAAAAGGAGTTAACTCAATGAAAAAATTTACTGGACAGGTTATTAGCACCAAAATGGATAAAACAGCCACGGTTGAAGTAATCAGACTCGTGGCCCACCCGATTTATAAAAAGAGGGTAAAAACAAAGAAAAAATTTCATGCTCATGATGAGTTGGGAGTTAAGGTGGGTGATTGGGTAACACTTGTTGAAACCAAACCAATTAGTAAAACGAAAAAATGGAAAATTATTGAGGTGGTAAAAAAATGATTCAATTAAGAAGCGTTTTAAAACCAGCTGATAACAGTGGCGCAAAAAGGTTGAATGTTATCCGGGTTCTTGGTGGTTCAAAAAGACGTTTTGGTCATCTTGGGGACGTGGTTGTGGCCGTGGTTGATCAGGCGGATCCAGAAGGAGTGGTAAAGGATTCAGAAATCGTGAGAGCAGTGATTGTTCGGACAAAAAAAGAAAAAGGTCGTCCTGATGGTTCCTACATTCGTTTTGATGATAATGCGGCGGTGATTATTGACAAACAAGGAAATCCAAAAGGAACAAGAATTTTGGGTCCGATTGCCAGAGAGATTAAAGACTTGGGTTATGCAAAAATTGCTTCTTTAGCACCGGAGGTTATATGAAGCTAAAAAAAGGCGATTCGGTGATTATCACCAGGGGTAAAGATAAAGGTCGGAAGGGAAAGATAGAAAAAATCCTTCCCAAAACCGGTAAAGTTCTTATTCCAGGAATTAATATTTACAAAAAACATGCTCGAAAACAGAGTGAAAAAAAACCAGGTGGGATTATTGAGATTGTCAAACCCTTGGCAATCGCTAATGTTGCTTTATTTTGTCCTAAATGTAAAAAACCGACTCGAGTTGGTTATCAAGTTAGTAAAGGAAGTAAAAGTAGAATTTGTCGAAAATGTCAGGCACTAATTTAAAAAAAGAATATCAAGAGAAAATTGCGCCAAAATTAGCTAAAGAACTGGGGTTGGCTAATTTTTTGGCAGCACCAAGAATGGATAAAATTGTTGTTAATATTGGTTTGAGTGAAGCAATGGAGAATAAAAAAGCACTCGAAGCAGCAAGGGGTGATTTAGCTGTTATTACGGGGCAGAAACCAAAAATAACTAAAGCTCGTCAGTCAATTGCTGGTTTTAAACTCCGGGCGGGTCAAACTATTGGTTTAATGGTTACTTTAAGAGGCCAAAGAATGTACGATTTTTTTGAGAAATTAGTTAAGGTGACTTTGCCCAGATTAAGAGATTTTCAGGGCGTTTCCTTAAAAAGTTTTGATGGTCAAGGGAATTACAGTTTGGGTATCCCAGAACAAATCGTTTTTCCAGAAGTTGACCCTGCTAAAATTGACAAAGTTAGAGGATTGGAAATTACGATTGTTACCAATGCCAAGACCGATGAGAAAGCTGAAAAATTATTAGCATTACTAGGTATGCCTTTTGAGAAAGGATAAAATCAATGGCAAAAACGTCAAAATTTGTTAAAGATCAGAAAAAGCCGAAATATTCAAGTCGACAACATAATCGCTGTCGTCTTTGCGGACGACCAAGAGGCTATATTCGTCTCTTTGGTATTTGTCGCCTTTGTTTTCGTGAGTTAGCTCATAAAGGAGAATTGCCTGGGGTAACCAAGGCAAGTTGGTAATATGACTGACCCAATTGGTGACTTAATTACTAGGATTAGAAATGGTTATTCTGTTCATCAACGACAGATAAAGGTGCCTTATTCAGTCGTTAAAAAGAACTTAGCCGCAATTTTAGTTAAAGAGGGTTATCTTAAAAAAATGGCTGTTGAAGGCAAAAAACCTCAAAAGAAAGAGTTGATTTTGGAATTGAAATACCCTCAACAGAAACCAGCCCTTACCCAAATAGAACGGGTTTCAAAACCCAGTTTAAGGGTTTATCTTCAGGCTAAAGAATTAAAGCCGTTGCGAGGAGGTTTTGGAATGAGAATTCTTTCCACCTCTCAAGGATTGATGACAGGTAAAGAAGCTAAAAAGAAAAATCTTGGCGGAGAAGTTATTTGTCAAGTTTGGTAAAAATGTCTAGAATCGGCCAACAACCAATTAAAATACCTGAAGGCGTTGAAGTTGATTATCGCCAACCGGCTTTAGTGGTTAAAGGTCCCAAAGGTGAGTTAAAGCAAAAAATTAGGCCCGAATTGAAAATAGAGATCAGTCAAAATGAAATTAAAGTGGTTCGAAAAAAGAATGATAGATTTAGTCGCTCTTTACATGGCTTAACCAGGACATTAATTGCCAATATGATTGCTGGCGTAACCGAAGGTTATAGTCAGGTTCTGAAACTGGTGGGAACAGGTTATCGAGTGAAAAAAGAGGGAGAAAAATTGAGTTTATCTTTAGGCTTTTCTCATCCAGTAGTGGTTGAGCCGATTGAAGGCATTCAATTCGAAGTTGAAGACAAAGACACGATTAAGATTTCCGGAACTGATAAGGGTTTAGTGGGTCAAGTGGCAGCAAAAATTCGTCAAATTAGACCTCCAGAGCCCTACAAAGGCAAAGGAATTCGTTATCAAGGCGAAGAAGTAAAGCGCAAACCAGGTAAAGCTGGAAAAGTGGGTGCCGCTGGATTTGGTCCAGGAGAGTAAGATGATGAAAATAACCCAGAAACAAAGAAGAAAAACCAGAGTGGGTAAAAAAATCAAAGGAACGATGAAAAGACCGAGATTGTCCGTTTTTCGTTCCAACAAAAAAGTTTATGCCCAATTGATTGATGATGGAGCCAGAAAAACTCTTGTTGCTGCCAGCGAAAAGGATATTAAGTCTAAAAATAAACTGACAAAAACGGAAAAGGCCAGGTTAGTGGGAGAGTTATTGGCTAAAAAATCCTTGAAAAAGAAGATTAAAGAAGTTGTTTTTGACCGCGGACCTTATCGCTATCATGGCCGAGTTAAGGCTTTGGCCGAAGGGGCGAGGAAAGGAGGACTGAAATTTTAATGGCGGAAGAACCAAAACCAAAAATTCCAGAAGAGAACCAAGAGGAAAAAGAGTTTGAGGAGAAGGTTGTTCAGGTTAATCGGGTTTCCAAAAAAACCAAAGGCGGCAACCGAATTAGCTTTTCGGTTTTAACCGTTGTTGGTGATAAAAAAGGTAGAGTCGGGGTTGGCCTAGGTAAAGCACCAGATGTTGTTTCCGGCATTAAAAAAGGTTTTAGACAGGCGAGAAGAAAAATGATTCAAGTCCCAATGAAAGGAACAACCATTCCTCATGAAGTTAAAATTAAGCGGGGGGCCGCCAAAATTTTGTTAAAGCCAGCCCCACCAGGAACCGGGGTTAAAGCAGGTGGAGCAGTTCGGGTGGTGGTTGAAGCGGCTGGCATTAAAGATATTGTTTCTAAAATCATGGGGAGTAATAATAAGATTAATAATGTTTACGCTACTCTTGAAGCTTTAAAACAACTTAAGAGTTATAAAGGAAAGTAAAATGGCTAAATTAAATAAACTACCCAAAACAACCAAAAAAAAGAAAAAAAGAGTGGGTCGAGGGTATGGTTCAGGAAAAGGTGGTCACACCGTTGGTCGAGGAGCCAAAGGACTCAAAGCTCGGGGTAAAGTTGGTTTGACTTTTGAAGGAACAAAAACTAAAAAATCTTTTCTTAAAAGATTACCCCTTCAGCGAGGTAAGGGGAAATTTAAGTCTTTGAAACCTAAACCTTTAGTGGTTAATGTTAAATACCTTAATTTTTATAAAAAAGGGGAAAAAGTTAATTTAACTACTTTAGTGAAAAAGGGCATTATTGCTACAAATGAAGCTAGAAAACAAGGTGTTAAAATTTTAGGTGATGGTGATTTGAAGGTTGCTTTAACGGTCGAGTTACCAACCTCAAAAGGGGCGGCAAAAAAAATTACTAAAGCCGGAGGAAAAGTGGTTGGAGTTAAAAAGAAAGTTGTTGCTAAAAAAAGGAAGCCAAAAACCAAGAAAAAAACACCAAGGAAAACTAAAAAGAAAGGAAAATAAATGAACCGAATTTTAAATACAATTGTTAATGCTTGGAAGATTGCTGATTTAAGAAAGAAGCTTCTATTCACTGGCGCTATTTTTGTTCTTTTTCGTTTTGCCGCTCACATTCCCGTTGCCGGGGTTGATATCGTTGCCCTCCGCCAATTGTTTGAGCGGAATCAGTTATTGGGTTTATTGGATATTTTTTCTGGAGGAACATTGGCCAACTTTTCGATTATGGCTTTGGGATTAAACCCTTACATTAACGCCTCGATTATTTTCCAATTACTCACCATGGTCATTCCCCAGTTGGAAGAATTATCTAAAGAAGGCGAATACGGAAGACAAAAAATTAATCAATACACCCGAATTTTAACCGTGCCTTTGGCAGGGGTTCAGTCTTTGGGAATGTACGCTCTTTTAAGAAATCAACAGATTATTGGCACCTTAGCACCTCTAAATTTAGTTAGTCTTGTGGTAACGATGATTGCTGGAACAATTTTCCTAATGTGGCTCGGCGAGTTAATTAGTGAATACGGGATTGGCAACGGAATTTCGATGTTAATTTTTGCTGGGATTGTTTCTCGCTATCCGGTTCAAATAGGTCAAACATTTGCCATTTTTGAACCAGGCAATTTGTTTAATTTGATTGTCTTTTTGGTAATGGCTTTGTCGGTTATTACTGCCATTGTTGTTGTTGATGAGTCAAGTCGAAAAATTAGAATTCAATATGCTCGTCGAGTTCGAGGAAGAAAAATTTATGGCGGTCAATCTACCTATTTGCCTCTTAAAATTAATCAGGCGGGAGTGATTCCCATTATTTTTGCTGTTTCTTTGATTCTTTTGCCCTCAATGTTGGGCAGTTTTTTGCAAGGTGTTCCTCAACCAACCGTGGCTAAAATAGCGACCAGTTTGGCAAATGTTTTCCAACCCGGTGGAGCCATCTACAATTTGACTTATTTCTTTCTTGTGGTTGGCTTTACTTATTTTTATACGGCCGTGGTTTTTAACCCCGATAAAATTGCTGAGGAAATTAGAAAATATGGTGGTTTTATTCCCGGTATTCGACCCGGTCAACCAACGGCGAACTATTTGAACCGCATTTTAAACAGAATTACTTTAGCTGGTGCGATTTTCTTGGGTTTGATTGCCATTTTGCCGTCAATTGCTCAAGGCTTAACGGGAATCGCCACTTTAACCATTGGCGGGACGAGCATTCTTATTGTTGTTTCCGTTATTTTGGAAACCACTCGTCAGTTAGAGGCGATGATGACAATGAGGAGTTACGAAGGATTTTTGCGATGAATATCATTATCTTAGGCCAGCCGGCGTCAGGAAAAGGGACCCAAGCTGAACTTTTAGCAAAAAAATTGCAACTTGCCTATCTTGAGATGGGCGATGTTTTAAGAGAAATAGTGAAAGAGAAAACACCTTTTGGTAAAAAAATTGACCGAATTATGCACCAAAAAGGAGTTTTAGTATCCGATGCCATTATTAAAAAAGTTGCTAGCGACTGGTTGGATAAAAGGGAGGCGTTAAAAGGAATTGTTTTTGATGGTTATCCTCGCAAATTAAGTCAATATCAGGATTTAGAGGAAATGTTGGAAGCAAGAGGAATGAAAATAGACAAAGTGATTTATTTAGATGTTAGCGATGATACTTCTGTTAAACGAATTGACTCCCGACGAGTTTGTTCACAATGTGATGCTGAATACAACTTGATAACCAAACCGCCTCGAAAAAATCAACTTTGTGATCAGTGTCAGGTTAAATTGAATCAACGCAAAGATGACAAGCCAGAGGTAGTTAAAAAAAGGCTTAAAGTTTACCATCAACTAACTGAGCCCTTGATAAATTATGTTCGTCGAAAAGGAATCCTTATGGAGGTTGATGGTGAAAGATCAATCAGGGCTATTCACCAGGATATTATGGCTCGGTTGAAGCAATGATTCCCATAAAGTCAGCTGAAGAAATTGAAGTGATGCAACAAGGAGGCAGGAAATTAGCTTGGGTTTTCAAACAACTCAAGATAGAGCCAGGGATGAGTTTAAAGGAAATTGATTATCTTATTGAAAGGCTCATTAAAAAACAAAAAGGCAGGCCTTCCTTTAAAATGGTTGAAGGCTATTATTGGGCAAGTTGTCTTAACGTTAATCAGGGCGTGGTTCATGGAGTACCAGCCGATTATCAGTTAAAAGCAGGTGATATTCTTAGCATTGATATCGGCATGTTTTACCAAGGTTTTCATACCGATAAGGCAGAGACAATTAGGGTTGGAAGAAAAGACCAAAGCGAAAGGTTTCTGATAGCTGGAAGAAAAGCCTTGGCTAAAGCCGTTGACGCGGCTCTGCCAGGTAATCGAGTGGGCCACATTTCTCAAGCAATGGAAAAAGAAATTAAAAAGCATGGTTTTCAACCAATTCGCGCCCTGGTTGGTCATGGTGTTGGTAGAAAACTTCACGAGTCGCCCCAAATTCCTTGTTTTTTGAAGGGAGAAATTGCTGCAACCGAAAAATTAAAACCAGGGATGGTTCTTGCCATTGAAGTGATTTATACAAAAGGGAAATATGAGATGGTAGTTAATGACGATGGTTGGACAGTGGAGACCGCTGATGGTCAGTTAGCAGGACTTTTTGAAGATACGGTAGCGGTTACAAAAAGAGGACCATTGAACCTAACCCAGTCATAGGCTGTGCCTATTTACGCTTGAGAATAAGTTCAATTTTTGGTAGAATTTACAATAGATGATAAAACAGAAAAAAGAAGAAGTTGTGGGGATGGTAACCGAGGCCTTGCCCAACACCACTTTTAGAGTAGAACTCAAAGACGGTCGAAAGCTTTTATGTCATCTCTCGGGCAAGATGAGAATGCATTATATTAAAGTCATGCCTGGAGATAAGGTAAAAGTGGAGTTAACACCCCATGATGAAACTAGAGGCAGAATTGTTTATCGGGAGAAATAAAGGAAAAAGAGATGAAAGTAAAAGCATCAGTAAAAAAGCGTTGTAAAAATTGTAAAATTGTTCGCCGACGGGGGCGAGTTTATGTTATTTGTTCTAATCCCCGCCATAAACAAAGGCAAGGATAATCATGGCAGTCAGGATTGCTGGAGTTGATTTACCAGTTGAAAAGAAAGTTGATATCGGTTTAACCGTAATTTATGGTGTTGGTCGAAAAAATGTCCAAGGTATTTTAGAGGAAACTAAAGTTGATCCCAATAAAAGGATAAAAGATTTGACCAGTGAAGAAGTAACCCGTTTGCAAAAAGCAATTGACAAACTTCCGACCGAAGGAGAACTGAGAAGTATAGTTAAGGAAAACATTAAGCAGTTAAAAACAACAGCAAGTTATCGAGGGATTAGACATGCTCAAGGTTTACCTTCTCGTGGACAAAGAACTCGGTCAAATGCTCGAACAAAAAGAGGAAGACGAAGGACGGTTGGGGCAATGAGGAAAAAAGATTTAACTAAACTTGGCATTGCTACCCGGGAACCCAAGGAAAAAGAGGAAAAGGAAGCCAAGAAATAAAGAAATATGGCTAAACCGAAGACTAAAAAAACCAAAGCAAAGAAAATAAAAAAAGAACCGAAGCAAGTGGCTAAGGCAAAAGCTTTTATTCAAGCCACTTTTAATAATACGATTATTACTTTTACTGATTTAGAAGGTAATACTATTTGTTGGGGAAGTTCAGGCGAAGTGGGATTTAAAGGAGCAAGGAAATCAACTCCTTTTGCGGCAGTGAGTACGGTTGAAGCCGCGGCTAAAAAAGCTTTGGCTCAGGGAATAAGAGAAGTTGAAGTTTACATTAAAGGTCCTGGTCCGGGCAGAGATTCGGCTCTAAGGGCTTTAAGATCCACAGGAATTAAGATGAGTTTAATTGCTGACGTTACTCCCATTCCTCACAACGGTCCCAGACCAAGAAAGAAAAGGAGAGTTTAGATGGCAAGATATACTGATGCCAAATGTCGGCTTTGCCGGCGAGAAGGGATTAAACTTTTTTTAAAGGGTGAGCGTTGTTTTTCACCCAAATGTCCTATTGAAAGAAAAGGAGGCGTTCCCCCTGGACAGCATGGTCCGAGAGGAAGAAGAAGATTGAGTGAATATGGCAATCAATTAAGAGAAAAACAAAAGGCAAAAAGGCTTTATGGTGTTTTGGAAAAACAGTTTCGTCGTTATGTTGAAAAGGCCGCCAAAAATCCTCAAGCAACTGGCGAAGTTCTTTTTCAACTTCTTGAATCGAGATTAGATAATATTGTTTACCGGTTAGGCTTGGCTCCCTCTCGGTCAGTGGCCAGGCAATTAGTCAGTCATGGTCATGTTTATGTTAATGATAAGCGGGTAAACATTGCTTCCTATCAAGTTAAGCCCGAAGACACCGTTCGTTTGGGTGATAAAGCAATGAAAATACCAGCGGTTGAAAAAAACTGGGCAGACAGGATAAAAAATACGCCTAAATGGTTGCAAAGAAAAGGTCCAATTGGTAAAATGATTCGTCTGCCAGAAAGAGAAGAGATAGAATCGGGTATTGATGATAAGTTAATTGTAGAATACTATTCTAGATAGGAGGTCGATAATGGAGCCTTTATTTCGAATTAAAAAAGAAAAAGAAACCAAGGATTTCGGTCATTTTGTGATTGAGCCTCTTGAACCAGGATTTGGTCATACTTTGGGTAATGCTTTGCGACGAGTTTTGCTTTCGGCTTTGCCAGGAGCAGCAATTAGCCAGATTAAGATAACAGGAGTCAAGCATAAATTTTCAACTTTAGAGGGGTTAAAAGAGGATATTGTTGAGATTATTCTTAATCTCAAACAAGTGAAAGTTAGTTATGACGGGAAAAAACCAGTTAAACTAACTTTGGAGAAAACTGGGCCAGGTGCAGTTAAGGCAGGAGACATTAAAACACCGGCTAAAGTGGAAATTGCCAATCCAGATTTAGTAATTGGCAACTTGGCGACCAAAAAAAATCGCCTTAAAGCCGATATTTTAGTTGAGTCTGGTTATGGCTACTTGCCAGCTGAAGAACGGGAAGTTGAAAAATTAGGTGAAATTCCGATTGATGCGATTTTCAGTCCCGTGGTTCAAGTTAATTATCGGGTTGAAGCTACCCGTGTTGGTCGGCGAACTAATTTAGATAGACTGGTTTTAGAAATCATTACTGATGGCAGTTTGAAGCCAAGCCAAGCACTGAAGCAGGCAGCAAAAATTTTGATAGGCTATTTTCACCAAGTATATGAACCCAAGAGAATTCCTAAGAAAAAGGAACCAAAGATTGAAGTTCCTGATTTAACTTTAAGACTGACCGTTGAAGAACTTGAATTACCAACCAGAATCGCTAACGCTTTGCGCAAAGGGGGTTATGGCACGGTCGCTGAATTAGTAGCGGCAACTGAAACTGATTTGGCTAAGGTAAAGAATTTGGGAGAAAAATCGATTAAAGTTGTTGAGGCAGCTTTATCCCAAAAAGGAGTTGGTTTGAAAAAGAAGAAATCATGAGACACCGGGTCGCTGGCAAAAAGTTGGCTCGAAGTCGAAGCCATCGCAAAGCGCTGTTTAGAAATTTACTCAGCGCTTTAATTTTACATGGAGAAATTAAAACAACAGAGAGTAAAGCTAAAGCCATCCGTCGGCTTTTTGACCGTTTAGTGACCAAAGGAAAATCAGGTACTCTTCAAGCTCGAAGGATTGTGGCTGCTTTTCTTAATAATAAAAAAGCGGTTAACAAATTGGTTGATGAAATTGCTCCCAAAGTTAAAGACAGGCCCGGTGGTTTTACCCGAATGATTCGCTTGGGAAAACGAAAAGGTGATGATGCGATGATGGTGAAATTAGAATTGGTGGAAAAACCAGGAGCAGAGGAGAAACCAGTTAAAAAGAAAGCTAAGAAGAAAAAGAAAAATGAAAAAAACAAAAGTAACCAAAGGAAGTGAAATTAAAAGGGAATGGCATTTGGTTGATGCTAAAGGCAAAATGTTAGGGCGAGAAGCCACCCAAATTGCCAAACTTCTCATGGGTAAGGATAAAGTCTATTACCAACCCAATTTAGATTGCGGTGATTATGTGGTCGTCATTAATGCAGAAGGCATAGAAATAAGTGGCCGAAAAAGAAAACAAAAGCTTTACTATCGCCACTCTGGTTATCCTGGTGGCTTTAAAGAATTAACTTTTGCTCAAATGATGAAGCGAGATCCCAGAAAGGTAATTAGATATGCTGTTTCCGGTATGTTGCCAAAAAATAAATTAAGAGATAGGCGATTAGCGAGATTGAAAGTTTTTGTTAACAACAAACATCCATATCAAGATAAGTTTAAACAAAATGGCTAAAAAGAAAAAAACAGAAAAGAAAAAAATTAAAAGAGGGCGGAAAAAGTCTTATACCTATGCTGTTGGTCGGCGAAAATCTGCCACTGCTCGAATAAGGCTGTTTAAAGGAAAAGGAGATTTGGTTGTTAATGAACAGCCAATTAGCAAATATTTTCCAGGAGAGGTTAACAGAATCGTTTATTCAAAACCCTTTCAACTAACTGAAACCGAAGGCAAGTATTATGCCACCATTAAAGTTGGGGGTTCAGGTAAAAATGGTCAATTAGGCGCTGTTACTCATGGCTTGGCTAGAGCCCTAGACAAAGAAAATCCTGAAGCTTACCATCTTCCCTTAAAAAAAGCTGGTTTATTAACCCGTGACCCACGAATGAAGGAACGGCGTAAAGCAGGCTATGCCCAAAAGGCAAGAGCCAAGAAACAATCTCCGAAAAGATAAAACTTAAAACAGATGCTATAATCTAATTATTGAGTATGCGAAAGTTTTTCTTAGGAATATTTTGTTTTGGACTTCTTTTTTTAGCTTTCTTGGTTTGCCATCCTAAAAAAATATCTGCTTTAGAGTTAACTTTCTTTCCCCTCCGAGATACCTACATAAAACCTGGTGGTGGAGAGAGCCACGGATTTGAAGACGTCCTTCTTATTGAAAATGTAAAAACGGAAACGATTACTTATAGGAGTTACGTTTACATAATTTTTGATCTTAATTCGCTTCCTCAAAATGCAATTATCGACAAAGCCACTCTTTCCCTTGTTCTTCTCGAAAATCACACAGACAATTGCAGTGTCCAAGTTCAACGTCAAGGAGATGCCTGGAATGAATACGAAAACTATTTTAGTTTGGGTTATAGTAACACAGGAATAATTTATGATATCGCTTACATTGTGGACCAGAGGTCTTATAACTGGGATGTTACTCAACTCGTTTCAGAATGGCATAGTGAGAAATTTCACAATTACGGTGTAGTTATGTTTGCCACTGACGAATGCCGGAAGCTATTTGCTTCTCGCCAGAATGGCGACACTAATTCTCACCCTAAACTTATAGTGTCTTACCATCTTCCACCGACTCCATTACCCACGCCAACTCCCGAACCATCACCAACGCCTTCTCCTAGTCCGAGAGCAACAATCAAACCAACCCCTTCTCCTTTACCTGATATTACTCCCACTCCAAAACCTACACCATCGCCGACACTCAGGCCAGAAGGGATATTGGCTGATAAGGGGAAAACCCTTGCTTTACTATTGGTTGTTATGGTAATAGGTGCAGTAAGCTTCTTTGCTTGGAAGAAAAAGCAATCACCGAAAAGATAATCTTTTATGAAGAAAATAATTGCTATTTTAACCTTAGTTCTTCTATTAATAGGTTTTTTTTCATCTTCGAGTTTAGCAGTCAATGAGCAGTCAACTTGCGTAGTTTATTTCACTGGCATTGGTTGTCCTCATTGTGCCAAGGTTGACCCAGTTCTTCTAGAAGAATTACCGGAAAAATATCCTGATTTAGTGATTATTGAATACGAAATTTATCAAGAGCGAGAAAATGCCCCTTTACTTTATGAGTACAACGATGTCTATGGCTCTGGTTTAGGCATTCCTTTGATTATTTTTGGTAAAGATGACTTTCTCATTGGTGACACGCCGATTCTGGAAAATATTGAAAAGAAACTTGAAGAAAAAAAAGGCAATCCTTGCCCTTTGGCAGATGGAACGGTTGTTGATTTTGAAGAGCTTGATTTTTCTAAATTGTCAGGAAAGCCAAAAATTTTGCCAGAATCTTCAAGTGAGAAAGTTTCAAGCGAGGTGGTTCAAACAGAATTAACTCTTCCTAAAGTTGTTTCTCTAGCAATCGTTGATGCTGTTAATCCCTGTGCTTTAGCGGTTCTGATTATGATGCTCTTTGCCATTTTGGCTTTTGCCCCCAAAAAGCGTTATAACATTTTGCTAGCTGGCTTGGCATTTACTTCAGCGGTTTTTGTGATGTATTTCTTTTACGGTTTAGTTATTATTCGATTTTTTCAATTGATTCAGGCTTTAACGAGTATTAAACTTTGGCTTTATAGAATATTGGGATTAGCAGCCATTATTTTGGGAATTTTAAATCTTAAAGATTTTATTCGCTACAAACCCGGCGGATTTTTAACTGAAATGCCCATGTTTCTGCGACCCAAATTACAGAAATTCTTCTTTAAAGTAACCAGTCCCAAAGGAGCGTTTGTTGTTGGTGCTCTAGTAACTCTTTTCTTGTTGCCTTGTACTATTGGCCCTTATGTTATTTGTGGAGGAATCTTGTGCTCTCTTGATTTAATAGAGACCATTCCCTGGTTGCTTCTCTATAATTTAATCTTTGTTCTGCCAATGCTGGCTATTACAGGAGCCTGTTATATTGGCTTTACCACCGTGGAAAGCGTGGCAGGTTGGAAAGACAAAAACATTCGCTATCTTCATTTAGTTGCAGGAATAATTATTTTGGGATTGGGAATTATGATGTTTTTGGGTTGGGCTTGAAAAAATTGGTGTTGGTTAAATTCAGATTATCTTCTTTTTTAGCAAGAAATCTTTTACAATTTCAAAAATCTTCTGATGTCCTTTTGAATTAAGATGGAGCCCGTCTTCTAAATACTTAGCGCCATTTTTTAGTTTTTCAAAAACATCAATAAAATAAACATTATTTTCTTTGCAAACGGATTTGATGATCTCATCGTATTTCTTAACATTTTCATTTTTGAAGAATTTATTTTTCGCCCAAGGCAAAGGTGAGGCACTTGATTCATCAACCGGAGTTAAACCAAGAAAAACAATTTTTGAAGTAAATTCTTTTGCTTCATTGATTAATTTCTGAATTTTTTTAGAAAATTTTTCAGGGGTGGTTCTTAAGCGTTTTTTTAGGATCCTTATATTCTTTATAAAAGAAAGTGTCGTTTGTTCCAACCTGGAAAATGATTATTGTTTCCCTGGCTTCAATAATCCTTTGCTTTGTTTCAAATTTGAATCTTTTCAAAACACCATCGGTTACATCACCAGATCTTCCCAATGAATAAACCAAATCCATGTCCGTGATTTGGCGAGTCTGGCGATATTTGGGAAGTTTTTTCTTATCCAAAAAATCTCTCAACCTATTTACCCATCCTCCTTTTTTATCCCAACAGCCATAAGTAAGACTGTCTCCAAAAATAAGAATTTGGGCCATGTGTTTTATTCTATCATAATAAAAAACCCAAAAATTGGGCTTTTGGTCGGGGTGGCGGGACTCGAACCCGCGACCTTACGCACCCCATGCGCACGCGCTAGCCAACTGCGCCACACCCCGTTACCTCTTGAATTTTATCACATTTTGTGTAAAAATTTAATGGGCATGGCAAGAAAGAAAAAGACTCCTAAGAAACCAGTTGTAAAAAAACAAACTTCCAATAAAAAAGCCCAAGCCGTTAAAATGGCAATGGAACAAATTGAAAAACAATACGGCAAAGGAGCGATTATGAGATTGGGTGGAAAAAGGGAAGTAAAGAGGGTCAATGCTATTCCCACTGGTTCAATTGCCCTTGATATTGCTCTAGGTGTTGGTGGCTTTCCTCGGGGTCGGGTGGTGGAAGTCTACGGACCAGAGGCTTCAGGAAAAACTACTTTAGCTCTTCACGTTGTTGCTGAAGTTCAAAAAATGAAAGGAACTGCGGCTTTTGTTGATGCCGAACACGGTATGGATCCGGCAAGAGCCGAATCAATTGGCGTTAATTTGGATGAACTTTTGATTTCCCAACCCGATACGGGTGAACAAGCCTTGGAAATTGTGGAGACATTGGTCCGGTCAGGAGCAGTTGATGTGGTAGTTGTTGATTCAGTGGCCGCTCTTGTTCCTCGAGCGGAAATCGAAGGCGAAATGGGGGATGCCATGATTGGTGTTCAAGCAAGGTTAATGTCTCAAGCTTTGAGAAAATTAACAGCCGCCATTTCTAAATCAAAAACTATTGTTATCTTCACCAACCAAATTCGTCATCGGATCGGAGTAATGTTTGGCAATCCCGAAGTCACTCCCGGCGGTTTAGCATTAAAATTCTATTCTTCGGTTCGGCTTGATTTAAGAAAAATTGGTACGATTAAAGAAGGGGAAATAGTGATTGGTTCTCGCCACCGGGCACGGGTAGTGAAAAATAAGGTCGCTCCACCTTTCCGCACCGCTGAATTTGACATCATGAATGTTGGTGGGATTTCTCAATCTGGTAATTTAATTGATGTGGCTGTTGAATTTGGCATTATTGAAAAATCAGGTGCCTTTTTCAAATTCAACAAAACGATGTTGGGTCAAGGAAGGGAAGCCGCTAAAGCCTATTTAGAAGAACATCCTAAAATTGCCAGACAGATTGAAACAGAAATTTGGAAAATAGTAAAGTCAGGAAAAATTGATTTAGGCAAAGAAATTGGGGAAGTTAAGAAGTAAGATGGCTTTTGGTAACTAAAGCACCCGCCGAATCGGCGGGTTTTTTTGATACTATACTGGTGAGATGGCAAAGATAACCAGAATCAAAGCCCAAAAAAACAAAAAAAGGGTCAATATTTATCTTGATGGCAAGTTTGCTTTTGGCCTGGATGCGGATAATTTCTTGAAGGCAGGTTTAAAAGTTGGCAAGAAATTAACTCAGAGACAGGTTGATGATTTGGTTTTTAAAAACGAATTTCAAAAGCTACTTAATCGGGCTCTTCGTTTAATTTCTCGTCGCCCTCGTTCAGAAAAAGAAATCCGTGATTATCTTAGAAAGAGAAAATCACCACCAAGACTAATTGATTCAGTCATTAAAAAATTAAAGCAATTGAGACAAGTTAATGATTTGGAATTCGCTCGTTGGTGGGTGGAACAGCGAACAGCCTTTCGTCCCCGAGGCAAATTTGGCTTAACCATGGAATTAAAACAAAAAGGAATTGATAAAACAATAATTGAAAAAACCATTAAAAAAGTGAATGAATTACCCTTGGCCAATAAACTAGCCCAAAAAAAATTAAAAACTTACAAAAACCTGCCCAGAGAGGAATTTTATCAAAAAATGTCTGCTTTTTTGGCTCGTCGAGGTTTTTCTTGGGAAACAATTAAAAAAGTGGTTGCGAAATATTTAGAGAAGTGATAAAATAAAGGCGTTGAAATTAAATAATATTTAGTTTTGGCGAAATTGGTTTTATTAATTATGGCTTCTAAAAAATGTGGATTAAATAATTTATTTATTTAAACCGTTATCTTCTAACGGTAATTTCCATTTGCCAAAGCCAAATCGCCAATCAAAGGAGGTCTTATGGGACTTTTAGATAATTTATTAACCAAAGCTATAGCAGAAGAGAAAGCGGCTCAAAAAGGAAGGAAAAGAAAAACAGTTGGAAAAACAACCGCTAGTAAAAGGATTGCCAAGGAATTAGCAACTAAAATTGCGGAAATTGAAAGGCGTGAAGGAGCTTTAGAAGAGAAGGAGAAACAGCTTAATAAACGCAAGCGGGAATTGGATAAAAAACTTAGTGGGATTGATGAAATTAAGAAAAAAGAAATTGCCAAATTAGAGAAGATTGCTAAGTTAACGCGCGAGGAAGCAAAAAAGCTTCTTCTTGAAGCAACTGAAAAACATTTAGCAGAGAGTATTGCTCGAAAGATTAAGGAAGCTGAAGAGGAGATTGAAGAGAAAACCGAGGAGAAAGCCAAAGAGCTTTTGGTGGAAGCGATGCAGCATGGTGCCACTGACTATGTGGCGGAATACACTGTTTCTTCGGTTCAGCTTCCTAGTGAAGAATTAAAAGGTCGAGTTATCGGTCGTGAAGGTAGGAATATTCGCGCCTTTGAGCAGGCAACAGGAGTAGAGATTGAACTAGGTGATGCCAATGACATTATTATTTCTTCTTTTGATCCTGTTCGTCGAGAAATTGCCAAAAGAGCTCTCCAAAAACTAGTTCGTGATCGAAGAATTCAGCCTGCCAGAATAAAGGAAGTGGTTGAGCGAACTAGAAAAGAAGTAGAAAAAATTATGTTCGAGGAAGGCAAAAAACTTTGTCATTCTCTTAAGGTTTATCGACTTCACCCCGAACTAATTAAACTTTTAGGGCGTTTTAAATTTAGGTTTTCTTATGGTCAAAATATGATTGCTCATACTCTTGAAGAAACCAAGATTGGTGTTCAAATTGCTCATGAAGTGGGAGCAGATACCAATATTGTTCGTCTTGGTTGCTTGCTCCATGACATTGGCAAAGTAGTGACCGAAGAAGAAGGCACCCATGTTCAATTAGGAGTTGATTTGGCTAAGAAGTACCGGCTGCCCAAAGAGGTAATTGATTGCATTGCCGAGCACCATGAGGACAAGCCTTTTTCTTCACCCGAGTCAAGAATTGTTTGGATTGCTGATGCCATTTCCGGTTCTCGACCGGGGGCTCGATACGAAGCTCATGAAGAATATGTTAAGCGAATGGAGGAAATTGAGGAAATCGCTAACAAGTTTAAAGGAGTTGAAGAAGCTTTTGCTTATCAAGCGGGCCGAGATGTGAGAGTCTTGGTTAAACCCGAGGAAGTTTCTGATGATGAGTTAGTGGTTTTGGCAAACAAGATTGCTAAAGAATTAGAGAAGAAAGTTTCTTATGCCGGACAAATTAAAGTAACCTGTATTCGAGAAACAACTGCTAGTGAAACCACTAAAGCAAAATAGTGTTTTCTTCAAAAAAGACCGAATTAGCTTGACAAATTATCCTTTTTAAGTTATCCTCTATTAAAGTCTCCTGCTCAAGGAGGTGATTTAATGACCAAGAAACAAATTGTTTCTTTAGTGGCAACTAAAGCCCATTTAACTAAAAGAGCTTCGCGGGAGGCAATTGATACTTTTCTTTCCGAAGTTGCTAATGCTTTGAAAAAAGGTGATAAAGTCGTTCTTTCCGGTTTCGGCACTTTTCGTGTTGTCAAGGTCAAGGACAAACCAGTAATTATTCCTGGAACCAACGAAAAAAAGATGGTCAAAAGCCATCGGGCGCCAAGATTTTCTCCGGGCAAACCACTTAAGAAGGCAGTCAGGTAGTTTCTTCTTCAAATATGCTAAACTTTAACTACAGTGGCAGTAGTCAAAGTCTCTCGTTTAAAAAAATTTTACCAAGTTCATAAAAAAGAACCAGGACTAGCTGGTTCAGTTAAATCTCTTTTTAAACGAAAGTATGAGACTGTTAGGGCAGTCAACAATATTTCTTTTTCCATTGATGAAGGCGAATTAATTGGTTTTATTGGACCCAATGGAGCAGGAAAAACCACAACCTTGAAATGTCTTTCCGGTCTTCTTTACCCCACTTCAGGAAAAGTTGATGTTTTGGGTTTTAATCCTTGGGACCGTAAACCCGAATTTCAAAAGCAGTTTTCTTTAGTGATGGGACAGAAAAACCAACTTTGGTGGGACTTGCCACCAACAGAGACTTTTATTCTTAACAAAGAAATTTACGAAGTGCCTGATAAAAAGTACAAGAAAATGCTTAATGAGCTCGTCAGACTTTTAGATGTTAAAGATATTCTTAATGTCCAAGTGAGAAAACTTTCTTTAGGTCAACGAATGAAATGTGAATTAATTACTGCTTTACTTCATTCTCCCAAAATTCTGTTTTTAGATGAGCCAACGATTGGCCTTGATGTCGTCATGCAAAAAAAGATGCGGGATTTTATTAAAGAGTACAACAAGCGTTACAAATCAACCATTATTTTGACTTCTCATTACATGGGTGATGTTAAAGAGTTGTGCAAACGGGTGATTATTATTGACAAGGGCAAAATCGTTTTTGATGGACAATTGAGTGAAATAATTAAAAAATATGCTGATAACAAAAGAATTTCCATTACTTTAGCCAAAGAAGTGGATCCCAAAAAAATTGAGGATATAGGAAAAATAAAAGAATTTGAGTATCCCAAACTGGTAATTACCGTTAAACGAGATCAAGCTTCATTTATTGCGGCTCAAATCTTAGACAAATTACCAGTAGCGGATTTGAATATTGAAGAACCGGCGATTGAAGATATCATCCGTGAATTGTTTACTGGCAAAAACTATGCGTAAGTATCTTCAGTTAACTAAAAATACTTTTGAAGAATATTTTGTTTACCGCGTTAACTTTTTTCTTTGGCGATTTCGAAACTTTGTCTTATTACTTTCTTTGTTTTTCTTTTGGAGTGCTCTCTACGGAGATAGACAGAGCTTACTTGGCTATCAAAAAAGCCAAATGTTGACTTATACTCTTGGAATTGCTGTTTTAAGGAGTATTGTTTTGGCATCCCGGACAGCTGATTTAGCCGGACAAATTAAAACCGGACAAATTGCTCCTTGGTTTTTACGTCCCATCGGAATTTTTAAATTCTGGGCGAGTCGAGATTTAGCTGATAAGGTTCTTAATATCTTTTTTACTATAATCGAGTTGGGACTGATAATTTTAATATTTAAACCATCTCTCTTTTTTCAGACTAATTTGTTCTATATCTTTGCCTTTATAATTCTTTGTTTCCTGGCAACTATCCTCTATTTCATTTTAAATTTAGTTGCGGGTAGTACTGGTTTTTGGGTAGCTGATGTTTGGGCACCAAGATTTTTATTTATTGTTATTTTTTTGGAATTTGGTGGTGGGGGATTTTTTCCTTTAGATGTTTTACCGCCTATTTTTGAAAAAATTCTTCGTTTAACTCCTTTTCCTTATATAGTTTACTATCCCTTAAAAGTTTGGCTGGGGCAGATGGCACCAATCGAAGTATTAACAGCGATTCTGATCACCAGCGTTTGGGTATTTCTTTTTTATTACCTTTTGAAGACTGTTTGGCGAAAAGGGCTAATTACTTATGATGTTCCGGGCATTTAATGTTTAAAAAATTTCTTAAAATCTGGTTTTTGATGTCTAAAAATGCTCTCCAAGAGCAGGTCACTTCTCTTTTGGCAGCCGTCTTTTTCACCCTTGGTAAAATCGTCCGTTTTATATTTTTCTTCATATTTTTGTATACCGTTGTCAGCTCAACAAAGTCTTTAGCGGGATATGATGCGAACCAGGTGATTCTTTTCTTTTTGATTTTTAATATTGTTGATATCACCGCCCAGTTTTTCTTTAGAGGAGTTTACATTTTCCGCTATTTAGTTGACAGCGGCGAGCTTGATATCCATTTGGTCAAACCTTTACCCTCATTTTTTCACCCCTTATTCAGAAGAACGGATATTTTAGATTTTGCTTTTTTAGTGCCACTTTGGATTCTTACTTTGTGGTTTATCCTAACTCGGGGTTTGGCTCCTAATGTAAGCTTTTTGTTTTATTTCTTTGTTTTCTATCTAAATGCTTTGATTGTGGCTTTTGCCATTCATCTTTTTGTTTCCTCAATTGGAGTAATTACCTTAGCCATTGATCACTTAATAGAGGTTTATCGAGATTTATTAAACTTGGCTAGATTTCCCACTGATATTTATCAGCGCTCAATTCAAACAATTCTAACTTTTGCCATGCCAATAATAATCATGATTACGGTTCCAACTAAGGTATTAATGGGACTTTTGTCGTGGCAATGGGCAGCTCTTTCTTTTGTTATTAGTGGAATTGCCCTTTGGGGATCACTAAGATTTTGGAAATATGCCTTAACTCAATATTCAAGCGCTAGTAGTTAAAAAAAGATCGCATGGCGAGATTTACCACCGGGCTGTTATTCTCCTACTAACTCCTAAAAGAGTAATGGAGACTTCATTTAAAGGATATTTTTTTAGCCAGTTGATACCCAGTTCTTGAGAGGCTTTTCTCAAATTCCTTAACCCTAACTCTAAATCGCTTTTTCTACCTGCCCAAAGCGATTCCTTAACATACCACCAAGAAACCGCTGCCATTCGATCCCAACCACCCGCTCGTGGAGACAAGTAAACAGCGGTTTCATAGGCTTCTCTAAAAATATCAAAATCAATTTCTTGCTTTATCTTTTTACCAGCAATTTCTCTTTCCATTGTTGCCACTGCCCAAGCGGATGTGCCCTCTTCAGCATTCTTAATTGCTTCTTCAAAACATTGGCAGGCGATTGCTGTTAAAAAAGATTCTCCTGTTAAACCAGCTGCATAAAGATAAAATTTTCCTTGGTCACGATTCATTTCTGCGAGCATTTGGTATTCATTTCCTTCTGGGTCGGTTTTCATTGCACTCGCTGCTTCTAGTACTGTTGGGTTGTAATAGTAGGTCCTAAAAACCTCCCGAGCTTCATAAAGGTATTCAGCGGCTCTTTTACCATTCCATTCTTTTTTGTGAAGAGTCATAAGTGTAACCGCCCAAATTCTCCACAAGCGCATTACATCAATCATTTCTTCAGAGGAAAGATGGGCGAGTTCTTCTAATGGAATAGAAGCGTTTTGTTGAGCATTTTCTATTGCCTCACGCGCAGGATCCATTACCCGTTTCATTTCGGCTTGATAAATTAAATCCGACTCTTTGCTCATAATGTCCTATAATATCAGGGCTAGTTTCAAAAAACAAGATGGAAGTGATAAAATTAACCTGTCAAATAAACCATGAAATATTTTATCCAAACCTTTGGTTGCCAAATGAATAAAGCGGATAGTGAGAGGTTGACTGCTGTTTTTGAGAAAAAAGGTTATCAAATAGCAAAAAAAATTGGAGAAGCTGATGTGGTTGTGATTAACACCTGTTCTGTTCGTGAGTCCGCTGAGAACCGGGTTTTTGGCTTGGTCAATAATCTTGCTCAGAAAAAAAGGAAAGGGCAAAAAATTATTCTCACTGGTTGTATGGTTGGCTCAGCGCGAGGGGAAAGGCGACGCTATACCCCAGCTCAGCTTAAAAAGAAACTGCCCCAAGTCAATGAATTTAAAACAATTGAGGAGTTAGTGGGTCCAGAAAAAATTACCCCAAAATACAAAAAGAAAACCAGCGCTTTTGTTACGATTATGGAGGGTTGTGACCATTTCTGTTCCTATTGTGTTGTTCCTTATGCTCGAGGAAAGGAAATAAGCAAACCCTTTAAAGAAATAGTTTGCGAAGTGGAAGAATTGGCAAATCGAGGTTACAAAGAAATTACTTTATTAGGTCAAAACGTTAATAGTTATGGGAAAGATTTAAAACCAAGAAAAAAATTTAGTCAGTTACTTGAACGCCTTCATCAAATCAAAGGCATTAAAAAGATTTCTTTTGTTACTTCCAATCCCTGGGATTTAACTGATGACATTATTGATGCCATGAATTTGCCAAAAATGGTTCGTTATCTTCATCTACCAGTTCAGTCAGGTGATAATAAAATTCTTAAAAAAATGAATCGTCCTTATACATCACTTCAATATATTAAATTGGTGGAAAAAATCAGAAAAAAGATTCTCGATATTCAAATAAGCACTGATATTATTGTTGGTTTTCCCGGAGAAACAAAGAAAGCCTTTCAAAACACGGTTGCTTTATGTAAAAAAGTCAATTTTGATAAAGCCTACATTGCCAAATACTCGCCTCGCCCTGGAACAGCGGCTTTTAAATTAAAAGATAATGTTTCCCCAGAAGAAAAGAAAAGAAGATGGAGAATTTTGGAAGACTTAATTAACAAAAGAGAAAGTTATTCTTCGTGAGCCTCTGCGGCATCCGCTTCTGCCTTTGTTTTATGAATCGTACCATCGGGATGGTTGGGTGGCGAATAAATCGTATAAAGCTTAAGGTTCTCATTTCCTGAAGCATTGATAACATTGTGTTGACTGCCGCCAGGAACAATAAACGCATCACCATCGCCAACAGAATGTTCCTCTCCATCAATAATTAATTTTGCTTTTCCTTCCTCAATTCGAAAAAATTGGTCTACCTTGGGATGAACTTCCATGCCAATTTCTTCTTTTGGTTTTAAACTCATAACAACCAACTGGCAATATTTTCCTGTAAAAAGTACCTTTCTAAAGTTATTATTTTTTTCAGTGGCTTCCTCTATATTGCCTACATAGCCTTTCATTACTCCTCACCTCCTTTTCTTAATAACTATTTTATCATTCTTTTTAATCTTTTTTGAACTGCCTCACCAGTTAATTCTCGGAGAGCATCATTAGCAATCCACTTAGCACTCTTGGAATCCATTTTCTGAATTTCTTTGGCAATGGCAATTGCTTTTTTATTCAAAGCCAGATTTCTTTTTCCAATCTGTCTTAAAGCCCAATTGACTGCTTTTTTAACAAAATTTCGCTCGTCAGTTGCTTCTCTTTTAATAACAGGAAAGAATTGTTCGAATTTTTTATCTTTTGCCTCTTGGTCATGAACCGAAAGGGTGGCCATTAAAACAAATCCTGCTCTTTTAACAAATTCTTCTTTTCTTTTGCTCCATTCAAAAGCTTTTGGATAAGCAAATTTGGTTCTGTCAAAAAGATTACCACAAACTTGGTCACAAACATCCCAGGAATCAAAATCCTTAACCCATTTTTCCATTTGTTTTTCGGTCACTTTTTCTGGTTCATCAATCATGCTCGCCAAAGTTCGGGCCTCATGAATACCAGAATTCCAAAGTTGTTGAGCCAATTGATGATTTTTGCCAATTTCTTTGGCAATTTTTCTTAAAACATAAATTGAAATTCCCAAAGTATTTCGAGGATTGATGCCAAACCGCGCCATGTCTTCAACATTTTTTGGGTTAGACATTGATTTTAATTTTTTGAGAACCTGATTAACTTTCATCTGATAAAATATAATAGCATATGGGTAAACTTCTAGTAATTTGCGGACCAACGGCAACCGGAAAAACCTCTTTGGCAATCAAACTGGCTAAGGAATTCAATGGAGAATTAATTTCCGCTGATTCCCGCCAAGTTTATCAGGAAATGGATATTGGTACTGGTAAAGACCGTCCCAGGAAAGTGAAGGTTCATTTAATTGATGTTGTTAAGCCTAATCAAGAATTTAGTGCCTCCCAATATTATCGCTTAGCTTGGAAAACAATAAAAGAAATTTGGAAAAAAGGTAAATTGCCAATTTTGGTGGGTGGAACCGGCTTTTACATTAAAACGGTTGTTGATGGGGTAGAGACCAAAGATATTCCCCGCAATTTAGAACTTCGGGCCAAAATGAAAAACTGGTCAAAAGAAAAACTGCTTGATTACCTCCTTGAAATTGATCCTGAAAGAGCTGCAGCAATGAATAGGTCTGACAAAAATAATTCCTATCGACTTGTTCGGGCAATTGAGGTCGCTGTTTTTAAACAAGGGAATCCTGATTGGAAACCAACCAAACATCAAGAAAGTCTAAATTTGTTTATTGGCTTAACCGCTCCTTTTAAAGTTCTTGATAAAAAAATTTACCAAAGAGTGAAAAAAAGAATAGAACAAGGTATTGAAAAAGAAATTAAAAAGCTTTTAAAAAAGGGTTATAGTTGGGATAGTTCAGCATTAGGTGACACTATTGGCTATAAAGAATGGCAGCTTTTTTTTGAAGGTAAGGAGAAAAAAGAAAAAATAATTGAACTCTGGGAAAGAAGCGAATGCCAGTACGCCCGACGACAAATGACTTGGTTTAAAAAAGATAAAAGAATAAATTGGTTTGACATTAATCAAAAAGGGTGGGAAAATGAAATAAAGGATTTAATCCGGGATTGGAAGACTGAAAAAAATGCCTAAAAAAATTGAAATTTCTCACCGTACGATTATCTTTACTGTTGCCTTTTTAATTTTTCTTTGGCTTCTTTGGCAAATAAAGCAAATTATTATTGGTTTGTTTGTTGGTTTGGTTTTAATGGCGGCTATCAACCCTACCATTGACAAAATGGAAAAAATGAAAATTCCCCGAATTTTGGGAATTATTTTGATTTATCTTTTGATACTATTATTAGTGGGATTAATTATTGCTGGCATAATTCCTCCTTTAGTTGACCAGACTTCGACTTTGATTACCAATGCCCCAAAATTTATTGAAAATATTAACATTCCTGCAATCGATCAACGATTCATTGAGAGTCAAATTCAACAATTGGGTTCCATTCCCGCCAATCTCGTTAAAATCAGTATTGGTGTCTTTAGTAATTTAATAGGTGTTCTTGCGGTTTTAATTATTACTTTTTATCTTCTTTTGGAAAGAAAAAATCTCAACCGTTATCTCCATATTCTTTTTGGTGGGGATGGGGAAAGAAAGGCAGAGAAATTCATTGATGCAATGGAGAAGAAAATTGGTGGTTGGGTAAGGGCTCAATTGACTTCAATGGTTATTATTGGTGCTATGTCCTACTTTGGTTTGCGATTACTGGGAATTGATTTTGCTTTACCTTTAGCTCTTTTGGCCGGGCTTTTTGAGGTTGTTCCCAACATTGGGCCCGTTGTTGCTTCGATTCCAGCCATTTTAGCGGGGTTGGCAATATCACCTTTGATGGCTCTTGCGGTTGCGGCTTTATATTTCCTGATTCAGCAGATTGAAAGTAGTTTTATCTACCCCCAAATTATGGTTAAAGAAGCAGGAGTAAACCCCTTGATTACGATTATTTCCTTGGCAATTGGTTTTAAGCTAGGTGGGATAATGGGAGCGGTTTTGGCGATTCCCGTGGTTTTGTTGATCCAGGTGATTGCTTCAGAAGTATTTTCTTCAGAGAGATTCAAAAAGATTTAAACTGGATTTTTTGCCCCTTTTGTGGTAAAATAGCCCTGTTCTTAGAAAACTGGCAGCTACCCGCTTAGGCGGGAGGAAAGTCCGGACAGCTGGAGACAGGGTGGGCATCGAAAGATGTCACTCCATGCGCCTGGTCGTATGGGGCTAGATAGGGCCACAGAGACTACGACTCAACCCAGACCGAATAGGTTTGGGGTAGAGGGTGAAAAGAGGCAACCCTCCTCGCTGCAACCTCCGAAAGACACGCTTGCAGGACGTCTCCCCAAGTGTCAAGGCTCGAGGGCATAGATAGATGGCTGCTAAAACAGAATCCGGCTTACGGGTTTTCTAGGAACACCAAAGAATCCGCTTTTAGCGGATTTTTTGTTTTTAAAAGAAAAATCTAGTAGAATTAGGCCAATGTCTTACCCACAGGCAATTTTTTTGGCTATTGTTCAGGGTCTAACCGAATTTTTGCCGATTTCTTCTTCAGGCCACTTGGTTATCTTCCAAAAATTATTTAATTTAGTTGAACCCCCGGTTTTGTTTGATATATTGGTTCATCTTGGAACTTTAATAGCAGTTTTAATTTATTTCAGAAAAGCATTGGTTAAAATTTCCCTAAAAACCGTTTGGCTAATTATTATTGGAACAATTCCAGCAGTCATCTTTGGCTTATTGTTACAAAGTCATATAACTCAAATTTTTAATTCTTTGAAGCTAGTTGGAGTGACATTACTAGTCACTGGGGGATTGCTGTTTTTAAGCAAGCAGTTTAAGCAATTAAATCGGCGCTTTAGCCATTTGAAGTGGTCAGACGCTCTGTTCATTGGCGCTTTTCAAGCATTGGCCATTTTACCTGGAATTTCTCGTTCAGGGGCAACTATTGTTTCTGGTTTGTGGCGAAGGCTTGATAGAGAAACCGCTTTTCAATTTTCCTTTTATCTTGCTGTTCCCGCGATTTTGGGAGCCTTGGTATTACAAATACCGGATTTAATTTATTCTCCTTGTGGTTATTTAGAGCAAGGGATTTTGGGGATGGTTATTGCTGGAGCAGTGGGCTATGGAGCCCTGAAAATTCTTGAAAAAGCCTTGTTAAGCGCCAAACTTTGGCTCTTCGGTGTTTACTGTTTGGTTTTAGGAATAGTAGTTTTGTTTATTTGAAAGGAGGTGACGTTTCAATATGGGTAATAGACCCATTTTAATAATCGCTATTGTTTTTCTTATGCTCGCAATCATTGGCGGTGGATTTTTGTGGTGGACAATAAGATTAGGTACTTCAACTGCTGAGCCAACTCCAGAACCCACACCCGTTGCTACTCCGGAAGTCATACCTTCGCCAACACCAGAAGAAACTCCAGCCGTGGAAGAAGAATCAAAATCGGATCTTGAACAGATTAAAGAGGCTTTTGCGGAAAAATACAATAAGCCTCTTGCTGATATAACGGCAACGATTGATCAAAATACCGGCACTTATGCCAATGGAGGGGTTAAATTTGCTGGAGAAATCGGCGGTGCCTGGTGGTTGGCTTACAATGATGGCAGTGGCTGGATTATTGTGGCTGATGGTAATGGCAGTGTTATGTGTGCTGATATTGAAGGTTACAATTTTCCCACGAGTATGGTTCCCGAGTGTTGGGATGAAGCAACAAACACTTTAATTCAGCTCTAATGAAATATAAAAATATTGCTGTTTCCGGAAAGATAATTGCTTCTGGTTCAACTACCTTAGCCTGGGAATTAGCCAAAAAATTGGGCTGGCGTTTTCATACGGCTGGAGAAATAATGCGACAGTATTGCCAAGAGAAAGGCTGGCCGATTGAGCGCTACAAAGACATTCCTGATGAGATTGATAAAGAAGTGGATGAAAAAGCAAGAGAAATGCTTGAAAAAGAGGAGAAAATCGTTTATGAAGGTTGGTTAGCTGGCTGGTTAACAAGAGACTTACCTCATGTTTTTCGAGTTCTTTGCGTTGCTCCTTTAGAGGTAAGAATAGAAAGATTTGCCGAAAGAGAGAGAGTCTCAAAGAAAGAGGCAAGAGAAAAAGTAACTTTTCGCGACAAAACCACAATTGAAAAACACCAGCGCCTTTACAAAATCAAAGACCAATTTGACAAGCGCTATTTTCACCTCGTTATTGAAACCGACAAAATGGCACCAGAGGAAGAAGTTAAACTGGTTTTGGATAAATTAAATTTAGCGAAAAAATGATATAATAACTAGGATGTGTCGACTCTTTAAAAAGAAAAAAAAGTTTTCTTTACCATTTCTTGCTTTTTTCCAAGCTTTGGGTTTGGTGCTTTATTGTTGCCTAGTCGGGCTTTTAATGTGGCAAGGAGATAGATGGTTTGGTCCTATGTTAACCTTTTTAGGACCAGTTCTTTTTTTAGTTCTTTTTGTTGCTTCAGCTCTAATTTCCGCACTCATTATTTTAGGTTATCCTTTTATTCTGTTCTGGGAGAAAAAACAGACAATTGAGGCTTTGAAATTAGTTGTTTATACTATCGCCTGGCTAGTTTTCTTTATTCTTCTCATTCTTCTTACTTTTATTATTGCCTAAGAACCTCTTTTACTTTAATAAAGCAATGATGAAGGAAAGTAGGGAAATAATTACGGCAATCAAAGGAATTGTTACTTTCAAAGTATTAGTTTTTGCAGTTTGATGCCCTTCCACCGAATCTTCCCAGGAGTCAAAAAGACTGTCAACGGTTTTGGCTTCGTCTTCAAGCATGGCGAGTAATTGTTTTCTTTGTTCAATCTTTTCATCACTAGTAAAAACCAGTTCTCTTCTCAAAACAAAATTTTCTTTTACCCAAACAGCATATTTCTTTTGAAAATCACTGTATCTTTCTTGCTCTTCTTTTAAGGCAGAAGTAAAAAGATTCATTAACCCTATGTTTATTCGCGAACTTTTTTGAATTTCTTCAGAAAGGAAGTCTAGAAATTTTTCGCCTGTTTTAAGATTGTCTTGAACTTTTTTCTGGAGTCCATCTTGTTTCATACGTTTTTATTATAGCAAAAATTATAAGAGGGGATAGTTGACTGCTGTTTTGAAAATAAAGAACATTTTGTTACACTAAAAGAAATTACTTGCGAAAGGAGGTGATTATTAATGGCAGATAAAGATAAACCAGCTAAAGAACCAAAAGTTGAAGAGCCTAAAACAGAAGAGCCCGCCAGCAGCCCAGCTGCCCCAGCGGGTGAAGAAGCTAAACCAGCGGGAACCGATCAATCCGGTCGTCAGCTTTATAGCGTAGTTTGTGCCACTTGCGGCAAGCAAACAGAAGTTCCTTTTAAACCAAGCGGAGATAGACCAGTTTATTGTCGAGATTGCTATATGAAGCAAAGAGGAGGAAGAGCGGCTTGAAACCTTAGTCAATCTGAATAAAACTGGTTCTCACCTCATCCACAATGGAAACTCCTTTTTCCTAGAACCTTTTCTAAGAATCGTGTATTGAGGATAGGTTGTTGTTTTAAAGTGCTATAATATTCTCGCTGCCCCAAAAACTTTCAACCTAAAATGTTAAATGAAAGACCTAGAAAAGAACCGTCAAATCTTCAGGTAGCGCGCGAATTGCTAGGATTAGAGATTAGATTACCCCTAGAAACTCTGGTTGTTGTTTTCCATTTTGATGATTTGCCAGGAAAAGCCCTTTTTTATGAAACAGATTGGGGTAAAAGGAAAATGAAAATTTTAGATGAAGCAGAAGCCATTGAAAGAGCAGAAGCGGTTGAGGCTCGATATGAAAAGTTAAAAAAGAGGTTTGGATATTTTGGATGTGAGTCTCACGTAATTCCTCTAAAAGATAGAGAACAGTTTGCTGAAATGGCGAGATCGGTAGTAAAGAATGGAGGTAGAAGCGAAACAAACAAGCAATATATTCTTAAAGTAATTAAGAACTTATTAGAGTTGGAAGGCCAACCTTGAGTTGAGTTAGTTTCTAACCTTCTTTGGGAATCCTAGATTGAGTCTAAATGTTATAATACCCTTACTGTCCCCCAAATCTTCAATGGTAGAACCAAAAAAAGAACAAGAGGACTTGTTAGAAGAATTTAGAGTTGATATTCCTTTTCCCCTCCCTCCAGAAGAACCAAAGGAACTTATTTCCTGTTACATAACTCCTGAGGACCAAAAACTTGTTCTTCTTCCTTTTGGGATTACCAATAGAACAATGAATGTTTTTGGGCGAGAAGAAGTAAAAAGAATTTCTCAATTACTGCTGATACTTGACGGATCACAAGAATTTCCTGAATTAGAAGAGGACTGTATTCAGGAAGCTCGAGAGGGACTTAAACATTTTGCCAATTGGGTTCTCGAAGAAAAAGAGAAGCATCCAGATCTTCCTATTATTATTGACCTTCCTTTACATCCACCAACCGTTGATGAGATAGTGGATTTTTGCAGAAAATGGGTGAAATATGAGGGAGATGAGCAGGAATTAATTGATGCTGCAAAGAGATATTTTAGAACAACAGCTGTTGGAGTTTGGTTAGCTTTAGAAAAATCAAAGCAATAATTGATTTTCTTTTTGAACTTTCCCTAAATGACATTTAGCTATTCTCGCTCCTTTCCTATATCTGGTTTTTCTAAAAGTTCTCTTAATTCTCTTTCTGATAAACCACCGTGTGCGCTTTCCACAAAACCTTCAGATGAACAACAAACTGGACACTCAGGTCCATCCCAAAATCTTCGATGTGTTTTTACATAACATGTTATACAGCGACGTATTCGCTTTGGCATTATTTGCCTAGGCATTTGCATCCCTTGTCTAACATCCAGAAAAAAGTTAGTCAAGGGGAACAATGTGCAGCGGGTTCAATCTTTTGCTATCATCTAACTAATGCTTGCCAAGGTTACTTCTGGCGCCACGGTTGGGCTTGATTCGATTCCTGTCACAGTTGAGGTTGATATTGCTGAGAGAGGCTCACCTTCTTTTACCATTGTTGGTTTGCCAAATAAAGCGGTTGAAGAATCAAAAGAGCGAGTGAGAGCCGCTATTAAAAACTCTGGTGCTGAATTTCCCACCCAAAGAATTACGGTTAACTTAGCTCCAGCAGATTTGCCAAAAGAGGGACCGGCTTATGACTTGCCAATTGCTTTAGGGTTGTTAATGGCTTCGGGGCAAATAAAGGCTAATTTAAAAGACGCTCTTGTCCTGGGTGAGCTTTCCCTGGATGGTTCTCTCCGCCATACCAACGGCATTCTTCCCATGGCTTTATTAGCCAAAGAAAAAAAGAAGAAAAGAATTTTTCTTCCTGAAATCGATGCCAAAGAAGCCGCCATTGTAGAAGGAATTAGAATTTATCCTCTCAAATCCCTGTTGTCCCTTTTTAATCATTTGGATGGTATTAAGAAGATTACTCCCCAAAAATACATTGGTTTCAAATCACTCGTTGCTGATTTCGAAGCCGAATTTGATATGGCAGAGATAAAAGGCCAAGAGCACGTTAAAAGAGCTTTGGAAATTGCGGCGGCTGGTGGACACAATGTTTTTATGAGAGGCGTTCCAGGAGCTGGGAAAACAATGCTTGCTCGGGCTTTGCCAGGAATTTTGCCTGATTTGGTTGAAGAAGAGGCTTTGGAAGTAACCAAAATCTATTCCATTACTGGTAACCTGCCCCCAGGCGCTTCGGTTCTTGCTCAGCGCCCTTTTCGCGCTCCCCATCACACGACCTCAAGAATTGGCTTGATTGGCGGCGGTACCCGACCAATGCCAGGCGAAATCTCTTTGGCTCACCGTGGTGTTCTTTTTCTTGATGAATTTCCTGAATTTCCCCGTCATGTTCTTGAAGCGCTTCGGCAACCAATGGA